>JBLGBD010000025.1:0-31310 GCA_047617585.1 Pseudohongiellaceae bacterium | reverse complement strand
CTCATCTCTAACTTTCTCATTGTTCAATTTAAGAACTCCTTCCAAATTGCACAGCGAAATTGCCGCTCGAGCTACAGGGGAAGACAAAAGCATTAACCAGCGGGTAGCTGAAACTCTAAAGAATTCAGTTGCTTCATAGAACGGAACAATCAAAGCTAAAAGGACGCACTACGTGCTCCTATTATTACGGGCTTTATGTTTGCAGGGCCATACGAAAACTGCAGCCGTGAAGACATTTAGACGAAAAGGTCCCATGTTCAAATGAAGATAATTGAAATAAATAATTGGTTGGCAGCCATTGGAAACGTCGGGGTTTTGATTGGGATTATCTTCTTAGTAAGCGAATTTCAACAGAACACGATGGAAATGCAAGCCGAGACGCGTTCAACTATCTCTCAAAACTATACTCAAATTTCTGAATGGTTTATGGATAAAGAGCTAGCAGAGATACACGCCAGATCTCTGCGTGGAGAACCAATATCCAGAAAGAATGGCGAGTACACGCGATTATATTCACTTTATCAAGGTATGTTTTCGATCTTCGAAAATGATTGGTATCAGTATCAAAGAGGCCTGTACGAGGAAGGCGATTTCACTCCCCAACTTGCAAGATGGGAGAACGTAATTTTCAACCAGCCTGAAGCAAGGGTCGCTTGGAGTATTTCCAGAAGTTTTTTCGAGGCAGGGTTTAGAGCGAAAATGGATGAAATTGTTGTGCGCGCAGAAGAACAACATTAGTTCTTTTCGACACATAACAATCCTCTCTAAGAGGATAAACCGCTGTGCGGTTTCCCTATTATTACGGCTACTTGGACACCCCAAGAGTCAAGTCCGGACTATATTAGACTTAAAGGAATAGACTGCTGTTCTACATTCGGTTTTCTGATAGTTTTTTTGTTAACCCGGACCTAGATGAGTATTCGCTAGAGAAATTTGCCTCATTCGTAAGACGATTTTTTTGATCACCCGTAATATCAGGTTATAACTTCCTCGGTCTGACCTGTTTGTCATCTGCCGCCTTCGCAAGTCTCGGCGGGCACCACTTGTAACTCGTTGCTCTTACTCTGTATTCAATGGCTAATAGTTGTTAATTCGCTGACACTGGCGTTGCTCGGGAAGTCCATTTCATTCGCTACGTGTCTTGTAACTGGCAGGACTGTATATAAGCACATGAATTCGGTGATCCATATTTCGTGACAAACAGAACCTCTAGTATCACTATCAAGGTAGTGATCGAACTGCCCCAAAACTAAAAATAAGTAGGGAGCAGCACCAATGAAAAACAGAATATTTGTGTTTTACGCCATATTCGCCCTTTCTCTATCTTTGTTCGCTATTTCACCTGCAGCCGCAAATGAAGCTTTACCCTATTCGGTCAGTCGCACTGAATATGATCACCCGGACCTACAGGGAAACTGGGAAGCAACTTCTTTAACATTACTAGAAAGGCCGGCATTGTTCCAAACTCTCGATATTACTGATGAACAGGCCGCGCAGTTTGGCGCTGGCTTTCTAGCTGGCCTACCAGAGCTCTTGGATCCCAATTTCGATTTGTCGGGGGCCGCTGCCATGGCTACTGTAAACGGTGTAGCCAGGTCGTCGATAATCACACAGCCAGAGAATGGACTTATGCCCTACTCTTCAAAAGGCTTAGAGTTAGCAGAGTGGGAATCTCGGAGAGTAGAACTTTTCGACCACCCAGAACAGAGACAGCGCTGGGAAAGATGCTTAGGAGGACTGGGTTCCCCACCCATTAGAATGTTTTTTGATGTAATTCCTCACAAAATTGTTCAGAACAAAGATCATGTTTTGATATACACGGAAGATCAAGGTAGCGCTAGAATAATATATCTTGAAGAGGAAAGTGAACACCGTCCACCTCGGTCTTGGATGGGACATTCCGTTGGAACTTGGGAGGACAACTCCCTAGTAGTCGAAACTTCCAATTTTGAGTCGACCGAACCAGCACGTTTTAATATCGGGAGGCCAGTTCTTATAGGTGAAAATTCGACGGTGAAAGAACGCTTTACTCGCCATTCCGATACCAAAATATTATATGAGTTTGTTGTAGACGACTCTGATTACTATACCGAGAGTTGGTCTGGGGAATTTGAATTGGATATGATTGATGGTAAGGTCTATGAATTTGCTTGTCATGAAGGAAATTACAGTCTTCCCGGGATACTTCGCGGAGGGCAGATTGATAAATAGAAATTCTTCGTTTAGAGCTTAGTTACAATCACAACTGACCCCGTCTAGCAGGTCAAATCTGAGCTAACATAAATAGCTCCGGCAATAACTAGCTTATTCAATTTTAAATCGTGCGATCACTGGGTTTGCGTAGCTGAATAACCAGTGACGGATTAATTTAGGATCTACGGTTTTTAATCTCTGCTCAAACTCATTGCGCGCTTTCGCTGAGATTTCTTGCTTATCAAAACCTGGCCGCAATAGGTGCAAAGGCAGCATACCGTCTTGCTTTAGCCTTTCTGTGGCCAGATAGTTAACTTCGTTAAGGGCGTAATTGCGCAGGATTTGCCCATCTATGTCTAGCGCAATATGATCAGGGTCGTTCCCGGCAATCCGCAGCTCTTCACCAAACGCCACGTGTACCTTGCCTTTAAAACCAATCATTCCAGTGACGATGCTTTTTATATCTGTGCTATCATCTTTTTCATACTCGCCCGTAGTGGCTATTTGATATAACTCATCTGCCTTAAGCACATCACAAGCGTCATACTCATAGGAAATACTTACCGGAACAATATGCAGCTGCTTTAAACTCTTTCCTAGCTTTACATCACGGTTACCCATTGCAAGCATCTTCAATATTGCTGGGTCTGTCTTATCAATGCCGTCTTTTGCTCGCCCTTCGCGCTGAGCTATCCATACATTTTGACCCTGCTTGATCGAGAAATGAATATATTCGGACATCAGCTTTAAGGCCGCCAGCAGCTCCCGACCCTTTAAAGAACGCTTGACGATGAAGCTCTTGTTGAGACGCATGAGATCCGAGACGAATGGCTTTTTTAAGAGGTTGTCACCTATAGCTATTTGCAATGTTTCGTGGCCGCCATGGTAGAGCATATAGTTAACAAACGCTGGATCCATAACAATGTCACGATGATTGCTGATAAAAACATATGACCTGTCTGCTTTCAGGTTTTCCATGCCTGAATGGGTCAGCTTCGTCGCCGTATCCTCAATCATTTTATCCATGTACTGAGCAATCACATCTTGCATGGTTTTGATGTTATGCACAGGCTTTAGCTGACGCTTGAGTTTTTGCTGCGCGGCAAAACACATAAGCCCTGGCAGCGCTTTGGTTAAACGCGGGTAATAGAACTGCCCGATCGTAGTAAGAAACCCCCGATCTTTAATCAGTTCGTTCAACACAGGTCGAATCTCTTGATCGTTGTAGGGCCTGATATCTTGAAACTTGTCCAAAAAGTCTTACTTCCTTTGGTTGTGATTCATTCTCAGTTCAAATAATTCTTGTCAACCTGCCGACCCAAATTAAGGCTCAGATTTCACTGGCCGCCTTGAGGTGGATTGACCAAACTGCAGGTTTGCTAAATTTGCGTACAGCGGGCTGGATTTTATCAGTTCCTGATGGGTTCCTTGAGCGATAATTCTGCCTTTATCCATCACTACGATCCTGTCCACATTCATAACGGTTGCGAGCCTGTGGGCAATTATTAATGATGTTCTATTCTTCATCAGCACTTCAAGTGCAAGCTGTACGTGGCGTTCACTCTCAGCATCCAATGCACTGGTTGCCTCGTCTAACAATAAAATCTCCGGGTCTTTCAAGATTGCCCTTGCAATAGCGATGCGCTGTCGCTGACCACCGGACAATCTCACCCCAGACTCGCCTAGATAACTTTCATACTTATCGGGTAATTCTTCAATAAAATTAGCAGCATAGGCCGATTCTGCAGCGGCAATAAGCTCTTCTTCACTGGCCTCGGGTCGGCCATAGCGTATGTTATCCCAAACGTTACCGGTAAACATGGCAGGAGTTTGAGAAACCACCCCAATATGACGTCGCAGCTCGACTGGGTCTAAGTGGGCTATATTGATTCCGTCAAGCCGCACACAGCCCTCCCCAGGGTCATAAAACCGCATGATTAAATCGAACAGTGTCGACTTTCCTGCACCTGAAGGCCCAACCAGCGCTACATTCTCACCCGGCGCAATGTGCAAATTTATGTCCGCCAGTGCCTTAATGTCAGGCCTTGAAGGATAGCAAAAACTAAGCTTTTCAAGGCTAAGGCTGCCTTGAAAAGGCGCCGCTAGCACCCTAGGTGACTCTGGCGCTAAGATTAAACTTTGCGCATGCAGCAATTCCATCAACCTCTCTAAGGCTCCAGCTGCTCGTTGCAGCTCGCTAATAACCTGACTGATAGCAGCAACTGCGGTAGCCACTAGCACAGCATAAACTACAAACGCCGTTAACTCACCGGCAGACATGACACCGTTAATAACGTCCTGGCCACCGACCCAAATCATTAGCCCAACCGCCGCGAATACCAAGGTCATGACGGCGGTGATCAGAAACGAGCGGGTTTTAATCCGCCGCACCGCTACATTCAGAGCAGTTTCGACGTGAGCACTGAATTGGGCTCGATCATACTCTTGATGGTTGTAGGCCTGCACAGTCTTAATTTGCTGTATGGTTTCTCCCACATAGGCTCCCACATTCGCTATCTCGTCTTGGCTGCTGCGAGACAAATGGCGAACTTTTCGCCCAAAATACATTATTGGCCCGACAACTAGGGGGATACAGATCAACACCACCGAGGTTAGGCGAGGGTTAGTAATGAATAAGAAGACAGTGCCGCCTAGCATTATCAAAAGATTACGCAGTGCTATAGAAGCTGAAGAGCCGATAACCGACTGAATCAACGTGGTGTCTGTGGTTATCCTAGACTGTATTTCACCGCTTAAATTGGCTTCAAAATACCCAGGGTGGAGTGAGATTAAATGGCTATAGACTGCCTTGCGGATATCCGCCGTCACTCGCTCGCCTAGCCAAGACACCCAATAGAATCTAGCAAAGGTGCCAATAGCCTGTAAAAAGGCAACCAGCATAAAGCCCAAGATAGCTTGATTCAAAGACGCTGTGGAGCTAGCTACGAAGCCTTGGTCGACGATAATACGGACGTATTGAACTAAACCTAAGCTAAGCCCTGCGGTGAACACCAGCGCGACACTGGCCCAGATTATTTGGCGAGTGTAAGGCTTAAGGAAAATGAGGGCTTTGTAGAGTTCGGCGCTGGTTGAGGATTTTTGCATCGGGGCAATTTAACAGCAAGCAAGCCAAATGCAAGCAGCCAATTCAGGAGAAATACTCGTCAGAGCAAGGCTATACATCAGAATTAGTTAAAAACTGGCCCTAAATAGCCAGCCAAACTGGAAAAACTGAGGTTTACCAACCATACTTTCGAGAGGAAAACGGCTTCTAGGTGTTCGTGTGATTTTTGAACCCCAGTCGCCGCCGCCCAACCACTGATTCCAAGCGGTTGAGCCACAAGGAGTGTATGTGAATAACAAACAGCCAACTTCGCTAGTGAAGTTTGCGAGCGCCGAATCGGCTATCCAAATTCTGTCTGAATCCAGTCTGCGCTGGTCGGCGCCTAGTGTTTTTAGAGACCCGTTCGAGCTAAATCACAATTCTAGCTTAAACTTTGACTCCAAAGGTCTGTTGCTTGCTTGTGTCAAAAACACTCTCACACTGATTTTTTCTCGAGACGAACCGGAGGGCAATAGCCCTCTCATCAAAGCCATCAAACGCTGGCGTGCCGAGGACAGATTCGATTCCGAGGACGAAGCGACAGATGTGTTGAGCGAACTGCTTAAGAGTATGGTTCAATATAGAGAACCCAAAATGCTTCAGATCATGAACGACTGGAAGCAATACAGCAGCAATCTACGCATCCTCTGTCTTACCGAATCCCATGACAATACAATCCTTTGGGACAACCATGGAGACAACCACAGTGGAGTAGCCATACGCTTCGCAACTGGAGAAGACAGCAGCCTAGAGAACCCGATGCCGGTGTCATACTCAGAAAAAAAGCCAGAGATTTCTTCTCTTAAAGAACAGATGGATATTTTAATGAACCAGTCTACGGTTTTGGTGCAGGACGAATTTCAAAGCAAATTTATGTGTAAGTCTAAAGCTGAGAGCCCGCAAAAAGAATGGCGCTTACTAAAGTCCGTCAACCAAGAACCTGCAGAGGAACATTTGTGGTATGAAGACATTAGCTTTCCAACCCATGAGGTTAAGGCTGTCTACCTGGGCGCTGCCATGGCGGCCGAAAAAAAGCTCGAGCTCAACACGTTACTATTACGCAAATACCCTAAGGTAAAAATATTTCAAGCCAAAGCCCTAAGCGACAAGTTCGAGTTAGATTTTGAGCGCATTAACACTCCCTAAGAAGGCATGTTCAGAATTTCAGAATTTTAAGGTTTGATGAATCAAATCGATGCCCGAAGCATCTCGTATAAACACCTCCACACTCGGTAGCTCTTCTGACCAATCGATTTCCAGCAAACCAAAATTAGCCACCGCAAATGCCTCCCCAACCCGGTGACGGTTTGGGCTAATAGCCTTCCACTCTTGGGTTAAGCCAGACGAAGTAATTTCGAGCAGCGGCCAGCCGTTAGCTGTCTCATCAATACGGCTAAACTCTGACCAGTGCACATCGCCTGAAAGAATCACAATGGGTTCACGTTGGTGCTTCTGCATTAGCTCGAAAAACCGCTGCCTGTCTTTTGGGTAGTTAGCCCATGTTTCCCAACCGGTAAACTCAGCCAACAATTGAATACTCGAACCGATCACGCGCAGGTCCACGTCAACTTTTAGCTGCGCTTCAAACCATAGCCATTGTTGCTCTCCCAGCATTTGTGCGTCAGCGTCGAGAGCAGCATCATAAGGCCCGCGATTAGCGGCGGTTCTTAAACCTCGCCTTACTGGATCGAGAATCTGGACAATTTCAGTTCTATTCCAGCGCAGGTCAAGTAGGATAACTTGTACTGTCTTACCTTCTTCACCGTACACATAGGAAGTGTAGATCCCGCTATCTCGAGTGCGTCTATCACTGCCCAGCGGTTCCCTAAAAAAATCTAGCATCACTTGTCTGGATGCTTCTTTAGACGGGTACTCATTGCCCGCATCGTTACGCCCGTAATCATGATCATCCCAAGTGGCGATAACCTGCGTTGTCTCAAACAGAGTCTGCACACCAGGCTGTTGATAAAGAGTCTGGTATTTTTCAGACAGCACAGCAGCATCATCTGAATCACCGTAAATATTATCGCCTAAGAAAATAAACAGATCGGGGTCAGCGGCTAACACTTCTTGCCAAATAGGCTGAGGCTTATCTTGATGACTGCATGAACCAAAAGCAATACGCTGTATCTCGGCCCCAACACAGTAGTGGCAAAAACAACTAACCAATAAAACCAGAGGCAATTTCACTGTAATAACTCCGTCATCAAACTGTCAATATGAGTATTTAATTCTTCAAATGATTCGTGCAAGGTGTGAGCGAGAGAGTATCAACTTAGCTGACATTAGCAACTGAAAATAGTCGGCGCATCCAGAGGACATTGACACTTGCCAAGCGTTTGCGAGAATTTTATCCTGCAGGCTATTACCTGGGCTAACAAAACACTGCGTATTATTAGTTCCACCGTGTGCTTATAAATCGGTATTGCTCCTATAGAGTGTTACAGGCGTCCAGCTGAAGTGTAGCCTGACAGGCTAAACAAAAAAGACCAAACTAAACCGCCACTATGTGGAGGCTCACTAAAAATAAAACCAAATTCCGATCCGCCTCAATACTGCAACTGAACTTAAACAAAGTCTGAACCAAACGCCTACAGCCTAATAGAGTTGAAGCACTAAGGCCAGATACCCCTTCAACCACTGAGCGTTTCATGAGATATTAAAAAACTGACTTGATACTAGTTGTTTCACCCAATCGCGACATTGTTTTCAATTTTTCCAAAGGTTAAAAATGCCAGTTTCTCAGTCATGGCTTGAGCAAGTAAAAGAGCGAACCTTGGAGCCAGAGCTTACTATTTGCGATCCCCATCATCATTTTTGGGATTACCCTAAAAGCAGGTATCTGGTAAACGAGTTCATGGCCGACGTGGGCAGCGGTCACAACATTGTTAGCACCGTTTTCGTTGAATGTTTGTCTATGTATGACAGCGAATCAACCCTCGATCTTGCACCCGTTGGCGAAACTCAATTCGTCGACTCCTTGGCCGCACAAAGCCTCTTGGACAATACCGGCGATATCCGAATTGCCGCGGGGATAATCAGCCATGCTGATTTAAGGCGCACTGAAATGCTCGACCAGGTTCTTCAGGCTCACACCCAGGCAAGCCCAGGGCGTTTCCGCGGCATCCGTCACAGCGCCAGTTGGGATGCCAGTGAGTCCGTGCGCAACTCCCACAGCAAACCACCACCTGCTCTTTATCTGGACAACAAATTTCGCCAAGGTTTCGCTCGTCTTGAAAAATATAATCTTGTTTTTGATGCCTGGCTTTACCATCCCCAGCTGGGTGATCTGAGCGACCTGGCGAATGCATTCCCCTACCAGAGTATTGTCTTAGATCATGTGGGTGGCCCACTGGGAATCGGCCCCTATGCTAACAAACACCAAGAGGTGTTTGTTCAGTGGCAAAAAAGCATTACCGCGTTGAGCAAACATGACAATGTGGTTGTGAAGCTAGGCGGCTTGGGCATGCCCATCAACGGGTTTAATTGGCACAAAAAAAGCGCTCCACCTTCTTCAAAACAACTGGCGGAAGTGAATAGACCTTACATAGCACACTGCATCGACACATTCGGCGTAGATCGCTGCATGTTTGAAAGCAACTTCCCCGTTGATAAAGTTTCAGCTTCCTATCACCTGCTATGGAATTCGTTTAAACGGATTACCAAAGATTTTTCAAGCATTGAGAAAGCCAAGCTCTACCATGATAACGCCACTCGTATTTATCGGCTTTAATTGGCAGGACTAATTATTGCGACTGAACCAAAGTATCGACATAGGATGAAAGCTGCCCTAAGGCATGTCGAGTATCATCATCACTCACCCTAGTTTTCGCCTGCTCCATCTCTGTATCAAACACTGCACGGGCGTCGGCGTTTGCCAATCTGGCTAATCTAAACTTTTCCCAAGCCTGACTTTCTTCTGTACTCAGAGTCTGGGGGAAATTTCTTGCCCGGTAGCGAAAAAGCATTTCTTTTAAGCGTTTATCGCGAAATGGCATATCTATGCGTGCCAAGTCTTTTGCTGTGGTCTGCCTAATGGTCTTCATTAAAGATTTGTCCGACTCACTAAAAAAACCACCGCTATAAATAGCAAAGTCAGGGTCTTGCTCTTTGTCGCCGAACTCCTCCTTAAACACTTCGGACACCTTGCGCCAAACCGATGGGTTTGCCAGAAGGACTTGCCAATTTTTGAGACACTGGCTTTTATTCAGCTCAAATTTCTCTGCCTGTTCATCGCTAAGCACAGCCATTGAAGTGATGATTGGACACTTATTGATATGCACTGTCTTCAAAGGAATACGTTTGACGCCTTCAGGCAAATTTTCGGCAGACGTATAAATCCGCTCTTTAATTTCACTAACACTGAGTTCAAGCCAAGAGCTAGGGTCTTCCCGCAGGTCATAGACAATAACCCCGTTGCTGTTAGTGGGGTGCAAACAGATGGGCATAACTAAGGCTAAACAGCCCAATTTAGCGGGATACATCATGGAGACATGCAGCACGGGCTTTTTACTGGTTAAATCGAGTTCCGCTTGCACCTTTTTCTTATTGCGCAAGCTTAAGGCATAGTCGAACAGCTTTGGCTGCTGCTTTTTTATTAGTTTAGCGACTTCGATAGTAGCGATAACATCTGACAGAGCATCGTGAGCCCGGCCATGATCAATAGCGTTCGCCTTGGTCAGCTCTTCAAGTCTAAAACTAGTGCTGCCATCGTCTCTAACAGGCCATGTAATTCCCTCGGGTCGAGTTGCAGCGCAAAGCCGCGCCATATCTATTACATCCCAACGGGAGTTACCGTTCTGCCATTCTCTTGCATAGGGATCGTAGAAATTTCGGTAAAGCAGCTGCCGAGTTACTTCATCGTCAAAACGAATACTGTTATATCCCACCACACACGTTTCAGGCTCGCTAAATTCATGCTGAATTTGACGGATAAACTCCGCTTCAACAAGGCCTTCGGCCAGCGCTTTTTGCGGTGATATACCGGTAATTAAACACGCCATTGGGCTAGGAAGAAAATCGTTGGCTGGCTTGCAGTAAATAACTAATGGCTCACCAATAATGTTTAGCTGGGCGTCAGTGCGGATACCTGCGAACTGGGACGCTCTATCTCGACGGGGGTCAACGCCAAAAGTCTCAAAATCGTACCAATAAAAAGTTTGCAATGGCTTCACTTAACTGAGTGTCGTTAAGCGCATTGTGCCAGAGTCTGACTGCGATCACCTAACACGAACAGCAATTCCTTCAATTCATTGTTTTGTAGTAGTATCCCTAGGATTATTTGGCTGTGCTCGCATTTCAAGTAGCGGCTGCCAAACTTTAATTGACCCTAGTTGAGTGGAATCTATGGATTTTCGCGGCTCCCACATCTTAAGTGTGCAGCAATTTCAAAGAGAAGATGTCGAGACTGTATTTAAGGTGGCTGACACCATGCGGCCCTACGCTAACCGCGAGCGCCTCACCAAGGTATTGGATGGCGCAATCTTAGGCAACATGTTTTTTGAGCCCAGCACTAGAACTCGGTTCAGTTTTGGCTGCGCCTTTAACCTTCTCGGTGGAGACGTACGTGAGACCACCGATGTTAAGACCTCGTCCATTTCAAAAGGTGAGTCTCTGTATGACACTGCGCGGGTTATCAGCGGTTACAGCGATGTCATTGTCCTGCGGCACCCACAGCCTGGCTCGGTGGCCGAATTCGCCAAAGCTAGTAGAGTACCTGTCATCAACGGCGGTGACGGGCCTAATGAACACCCCTCTCAAGCGCTGTTGGATCTGTACACCATCCGCAAGGAACTCAAGGCCAATGGCAAAGGCATTGATAGTATGCGAATTGCCATGGTGGGAGACTTACGTCATGGCAGAACCGTGCACTCCCTGTCGAAATTAATCATCCTTTACAAAAACATCACGTTTACATTGATTTCACCGAAAGAACTGCAGATGCCGCAAGAGATTGTGAGCGAGCTGAAGGCGGCCGGGCATACTGTTATCGAAACGGAAAATTTGGAAGCCGGCTTGAACGACAACGACACTGTTTATCTGACCCGCATTCAAGAAGAGCGTTTCAATACTAAGCTGGAAGCGGACCTATACCGTGGTCGATTTCGTCTGAATCAAGCCATTTACACCATGCACTGCCAACCAAATACAGTAATAATGCACCCTCTACCCCGTGACTCACGAGAAGAAGCCAACGAATTAGATAACGACCTCAACCAGCATCCGAATCTAGCTATCTTCAGACAAACTGACAACGGTGTACTAGTGCGGATGGCACTATTTGCACTCATCTTAGATGTTACAGACAAAGTTGAAGACTCTATCAAGCCAGTTGGCTGGTTTACTGAGGGGCGTTTCGAAGAATCCAGCAAATAAAACAACTAAAACTAACTTTTACCGATAGTCAAAAATAAACAGCACGCAGGAAAACCACTATGGGCTTTAACGACTTACTAAAGATGATGATTGAGAAAGAAGGCTCCGACCTCTTTTTAACTACCGGCGCGCCACCAAGCATAAAAGCCTTTGGTAAATTATCTCCCCTCATCGATAAGAAGCTACCAGAAGGTATGGTAAAGAAAATTGCCTATCAGATAATGAATGAAGAACAGATAAAGCAATTCGAAAAAAGCCCAGAAATGAATTTGGCAATCGCAGACCCAGAAATCGGCCGCTTCAGGGTTAATATTTTCCAACAGCGAGGCGAAGTTGCCATCGTTGCTCGAAACATTAAAACAGAGATACCCAGCGCCGATTCTTTGGGTCTTCCACCGATTCTCAAAAGCCTGATCATGCAGAAACGGGGCATCGTGCTGTTCGTTGGCGGCACCGGTTCTGGTAAATCTACGTCCCTAGCAGCCTTGATTGACCACAGAAACAAGACCAGTGATGGCCACATTATCACCATCGAAGACCCTGTCGAATTTATCCACCCCCACCAAAAATCCATTGTTAACCAGCGGGAGGTAGGGGTCGACACCAAAAGTTACGAGGAAGCCTTGCAAAACACCCTGCGCCAAGCACCTGACGTCATTTTAATAGGAGAAATCAGAAGTCGAGAAACCATGGAACACGCTTTGGCTTTTGCTGAAACTGGCCACTTATGCCTTTCTACGCTGCACGCTAATAATGCTAACCAAGCATTGGACCGCATCATTAACTTTTTCCCAGAAGAACGACATAAACAGCTCTTTCTCGATTTGTCGCTCAATCTCCAAGGCTTCGTCTCGCAGCGCTTGATACCAACAATCGATGGCAAGCGCGCGGCCGCCATTGAAATTTTATTGGGCACGCCACGGATCTGCGATTTGATCAAGCAGGCAAAGATCTTGGAGATCAAAGAGGTAATGGAGAAAGGTGAGCAACAGGGCATGAAAACCTTCGACTCAGCCCTGTTTGATTTGTTCAAACAAGGCAAAATCAGCTACGAAGAAGCCTTGAAAAATGCCGACTCTAAAAACAATTTGAGGCTGCGTATTCAGTTATCCGACGGTAAAGGCGGCGAAGATTCTGATTTGGACAATGAAGATAATTCAGGCGGCCTATCCTTAGTAACCCGAGATGACGATCGCCCCAAACGATTTTAGCCATTAATCCATGGCGTTGGAGATCTATACAAAGTGCTAACCACCTCTGAGTACCTCGAACTGGATGCCCTCGACCTTTCTCGTGGGCTCAGAAACAAAGACTTTAGCTGCTGCGAGGTTATGCACGCGGCGATCGACCGTGCTTCAGTTGTCAACCCAACGTTGAATGCAGTGCTTAGCCCGAATTACGACCAAGCTATGTCCCAAGCCCAAGCCTTTGATCAAAACCCAGAAATTTACCAACAGAGCCTCCTTGCAGGCCTGCCGTTCCTAATAAAAGACCTTGCGACAGTTAAAGGCTTAGTCACCGGTTTTGGCAGCCGCCTCTATAACGGCGTAGTGTCTCAGCAAAATGCCAAAATAGTGCACCGCTACATCGATGCCGGCCTTATTGTGATTGGTAAAACTAACACTCCCGAGTTTGGTCTCACTCTCACCACCGAGCCAGTAGCCAATGGGGCAACTAAAAACCCTTGGAACCTAGGTTTCTCCACCGGCGGCTCTAGTGGGGGCGCCGCCGCCGCCGTTGCATCTGGCATTTTACCTGTCGCCCATGCGACCGATGGGGGCGGCTCTATCAGAATACCTGCCGCTAACTGCGGTCTAGTTGGCTTCAAACCAAGCCGCGGCCTTACCACAATAGAAGATGAAATCGCGGGTTGCTGGAGTGGCATGAGTGTTGGTCATGTCGTTAGCCAAACCGTTAGGGATAGCGCTGCATTTTTAGATGTTATCACCCTTTCCAAGCCGCATTTGTTTCCCAAACCCCACTCACCAGCAGCGTTTTTAGATGAGCTCAATATCGAACCAAGGCCGTTAACCGTGGGCATTCAGCTCACCCCTCCCATGGGACAACAGATACACAGTGATTGCATAGGTGGGGTCCAAAAAGCGGCCAAGTACCTAAGCGATCTTGGTCATTCTGTCACAGAAATTAATCATCCGGTTGACTACAAACACGTCACTTCTGCGACCGGAAAAATAATTAATATTCATGTATATCAATCTGTTAAGAAAAGATTGTCAGAACTAGGATTAACCATAGAATCCAGTCAATTAGAAAGCTCTAGCAAGCTCATGGCGACAATTGGCAGCAAAATAAGTGCTGACGATTACATTACCGCGCTAGACACACTCAAGCGTGCCGCAGCACTAATGCATGAATTTCACAAAACCTGTGACATCATCATCTCACCGGTGTTGAGCATGCCACCAGCCCCGCTAGGGTGGCTGGATATGAATAGTGACGATTTGGCTGAATATGGCGACAAATATAAACATTATAGTGGTTTTTCCGCGCTATATAATGCAACGGGCCAGCCCAGCCTGTCCTTGCCTTTGCATCAAAACAGTCAGGGCTTACCAATTGGGGTGATGCTCACCGCGAACTGGGGCGAGGATGCTCTCTTGCTACAATTAGCTCGGCAATTAGAAACTGCCTATCCCTGGCCTCGAAGGGCACCCCTATAATCTGCTATTGACTAAGCCTACTATCTGCCAGCAGTATCAATTTGCAACAGCCATCGGCACAAATCGATGGCACAATCTATGTTATGAAAAGCCCGAATAGTAAGACGATAGAGTTAGTTGAATTACCATAAAACGCTTTAATATTAGTAAATTAGAATAACTATATAATGGAGATTATCAATGAAGGACTTGCTGCCCAACGCTGTCATTTTTTGTGCCCTAGTGTTTCCGGCCACGCTACTTGCTCAAGAGTACACTCCCCCGCGGACTGAATGGGGCGCGCCGGATATTCAAGGAAACTGGAAAAATGCCACCGTCATGCCATTTGAAAGACCCTCAGAACTGGGCACCAAGCAGGCCTATACAGAGGCCGAAGCACTTGAACTTGAGCGCCAAGCCCAGCAGGCAGTGGAACAAGACAACGAACCATTAGATCCAAATAGGCCCCCGCCAGACTTAGCCGCACTGCCTTCGGTGGGCAATTACGATTTGTTTTGGACCGATAGAGGCATGTTCCTTCCGACTATTAACGGTGAATTTAGAACCTCTGCAGTAATTGACCCACCCAATGGCCGAATCCCTGAGCGGGTCGCCGGGTTTAGCGATCGTGTTCGTCAACTGCGAGCAGACCGCCCAGACCCAAATGATGGCCCGGAAGGACGGGCGCTTGGTGAACGTTGCCTCATTGCTTTCGGCAATAGCTCAGGGCCCGTCATGTCGCCAGTGATGTACAACAGCCACATGCAAATTGTGCAGTCCCCAGGCTATGTCAATATCACTATCGAAATGGCCCACGATTCGCGCATCATCAAGATCGCAGATGAGCGCAGCCCTGCATCGGCTGTTCATCAGAAATGGATGGGAGACTCCATCGGTCGCTGGGAAGGAGATACCTTGGTAGTGGAAACCAAGAACTATAATCCATGGATGTCCTATCGAGGAGCACCAACCCAGAACCTGACTGTGATTGAAACTTTCCGTCGCGAAGGGGACAACAAAATAGTCTACGGATTCACCGTGGATGATCCCACTGTCTACACAGCACAGTGGACCGGGGAATATCCCTTAACTCGAATGGACGAACCGATCTATGAATACGCTTGCCACGAAGGCAACTACGGTATCATTGGTATTCTTGCCGGCGCGCGCCGCTTAGAAACCATGGAAGCCGCCGGAGTAGAACGCGCAGTAGAGCAGTAATTCTCGATTGTCCCACCCCCTCAGCGGCGCTGCATGGGGGCATGGAGAAACGCCGGCTTGGTACCCCGTTTTATTAGCCAAACGTTTCAGACTTATGCCTTACCGCAGTCACTTCAGCCATAATCGCGATCGCAATCTCCGCTGGGGTTTTGCTGTTTATCTGAAAACCAATGGGTGCGTGCAGCAGCGCTATTTCAGCCTCCGACAGACCTAGTTCTGGTAGGCGCTGACGGCGTGCCGCGGAGGTTCGCTCCGAGCCCATAGCGCCAATATAGAAAGCCTCTGTTTTTAACGCCTCCATCAAAGCCATATCATCGACTCTAGGATCATGGGCAAGGGCTATGATGCCGCTGTATGGGTTACTAAAATGATCTCTAACCACATCATCAGGCAGTCTTGCGGTCACCTCAACGCCGGCGACTGCCCAGTTATCGAGGTAGTTAGGCCGCGGATCACACAGGGTAACGTCGTACTCCAGTGCAATTGCCATCTCAGCGACGTATTTAGCGACATCGCCTGCCCCTAATAGCAGCAATCGATACATTGGGCTAAGACTGTGACTTAGTGTACTGCCGGTGACTACTACCGCAATTTCATTGCTGCTTTGAGTTGCTGACATAGCGCCCGAAGCTAAATCCACCACCCGGCTCACTTTGTGATGCTTTTCCAAATCATCCTGTAGTCGACTAAACAGCTGCTGGTTAGCAGCCGTAGGTTCAATATATTCCAGTAAGACATGCAGCTGACCGCCGCAGGGTAGCTTTAATCGAGCCTGCTCAGCCTCAGTCATACCGTACTGCACCACAAACGGTTTTTGTTCCGCATCGAATCTTGCTTTGAGACTGCCGTCTCGAAGCTGCTGCACAAAGTCTTCCTCAATACAGCCACCGGACACGGAACCCACCAACTCTCCCTCAAGGGTACAAGCCATCATGGCGCCAATAGGCCTCGGCGAAGAGCCCCAGGTTTTTAAAATAGTACACAGCCAAACTGGCTTGGCGCTAGAAAGCCAAGTTGCTACCTCTGTAATGATCTGTTGCTGACTACTTAACATCGTCTCACTCGAATAGTTTTATTACACTTCACGCAGCTTCCATTTGCCGCGTCTGAATACTAAATAGCCTACTACAAAAGTAAGCACATCAGATAGGAACACCGCCCAAAATACGCCGTGGGGACCGACCTCCAAGGTGATGGCTAAAAAGTAGGCCAAAGGCACTTGTACCAACCAAAAGCAAAATACGTTAATCCACGTTGGCGTCATGGTATCCCCCGCCCCATTGAATGACTGAATAATGGCCATGCCACCACCCCAGGCAACGTAGCCCAACGCAAAAATGCGAATACAGGCGACCGCGTAGCCTGCTGCTATCGGCTCATTGGTAAACAAGCCAACAATTGACTGGGCAAAGACGAACATAATTATCGATGCCAGTCCCATGTAGAGCCCATTGAGTTTTACGATTTGCCAAACCGACTGCTCCGCCCTTTCTGGCAACCCGGCGCCGAGGTTTTGCCCCACTAAGGTCGCGGCGGCGTTACCCAAGCCCCAGGCCGGCAAAATACTAAACATCACGATACGTACTCCAATGGTATAGCCCGCTACCGCCTCACTGCCAAACCCCGAGACAATCTGCACTAAAAACACCCAGCTCGCGGTAGCCACTAAGAATTGTGCGATGCCACCAATGGATATTTTTACTAGGCTTAGCATGGTCTCAAGATGGGGCTTCATGTTAGTCATGTGAAGCCGAATGCGGCCACCACCGCCGCAGATATAATAAAGCCCGTATAAGACCCCAATGCCTCTGCCAATATTAGTTGCGATGGCTGCCCCCAATAACCCCATCTCAGGGAACGGACCATAGCCATAGATCAGGCAAGGATCTAGAACGATGTTTATACAATTAGCCAGAGTGAGAGCCCTCATTGCTAAATTTGCGTCCCCTGCACCTCGGAAAATTGCGTTGATTAAAAACAAAAATAAAATAGTAAACGAACCAACGAACATAAGACGGGTGTATGACACCCCAATAGCTAAAACCTCATCATCGGCTCCCATTAGCTGCAGAATGTTTTCTGCGTAGTAAAAGCCAACTATCGCAACGACCACAGACACTAACATCCCAATCCAAATGGCTTGACCTGCAGAAAGTGAAGCACCTTTGGCATCGTGCTCGCCAATTCGTCTTGCAACTATTGCCGTTGTGCCCATGCTTAAACCGATTGCAATGGCATAAAGAAGCGTAATCATGGCTTCGGTTAAGCCAACCGTTGCAACCGCTGCGGTTCCCAACCCAGCGACGAAGAAAATGTCGACGACCGCGAAGACAGATTCCATCGCCATTTCTAAAATCATCGGGATAGCAAGAAGCAGCGTTGCCTTGGCGATATTGCCTTGGGTGTAATCCATTTCGGCATCACCCGCAATTGATTGTTTAAACAGCGCCCAATAGCGTCTTATTTTTTGTACAGTCATAATTTTATTCCACACTCAAATTGAGAGAAGCAACACGCTGGCTGCCAATAAAATTTGGAGTCTGAGAAACCTGATCTTCTATCTCTATGATGAGATTGAGGAATTAATAGGAGAGGATGGATTAAATGTGGTGAGCTGGTAGAGTCTAAAAAAAAAGTAACAGTCTGAATACTGTGTAGTCTAAGATTCCGCTTTACCTAGTTTAAGGACATAAAGTACCTCAAATCCAATCAGGTTAAATCCGATTGTCCAGCTAAATGATCCATGGCGCTGATGCCCCTTGTAGATATGGTGGAATAAAGTGTAAATAATCTTTAGTTAAGCGTTGGCTTGGAGCGACGACTTCACAATTTCGGCGAAGATAGTATCTTGCGGTTCCTCAGAAGTCTAATCTAATTATTCTACTTAAGCAGGCATCGGCTTTTTACGGCGGCGAAATTAATACGCCTCGAGTTGGATTGCGTTGAGCACGCTTAAGATCAATCAGCAAAGGATTACCTAAGACTTGCCGTGCTTGTGCTGCAGCTGAACTCTTATCGGTCATGTCAATCATATGCTGTACCGCGCGATTGCCCTCATTAACGCTGTGTGAAATACCTGCCTCTAATTCTTCAATCAGGTAACCGCTCAAGCCCTGGGGAAGCTCGCTACGCAGCCGACTTGCTACGGCCTGCGCTTGAGACGAGACGACTGCTGATACAGCTGCAGAACGGGATATTTCTTGTGCTGGATTGAACGCCTGATATATGGCATTAACCTCTAGCTCTGCATAGGAAGCATTTGGCTTGAGCGCACATTCCTTAAGCCTTTCCTCCTCTTCTAAGGGATTACACACAGTGGAGTAAAATTGCGCTTCGGAAGATCTGGATAGCTTTCTCACTGACCGTGAAATTGAATCAACCGAGGGTATTGAGCGGCTAACGGCATCATCCACTCCAGTGGCCTGTGAGCTTTCCACCTCTAGGGCGTTGATCTGCATGACAGCGTCAACTCCCCTCCCGCCAGCCAAGTCGCGCAGATCGGCAATAGGCGGGGGTCCGACTGCAGCGCCTGGTTTTAATGTCTCTTCAGCAGCAGCTTGTTCGACCACTGCTTGTTCAGTAGCTGCAGGGGGTAACACTAATTCTTTAGGCGCCTGCTCTAAGGGCTTGTTAGGATTTGTGGGCAGCAAATTAATAGCAACTAATTGTGGGGTATTCACTTTTGGCACTGTGTGCTCGGATTGAATAAAAAAGGTCGCTATTAACAAATGTAGCAGCAGGCTTGTTGGAACAGCGATTACTAGCAAATTTGATTGCTGGGCACTTTCCTCATGGGAATTGTAATCAGTAGTAGCGAAATGCATAGGGCTTGCAATGTGCGCCATGGCCCGAGCCTGGCAAACTTCCTGTTGGATGACTAAAAACTTTCCATAACACTGCGACAACTTGATACTGCCTGAGTTCCCTACCAATACCCAAAGAAGACTAGTGTCCCAAACACAGATTGCTGGCTATCTGGCCGCTGGGTTAAAAACCAAAATCTGGCGCCGCGCGCTGAGCCTCCAAGTTTAGCAGAAACTCCTTTGTCTCAATTCCACCACCAAACCCGGTAAGCTTACCAGTACTGCCAATCACCCGATGACAAGGAATTATAATTGGGATCGGATTTGCGCCATTGGCCGCGCCTACGGCCCTGGAAGCCTTTGGCCGGTTAATATAGTTTGCCAACTGGCCGTAGCTCCAAGTTTGACCAAAGGGAATTTGCTGAAGCGCCTGCCAAACCGCGAGCTGGAAACTCGTGCCCTCAGGAGATAAAGCCACAGAAAATGAGTCGAGTGTGCCTGAGAAGTAGTCGTCTAGCTGACGTTTAACTTCCGTGAAATGATTCGAATTTTCAAGCCAACCGAACTCATGGCGTCGTTGCATTTTGCCTTGAGGAAAGCCTAGCAAAGATAGCCCAGCGTCGGTGCCGGCCAATAGCAAAGAACCAATAGGTGTTTCATGATAGGTATACAGAGTAGTCATAGTTTCTCCTAACAAATTCTTTGAGTAGCAATCAACCGCTACACATGCGCTACTTTGATTTGGATTTATTGCTGCCTAGTTTTGTTTTCACAGACGCATCAGGTTTCGCTTTGGACTTGGCGCTCAACAATGGCTTATGCAGCTCATTATAATGACGCCACAGCAAAATCACTGCATAGGCTCGCCAAGGCTGCCAACCGGCAGACAATATGAGCAACTGCTTGGGAGTCAAAGACTGTCCTGGTGTGGTTGCCGCTCGGCATAAAATCAAATCTGAGTAAGGGAACGCATTAGGATCAACCAATGCGCGCATCGCTATATAGTAAGCTGTCCATTCACCGATGCCTTTGATACTACAAATTTTCTTTATAAACTCATCGGTTGGCGTCGTGCAGTTGATTGTCAATTCCTTGCCAGCCACCTGTTTTGCCAAAGCCTTTATAGCATCAATCCTTGCTCCTACAATCCCCAAGCCATTTAGATCACTTTTAGCAATGACTTGGGCCGCGGGAAAAACACGGGTCAAATGCTCACTGTAACCGGAGTACTCTTCCCCAAATTTTTCAGCCACCCTGCCGGCCAATGTTGTTGCCGCCGCCACCGTCACTTGTTGGCCAAGAATTGCCCGAATAGAAACTTCGAAGCCGTCCCAACAGCCAGGCACTCGCATGCCTTTATATTTTTTTACTAGAGGTTTTAAAACTGTATCTTGCCTAAAGAAATTCTCAATCGACTCGCTATCCGCACGAAGATCAAAAACAGATCGCACCCGGTCTATGATGCTATAAAGCGCTTGTGACTGGGGGAAATTGACTTCTACTTTCAACTCACACGAGTGCTCACTAAACTCCACTTGAAAATCACCGCAAACACCATCTATAGAAATCGTTCTCGCATAGGTGTTTTCAGTAACATGCTCTACTCCAGGTATGTGCCTAAACTTTAAAAATGCCAGCATGGACTGCCAATCAAAGGGTGGTCGATAAGACAAGGTCATACGAATAGGTTTGCCAGCAAGCCCTTTTTTTCTTTTTTGGCGCTGCCTGAGCTGTTTCGGTGAGCGCCCATAGGTGGCGCAGAAAACGGCGTTGAATCGCCTTATACTACCAAAGCCAGAGGCAAAACAGATCTCGGCAAAGGGTAAATCAGTTTCATCAATTAATTTTTTGGCAAAATGAAGGCGCCGCGTTTGTGCCACATCGATTGGCGATGCGCCGATATGATCTCTAAACAGGCGGCTAAGTTGCCGAGCAGTTACCTCTACTTCCGCAGCCAGCTTTTCAACGCAGGAATCATCTAAATAACCTAGGTCAATTAACTGTAATGCCCTAGAGACTTTCCAAGACGAACCACTCCACGCTGGCGTTCCTGGAGATGACTCCGGCCGGCAGCGCAGACAAGGTCTGAAACCTGCCACAGCGGCAGCCGCGGCCGACGGGTAAAGCTTCACGTTTTTTTTGAGAGGAATTTTGACTGGACAGATGGGCCTACAATAAATACCGGTGGTAGTCACACCCACAAAAAACCGCCCGTCAAAGCGAGAATCTCGACTTTGGCGGGCGGTTTCATAATCATCAGGATTCAATAGCATCAAGGCAACTCGACATCGGCGGGTTTCCCACCTAGCGTTAATTCATGTTGCCTATCATACCCTTTTAGACCTTCAATACTGGCCGTTTTCGGACCTTATAATTTAAAACTGTTTTGCTCTAGTTAGGTAGCTTCAAAACAATCATCGCGTTACCCGCAATCTGCCCAAATTGGGCGTAGCCGGAGTTAACGATCATATAGTCACCAGAAAAAACCGGTCCGACAGCGTCGATGGCTCCACCGACAGCAGGAACATTGTTAATAGTTGCAAAATCTTGTTTAGTATCCCACTCCCAAACAACTTCACCCGTATCTTTATCGTGAGCGAACAACACGCCATTGAGCGAGCCTGCTAACACCACATCCGCTAGCGCCGTCGCCGGCGCCGAGTAAGCATTGGAGCAAGAAAAACCGGCGCCTTCGCAGCGATTGGGAGCCGGGGCATACCAAAGCAACTTCCCTGTTTTCATATCGATAGCGTGCAGACCCGGCTGTGGCTCACTGCTGCCCCCGGGAATTCGATCTGAGACAGGAACGTACACTGTGTCTTCAATGTAAGTCATACCCCAGTGAACTCCGCCTAGCGGGCTACCACGGCCTACCTGAACCTGCCATAGAACACGCTCTGATTCATCTGTGGCGTCTGGGTCAATACCAAAGACCATCGAACCTTTGGTGCCTGCTATTAAAATATCTTCCCCGTTTGACAGGGTCGCTGACAGAATGGGCGCGCCGATATCTACGTCCGGGCCCGACTGAGGGCAGTTGGGATGTTCGCGAGTCGTGCAGCCCATGGTGAAGGCATCATTTGATGTGGTTTGAAATACCCAATCCATAGCCCCGGTTTCTGCCGAAAAGGCGATCACCGCGTCACTGGTGTCGCTAGTTGGCCTTGAGTAGTTTTGACCTGAGCCAACATAAACTCGGTTGCGTTTAACATCAAAAGATGCGGAACCCCAGATTGGAGCTCCAGAAGGGGCAAGTATTGGATTGCCCACACTGTTCTTACCCACCTCTTTGGCTTCGTCCATGATAAATGTATGCCACAGCTTAGCACCGGTGTTTAGATCCAACGCTGCAACATTGCCACGAAATGTGCAGCAACTATGTTGTGGATTACCTGCACCTGCAACCTCCATAGAGGACACTGGCACATACACTTTGTTGCCGTACACCACTGGCGCACCCGTGCTAACTGCCCAAGGATTAGCATCTGGGTCGGCATGCCATATTTTCTCACCGGTGCGTACGTCCAACGCATAAACACGGTTAGACTGATCGGCGATAATAACCAGATCTTTGTTCAAAGCTGGCGCGTGCACGACTGTTGGCGCCGCGCGCACTTCGGCAATTGCTGCATAGGTCCAATAGTGACAACCGGACTCTAAATCCAGCGCATACACTTGCCCAGACGGCGAACCGTATACTATGACCCCATCTACAATAGCCGGCTGTGATCTTGCTGCTGAGGCGCCTTCAACCCCAATCGCCCAAGCCACTTCTAACTCAGATAGATTGTCCCCATTTATTCGAGTCCCGGAGGCTGACTGAAAGCGCTGTGAATTGACGTTGTTGCCCCATCCATTCCAGTTGCTGCTCAGACCCAAATCCAGCTCAGCAATTGGGTTTGAACATGCACTAAACCGCTCTGTAGTGTCCCGATTAAACGTACCGCCGGTTAAGTACTCGGCCACGGCTATGCGTTGATCTTCAGACAAAGATGCTGCTTGAGTGCGCATAATGCCGTTGTTAAGCGCATGAAAAATCGCATTGGGATTGTAGTCGCTCAGAGCTAGTCGACTCGGCGCACGGTCTACCGGGTTGTTGTGACAATCGGCACAGTACTGAGTATAAAGCTCGCTCCCGTCTTGAGCCGATACCGCCAAGCCAAAGCTTAGCAATGCATTGGTAGCAATAAAGGCCAGAAAGTGTTTCGTTCTAAACATGCATAATTCCTTAAAACTTAAATGACAATACCGAAACAGCCGGTTAGTTTTTGCCTCTTCCTCCTAGTTCTGTAAATGAAGCAGGAAACTGGGTGTCATAGGCCAAATACTGGGCGTTTCAGCGCGTCGAACTATAGCTCAAAGGGCTGAATGATCCCAGCGAATCAGCTGGAGAATGCGATGAAATGCACTGTGGTGTATATTAGCTCCCACAACAGGCACAATGCTGCGGGGTCGAGGCTGCGACCTTGTAACAACTTACTTTACCAATAACTTTACTAATTACGGAAATACGATGTCAGACAAGGACTTACGAAAGCATTCGAAAAAAGTAGTGGACGGAATAGAACAGGCCGCCAGCAGAGCAATGCTGCGAGCCGTTGGCTTTAATGATGCAGATTTTAAAAAACCACAGATAGGAGTGGCCTCTACTTGGAGCATGGTGACTCCGTGCAACATGCACATTAACGGCCTCGCCGACGAAGCCAAACTCGGCGCCGATAACGCGGGTGGCAAAGGGGTCATTTATAACTGCATTACCATTTCTGATGGTATTTCTATGGGCACCGAGGGCATGAAGTATTCTTTGGTTTCCCGCGAGGTAATTGCAGACAGCATCGAAACTGTGTCCGGCTGTATGGGTCACGACGGTATAATCACAATCGGCGGCTGTGATAAGAACATGCCTGGCCTGCTGATGGGCATGGCGCGATTAAACCGCCCTTCTATTTTTGTGTATGGCGGTACGATTCAGCCAGGACCGAACCACACCAATGTGGTATCTGTGTTTGAGGCAGTAGGCGGCCACGCCGCGGGCACTGTTTCGGACATCGAGCTTAAGAACATCGAAGAAACCGCGATACCCGGCCCAGGCTCCTGTGGCGGCATGTACACGGCAAACACGATGGCATCCGCAATCGAAGCCTTAGGCATGAGCCTGCCAAATAGCTCAGCCCAAGACGCAATTTCTGCCGACAAATTGGCGGACTGCCGTAGCGCTGGCGCCGCCATCATGCATCTACTTGAGCACGATATTAAGCCCTCCGATATCATGACCAGGCCGGCATTTGAGAATGCGATAAAAATCGTAATCGCCCTCGGCGGGTCAACTAACGCCGTACTCCATCTGCTAGCAATGGCCCACTCTATCGGCGTGCATTTAGAGCTGGATGACTTTACAACTATTGGCAAAAAAATTCCTATGCTGGCCGACCTAAAGCCATCAGGAAAGTATTTAATGTCCGAGCTAATCAAAATCGGTGGCATACAGCCACTGATGAAAATGATGCTGGAAGCCGATATGTTAGACGGCAGCTGCATGACTGTTACTGGCAAAACCATAGCGCAAAACCTTGCCACAGTAGCACCTTATCCTGAAGGCCAGGATATTATCCGCGGCTTTGATAAGCCCATCAAAAAAGACAGTCATCTCGTGATTCTCAAAGGTAATTTAGCGCCCGGCGGCGCAGTGGCGAAAATTACAGGAAAGGAAGGCCTGAGCTTCACTGGCAACGCACGTGTATTTGATTCAGAAGAAGCCTGCCTGCGTGGCGTTTTAGACGGCACAGTAGTAAAAGACGATGTACTAGTTATTCGCTATGAAGGCCCGAAGGGCGGCCCAGGTATGAGGGAAATGCTTAGCCCCACTTCCGCCATCATGGGCAAAGGCTTAGGCCAAGATATTGCTTTAATTACTGACGGCCGTTTTTCAGGTGGTTCCCATGGCTTTGTAGTGGGACACGTGACTCCTGAAGCCGCTGAGGGCGGGCCAATCGCCATCGTTGAAACCGGTGACCGCATTGCAATCGACGCCGACAACAATACAATTAATCTCGAGCTAAGTGACGCAGAAATTGCTAGCAGATTAAGTAAATGGCAAAAACCTGCACCTCGATACACTAAAGGAGTGCTCGCGAAATTTGCAGCGTCAGTGGCGTCGGCATCAGAAGGTGCGGTTACTGACAAATACTTGAACCTTTAGCTAGGCGCTTAAAATCTGAGAGGCTATAAAAAAGAAAATAATGCCTGAGTTTTTTACCAACATTGGAACACTACTGTCCGGCTCCTTCTTGCAAGAAGGAGCCCTTTGGTCATTGAGAACCATTCCCGGCTTCCCACCAATAATCCAAACAATCCACATCTTAGGCATAGCCGTTCTTATGGGGACAGTTGTCATGCTTAATCTTCGGGTATTGGGTTTGGCTGTGCCATCGCAAAAACTAAGCGAAATGACAGACCGCGTCATGCCGTGGGTTTGGTGGGCGTTGGCGAGCAATCTGGTCTCTGGTGCTTTTTTTGTGTTAGGCAGGCCAAACAGATATTTCAACAACCCTATTTTCGGCTGGAAGATCTCATTTCTTATTCCCGCCTTAGTACTCACATTTATTTTCTATTGGCTGCACCGGCAACAACCGGGATACTGGGAACGAAACAGTAAACGACTATGGACGGCGCGATTAATTGCTGGATTGTCTCTTCTGTGTTGGCTAAGTGTCGCAATGGCAGGCCGCTGGATAGCTTATGTTGAATATATTTATTACCCAGCATAGGTTGACCGCTAGCATAAAGCCTATGCCTTCACACACAACACTTGGAACTTAGTCCCTATGCTTGAATCCTTCCTTACTGCGCCTTTTTGGATAGACATCGAGAACTGGCCTATAAGCTGGGAAATCGGCGGCACCTGGCTGTTCCCGTTGTTGGAATCCATCCATGTTATTACCGCCGCTATGGTTGTGGGCTCAATTCTATTTGTAGATCTTAGGCTACTCGGCTTTGCCGCCACAAAATACTCAATCACCACATTGTCGAAAGAGTTAGTCCCCTGGTCATGGGCTGCGTTTATTATTGCTACGATCACTGGAGTGGGTATGTTTATCACTAGAGCGGCGTCCCATGTTGTCAACCCAGCGTTTCAATGGAAGATCGCGCTGCTCGTTTTGGCCGGCACTAACATGGCTTATTTTCATTTGCGAATCTATAAGACAGTGAACGATTGGGAAGCCGGCACTAAATCTAGGCAACTGAAAATTATCGGCGCCTTATCGCTACTGCTTTGGAGTGGAGTGATGCTCGCAGGACGCTGGGTCGGGCATATTGTATAAACTTTGTAGGCGTCACCCAACTTGATGCATCACCCTGCGCAGCAACGGTTTAGGAATCGCGAATTAGCTTGACGAAAGCAGCCGCTCAGCAAAAAAAAGCTAGGCATTAACGTGCCATTCTCTGCTGCTTAAGCGGCGCGACGGTGAAGCTGCAATGTGGCGACGTGGGCTTGAGAAGCTCTAACCTTTTTCGCCCTAAGCTAGTCATCTCAATACACTGAGATAGCTAGCCTAATCAACCGGGCGCCCGTGCAAAATACTTGCTGAGCGAAAAATGCCATCGGCCGATTGCAGCACTTTAAGCCTAAGTCTTGAGGATAAGGTTTCTGACTGGACTAAAAATCTCGCAACGATATCAGCCGCTTCTTCACTAGTATGCCCATCCAGCGTTGCAGACAGCCAGCGACTTGGGAAAAATATATCACCGGTCGCCTGAATTTCTTCAAGCAGTTCAAGTGCAGGGCGAATGTAGTGCAATGAGGAGTTAGCGCGCAGAGGGTGATGTAGATTATCCAACCCTGCACCCACCCAGGCTTCGCGGTTCCGGTTTTCCACCAGCCGTAGGGACTCAAAAAATCGATCCCGGTCATTTATATCTTGAGACAAAGAATCTCGTAAAAACCGAAACCGAGCTAGACGATCAGGGTTCTCAATTTGCTGCTCTTGCTTGTCTAGAATTTCCTGCCAATCAGAAACACCACGTATAGCCAAACCACTGGCTAGATTGATCTTGTCGACTTCTGACAGAGGCAAGTCCTGGACCTCCTCTGCATTTGCCCAGAGTCTTTTTAGTCTTACAATGCCTTCACTTGAAATGGCCATACTTCGGTAAGCCCCATAGAAGGCAGAGCGTGACGACTGACTACGATTGCTTTGAACTTCCCCCCACAACAAGGCTTCAACTTCCGTGCTGAGGGCATTTCTTGTTTCTGGCAGCAGTAAGCTCCAGTAAACAGAGCTCAAATAACCCAACATCCGAGCGACGAGCAGCTCATCTTGCTCAGAAGGCAGTGCTTGCATGAGCGCGTCATAAAAAGAGTCTGGTGTAAGCCTGCGTCCTAAAACTTGGTCCCATAAAGTAATCCAAATGGCGCCTCGAACTAGCGCATCTTCGAAGCTGCCTATGTTCTCGAGCAAATAGCTCTGACTCTGGGCATCAAGCACAAAATTGCCGTATTCGACCCCACTGCCGTTGGGCAAAATAAATTGCGGGTTAGCAGTATTCGTAATATTGATGCTGCTGCTATCTAACTCTATCGCAGTCAATTCATATTCCTGCGCACTGCCCATAAGAACATTGAGTGTCTGCGGCCAGATTCTGTTTCCTCCTAGAGGATCCTGCTGCCGTAACTGTGTCTGCTCACCCTGCCTGATCACGCTAATACTAGGACGCCCCGCTTCTTCAACCCAGACTCTACTCCAAGCCGCTAAATCCTCGGACGTTTGCCTATCTAAAATAGCTATCAGATCCGGCCATGTCGCATTGCCATAAGCATAGGTGGCAAGGTATTCACGCATACCATCCCGAAACGCATCTTCGCCAACTCTGTTTTCTAAATGGCGCATAACAATAGGCGCCTTCTGATAGATTATCGCACCGTATAAAGTACCGGCGTAGCGCAAGTTATCTAACGGCTGACGGATCTGATTGGCGCCAGCCGTTCGATCGACTGCATAAGCGCTGGGGTGATGAGCGGTAAGAAACCTGAGCTCATGATTTACTTCAGGAAAAGACGGGTTAACTATTTTCGCGGCCATGAAATTAGCGAACACTTCTTTGGTCCAAACATCGTCAAACCAATTCATTGTGACCAAATCACCAAACCACATATGCGCTGTTTCATGGGCGATTAATGAGGCCCGGCCTAATATTTGGGATTGGGTTGCTGTCTCATCCAACATCAGAGACGCTTGTCGATAAAGAATGCTCCCAGGGTGTTCCATACCGCCGTACTGAAATGATGGAACCAGGACGAAATCAAATTTCTTAAACGGATAGCCTATTTGAGTATATTCTTCAAGCCACGCTACAGTAGATCCATGTAGCTTAAAAATTTCCTCTTTATTGCGCTGAACTTTTTCTTCATCTGTCTCTCGATGATACATATTGAATTCACGGCCATTCACCACCGCAGTTTCTTTTTCAAATAGCCCAGCGGCCACCGCGAAAAGATAGGTGGGCATCGGCTGGGTTTCAGCAAAGATATGCCGCGTTTCATCCCCCGACGTTATTGCGCTTTCCTCCGGGCCGTTGGCGATTACCTGCCACTGCCCGGGCGCAGTAACTTGCCAAGCCACCCGCCCTTTCAAATTTGGCTGATCAAACAACGGCAGTGAAAAATGGGCGCGGTCTGGAACAAACAGCGCATACAGAAAATCATCGTTGCGGTTGAATGCTTCGTTACCTGCAGTGAAAGTCAGTTCAATTGAATTGACGCCGGTGGTCAAAACTTCCGGGACAATCACAATATGATCATTGATGGCAACCCAACTTACAGGGGTCCCGTTTACTAATAGACTATTAACTCGCTCCATCGGCGCCAAAAAATCCAATACCAGCGGCTGCATAGAATCATCCTGCCACGTAAATTCGATCTTTGCTTCCGCCTGTATCGGCTCTTGCTTGGTTTCGGGTATTCGCAGCGCAAACCGATAGTGGATATCAGAAATTGTACTTTGCCTATGTTGCGCTAAGTCCCAGCTAACGCCTTGTTGTATATCGAGACCAGCTATTGCCTGAGCAAAAACCGACGCTGGAAAAAATAACGCAAGCATCCACGAAAACTTTAAACCTAACGCGTTACGACGCCATGAAATTGAACTACCCGCAATCGTTGTATCTTTCATGAAAAATTCCAATGGGTGTTTTCCCGCAATAACAAATTGATCACTTCTTCAAAGTTAACCATAATGCGTGTGCGCTACCTGGCAAGTAGAAAAGTACGCAAAGCACAATATTGATGATAAGGTCACTGCCCAAACCTTTTTTTAGATATACCGCAATAGGTGGCAGAAAAATTGCTAAAACAATCATTACTATTTTATTGTCCATGAACTAGCCCTTTGTTTTTATTGTTGTAGTGCTCAGCTATTGTTACCAGTGCGAAAAAACTAGCCCTAGCAAGCATGTAGTGTAGCAATCGCCACCACATGACAACAACCGTGAGGATGATATAAAAGATGAAAAGGATTTGTGTCTACTGTGGCGCCAGCCCGGGGACCAACCCGGCACATAGGGATGCTGCTATCACCCTTACCCAAGTTCTGGCTGACAGGGACATCGGCCTCGTCTACGGCGGAGCTAGCGTTGGCATTATGGGCATCTTAGCCGATGCCGCGTTAGAGCGAGGGGTTCCGGTAATTGGGGTTATGCCCAAAGCGCTAATAGAAAGAGAAGTCTCTCACAATGGTCTTAGTGAACTCATTGTTGTAAGCACTATGCACGAAAGGAAAGCGGCGATGGCAGAACTGGCTGATGGCTTTATCGCCCTGCCAGGAGGACTCGGTACGTTAGAAGAACTATTTGAGGTGCTAACTTGGTCACAGCTTCGATTCCACAGCAAACCTTGCGGGCTGCTCAATAGTCACAATTATTATGACAAATTGCTTGGGTTTCTTGACCATGCGGTAGAAGAAAAGTTTGTAAAACCCCCTCATCGAAACCTACTCTTGTCAGCTAATGACCCCGCCCGTCTAGTTGATATTATGCTACAACAGGCCGCACACGACTGACACAATCCGGGCGCTTTTTCAGGTTAACAATCGCTCAAATCGGAAATAGACTAAGCCTGTATTGGCGATGGTCGGATACTAAGACTGGCGCTGGCTAAAAATAACAAAAATAAGAGGTGAATATTATGCCCACCGTTCGAATTCTCGCTGGAACCCGCAAAGGCGCATTCATACTGACTGCAGACACTTCTCGCACTAAGTGGAAGATAGACGGGCCCCATTTTGGAGGCTGGGCAATCTATCACATGGCAGCCTCGCCGGTTGACCCCAATAGGCTCTATGTCTCGCAACCTCTGATTGGTTTGGGCAAATTATCCAGCGCTGTGATGACGGCGGCAAGACTTGGCAGCAACCAGGTTCCCAGTCGAGCTCACCCTAGGTCGACGACAATGGCCTGCCATTGGGCGAAAGCAACAAATTTGTCTATAACACCACCAAGCCCACCAGTAAAACCCTAACGACTCATCAATGGTATGACGGACTCCCCATCCTTGGGAGTTTAAACGCGTCTGGCATTTAGAACCGAGCTTAACTGAACTGGATACAGTCTATGCCGGAGTTGAAGACGCAGCCCTATTTCGAAGCCTCGATGGCGGCGCAAATTGGGAGGAGCTTGCAGGACTGCGCGGGCACGGCACCGCGGCCGATTGGGCTCCCGGCGCTGGAGGGATGTGCCTACACACTATTTTACTCGATAAAAATGACCCGCTTAGGCTGTATGTCGCGGTCTCCGCCGCGGGGCCTTTAGAAGTGATGATGGCGGTTTGACTTGGCGCACGATAACCAACGGCCTAGTGTCTGACTATATCCCCAATCCGACCGCCGAGGTGCGTCACTGTGTCCACACACTTGCCATGCATCCAGCAAATCCAAATGTTCTGTTTATGCAAAAACACTGGGA
>JBLGBD010000024.1:0-31935 GCA_047617585.1 Pseudohongiellaceae bacterium | reverse complement strand
AAGAAGAATGTACGAGTGCTTAGCTGCGGTCAGTGGGACACCGCGCGCAAGATCGGCCTAGACTACAAACGGGTCAACGGCGGTATATTAGTGCAGGATCGTGACATTCATCAGCTTATGCAATCGGATTTAAAAATTGTCAGCGCAAGAGCACCCACCGAAAACGAGATCACCGACATGATGTTCGCTTGGTGTGTTGCCCAATACGTAAAGTCGAATGCCATCGTTTATTGCAAGAACATGCAGACCATCGGCGTAGGCGCAGGCCAAATGAGCCGAATTTATAGCGCCAAAATCGCCGGCATAAAAGCCGCGGATGAAGCACTTGAAGTCAGCGGCTCTGTCATGGCGTCAGATGCATTCTTTCCCTTCAGAGACGGTATAGATGCCGCCGCTGCCGCTGGCATTACTGCTGTAATTCAGCCTGGCGGTTCAATGCGAGACGACGAGGTTATTGCCGCTGCCGATGAGGCTAATATCGCAATGGTGTTTACTGGCGTACGTCACTTTAGGCACTAGTACTAAACAATTGAGCGAGAATTCGACATGAAAGTATTGGTTATTGGCAGCGGCGGACGGGAACACGCCTTAGCATGGAAAGTAGTGCAGGCTACTGCTGTGGAAAAAGTCTTTGTGGCCCCCGGTAACGCCGGTACTGCACTAGAACCCGGTGTCGAGAACGTCGCTATTGACCCTATGGACTTTAAGGCATTAACTGACTTTGTTAAAGCCAATGCTATTGGTCTCACCATAGTGGGACCTGAGGCCCCTTTAGTTGCGGGCGTAGTGGACTATTTTACCAAGCTTGGCCTTCCCTGCTTTGGCCCCTGCGCCAACGCCGCACAGTTAGAAGGCTCAAAAGCATTCACTAAAGACTTCCTGCACAAACACAATATTCCTACTGCCAGCTATCAAACCTTTACCGACAAGACCGCCGCTATTGCTTATATCAAAGAGCAAGGCGCTCCCATAGTCGTTAAAGCTGACGGCCTAGCCGCAGGCAAGGGTGTAATAGTTGCCCATACCGAAGCCGAAGCCATAGCGGCAGTAGAAGACATGCTCGCTGATAACAAATTTGGCGACGCCGGTCATCGGCTCGTGATTGAGGGTTTTTTGGCCGGCGAAGAGGCTAGCTTCATCGCTATCGTCGATGGTAAAAATGTGCTGCCTATGGCCACCTCACAGGACCATAAAGCCCGCGATGATGGCGATAAAGGCCCGAACACCGGCGGTATGGGAGCCTACTCTCCAGCACCAGTGGTAACTGCAGCGGTGCATGAGCGAATCATGGAACAGGTGATTTGGCCAACTGTGAGAGGCATGGCTGAGGACGGCAATGAATACAAAGGGTTTCTTTATGCAGGGCTGATGATTTCGCCCAGCGGTGAAATAGCCGTGGTCGAATTCAACTGCCGATTCGGCGACCCTGAGGCGCAGCCAGTTATGATGCGTCTAAAGAGCGACCTTCACACTCTGTGCTTGGCGGCGATCAATGGCCGGTTAGACCATGAAACAGTGCAGTGGGACCCTCGCCCTGCCGTTGGCGTTGTCATGGCTGCCGGCGGCTACCCTGATACTTATAGCAAAGGGGACATTATTCACGGCCTCGACGAGGCAGCGAAACTCGATGGCAAGATATTTCACGCCGGCACAGCCACTCGCGATCAAGCAATAATAACTAACGGTGGCCGGGTTTTGTGCGCGGTTGCTTTAGGCGATAGCGTATCTGCAGCTCAATCTCAAGCCTACACCTTGGTACAGAAAATTAACTGGCAATCAATTTACTACCGCAATGATATTGCATATCGAGCCATAGCTAGAGAGAATGGCTAAATGAAATCAGCACAGCACTCACCCATAGATAGGCTTCTTATCCAATTCGATCAGGCGCTGCGAACCTGTACCACCGGCGCGGCGCAAGCCAGACGGGTCTCTCCGGCAAAGTCAGTGCCTGAGAATGAGCTTGACGAGACGCAGCGCAAACATATAGCCGGTCTCATGCGCATTAATCATACGGGCGAGGTCTGCGCCCAAGCACTGTATCAAGGGCAAGCAGCCACCGCGACACTGACTGAAGTTAAAGAGTCTATGGAACACTCTGCAGCCGAAGAAGTTGATCACCTTGCGTGGTGCGATGAGCGCCTGCAGCAATTAGATAGCAGACCCAGCCTACTTAACCCTGTGTGGTATGCCATGTCCTTTGGCATGGGAGCAGCTGCTGGTTTAGCTGGCGACAAATGGAGCTTGGGTTTTGTCGCGGAAACCGAAAATCAAGTCTGCGAACACCTCGAACAACACCTGCAAGAAATTCCAAGCAGCGACGGTAAAAGCCATGCGATTTTGGAACAGATGATTTTAGACGAAAAGCAACATGGGGAGGCCGCCAAACACGCTGGCGGCGCTGATTTACCTGCGCCGATTAAATTTGGCATGGCACTGATGTCCGAAGTGATGAAGAAAACCACCTATCGGCTTTAAGTGGGTTTTTGTCAGCTCTACCAACTCACATTAATAGATACCTCTAAACATCAACCCTCAATAACACTCGCCTCTGCGCACCAAGGGCATTATTTTGCTTGGCGCGCCATCCAGCTAAATCTTACACCGATTCCGAAATCTCAAAACTGTGGGTAACAAGCACACCCGCGTTTTTCATCATGATCGATGCTGAACAATATTTATCTGCTGATAGTTCGACCGCTCGCTCTACTTGTTTTTCACTCAGCTCTTTTCCGGCCACCTTGAAATGCAGATGCATTGATTTAAACGTAGCAGGGATCGTGTCTACTCGCTCTGCAGTAACTTCGGCTTCACAGCTGGTCACTGATTGCCTGGCTTTTTTCAAGATTGTTACCACATCATAGGACGAACAGCTGCCGACACTCAGCGCCATGAGCTCCATCGGCCGCATACCCATATTACGGCCGCCGCCTTCCGGTGCGCCGTCCAATACGATGGCGTGGCCGGTGCCAGACTCCGCCACAAACATGACATTTTCTACCCATTTAATTCGAGCATTCATAGTTAATTTATTTCCGGTGATTCATAAGAACAATAAAGGTTTAAACCCGCTGTACCGATAAGTTGTTGGGTGCGTCTATTACAAGGGCTGTTACAGCCAAAATTTTACGACTAATTCCATAAAATAAAGACACAATTCGCCAATATACTGTGTAGCTGATGATTTGCCTTAATATTGTGACACCATCTCACAATTGCTAGAATAATATGATATAAATTTGAGCGTATCAAAAATCAAGGAGATGCCCCGATGGCATTAATGGCTATAACGCCACATATCGAAGATTTGGATAATTTTTTATCCCACTGTCATCGCAAACGCTACCCCAATAGAGCCACCATTATCTACGAGGGAGACCAGTGCGACACCTTGTATTACATAATCAAAGGTTCTGTCTCTGTCATTTTAGAAGACGATGATGGCAAGGAAGTGGTTATTGCTTATTTGAACCCTGGCGATTTTTTTGGCGAGATGGGCCTATTCGAACAAGCAGAAGAGCGCAGCGCTTGGTGTCGAGCCCGCTCTGCCTGTGAGATAGCTGAAATTAGCTACGCAAACTTCAACACTTACATCCGCTCACACCCAGAGATTGTTTTTACAATTGGCCAGCAAATGGCCCACCGCCTGCGCAACACGACCCGCAAGGTTGGCGATTTAGCGTTTTATGACGTAACGGGCCGTATCGCGAGAACTCTTATCGAGTTGAGCAAAGAACCGGACGCAATGACTCACCCTGAAGGCATGCAGATCAAAATCACCCGCCAAGAGATTGGACGAATTGTTAACTGCTCGCGGGAAATGGCAGGTAGGGTGTTAAAAACACTGGAAGAGCAGGCGCTGATTAGTGTTTCTGGCAAAACAATCGTGGTATTCGGCACCCGCTAGACCAAGAACAGCTCTCTTAGCTTGTCCCCGGGGCGAGGCGCACGCATCATCGCCTCACCTACTAAAAATCCGTAAATACCGTTCGCAAGCATAAGTTGTACATCACTAGGGGTGTGAATTCCGCTCTCTGTAATTAGCAGCTTGTCTGGAGGCACCATTTTAGCCAACGTTAGAGTAGTCTCTAGCGAGGTCTCAAAATTATGCAGATCTCGATTATTAATCCCAAGCAGCGGGCTATCCACTTCCAGAGCTCGAATTAACTCCTGCTCATTGTGCACCTCAACTAACACATCAAGCTGCAACTGCGCGGCATAGCTTGCCAATTCCAATAGTTGCGGCTGGTCTAGAGCTGCGACGATAAGCAATACACAGTCCGCTCCTAGGGCTCGCGATTCAGCAATTTGAAACACATCAACCATGAAGTCTTTACGAATAACCGGAAGCTCGCATGCGGCACGCGCCTGCTGCATATGTTCATCATGACCTTTAAAAAAATCTTGATCCGTAAGTACAGAAAGACATGTGGCTCCATTAGCCGCGTAGTCGGCAGCATGCTGGGCCGGCTGAAAGTCTGCGCGAATAAGGCCTTTCGACGGCGAAGCACGCTTAATCTCAGCAATTACAGCCGGCTTCCGTTGAGCTATCTGAGACTCCAGCGCGGCAGCAAACCCGCGCAGCTCAGACGTTGCAGGGTACAGACGCTCAAGCTCGCTAATTGAATGTTTCAACTTAGCTGCGGCAATTTCCTCGTGCTTACGGGCAATGATTTTTTCAAGAATTGTGGGAACTGTCATAATTTATCGCTATGTAGAAAGTCTAATTGCTAGCTAGTTCATTGGAAAAACTCGACAGCTTAGCTAGCAAATCAATAGCCTTGCCACTGTGTAAAGTCTGAACCGCTAGTTTTACTCCATCAACCAACGAGTCAGTGACATTAGCGGCGTAAATTGCGGCGCCTGCATTCAAAGCAACAATGTCTGCCGCTTGCTGATCGGTGTAAGTCAACGCCGCTTTCACCAGGGCCAAGCTTTCCTGTGCACTAGCAATTTGCAAATGCTTAAATCCGGATTGCCTCTCAAAACCAAAGGTTTCCGGCTCTACTGTATACATTGTAACTCGGCTATCTTTTAGCTCACCCACCGTTGTTGGGGCTGAGGCGCTAATCTCGTCTAGCCCGTCGTCTGATGACACTACCAGCACATGCTCACTGCCTAAATCTCTAAGGACTTCAAGCAGCACCGGAATCCATTTTTTGTCATACACACCAATAATTTGATTGGGTGACGCCGCCGGATTAGTCAGCGGGCCCAGCAAGTTAAACAGTGTGCGCACGCCAATTTCTTTACGCGCAGATATAACGTGCTTCATGGCGCTATGGTGCACTGGGGCAAACATAAAGCCAATGCCCAGTTGGTTAATACATTGAGCAACAGCGCTTGCATCAAGGGCTAAATTTACACCGGCCGCCTCAAGCAAATCGGCGCTGCCGCTCTTACTCGTAGCGCTGCGATTGCCATGCTTGGCAACTCGCGCGCCCGCGCTTGCCGCCACTACGGCCGACGCGGTAGAGACATTGAATTTATTAGAACCACTGCCACCGGTGCCGCAGGTGTCAACCAAGTTAGTTTTATTCTCAACCACGACGGGAGTCGCCAACTGGCGCATAACCGTGGCACCACCGTAAAGTTCATCGACAGTTATCCCTTTCATTTGCAGACCCACCAGAAATGCAGCGATCTGCGCATTGGACGCATCTCCTGACATTAGGGCCTGCATAACCACGATCATTTCGTCACGGGAAAGATCCTGTTCTTGAGTCACTTGTGAGATAGCGTGTTTGATATCCATAGGGCACTCTTGCTTTATAGTTCTGTCTGCAGAAAGTTCTTGAGTAGCGCGTGGCCGTGCTCACTTAAAATCGACTCAGGATGAAACTGCACACCTTCGATGGCCATCGATTTATGGCGCACCCCCATTATCTCTTCCACTTCTGAGTGCTCATCCTCTGTCCATGCCGTTAACTCAAGGCAATCGGGCAACGTGTCTTTGTCTATCACTAGAGAATGGTAGCGGGTTGCCGTAAATGGATTGGAGAGGCCACTGAACACACCCTCCCCAGTATGGTGGATGGCGGAGAGTTTACCGTGCATCACTTTGCCTGCGCGGACAATCTTGCCACCAAAGACTTGGCCAATACTCTGGTGGCCAAGGCAGATACCGAGTATGGGAAGCTTGCCGCCGAAGTGGCTAATAATAGAAGTTGAGATGCCCGCCTCATTAGGCGTGCAAGGCCCCGGAGAAATGACGATTCTCTCAGGGGCTAATCGGCCTATTTCTTCGACAGTTATCGCGTCATTTCTGTAAACTTGAACATCAGCGCCGAGTTCACCGAGATATTGGACGATGTTGTAGGTAAACGAGTCGTAGTTGTCGATCATTAATAACACGAGACAGTCCAGTACCGGCACGGCAAACAAGAAAATTGAAGTCGCAATCATACCACACCGGCTAAACCTGTCATGAACCAAAACACGCATAAGTTGAGCCACAAACTAAACCCGAACTGGGTCGATTGCGTATTTAGAGCTATCAGCTTTCAACTTCACTATGGATTATTCAAGCATGACTAAAAGCCCTACGCTAGTATGGTTTCGCCAAGACCTGCGGCTTAACGATAACCCTGCTTTAGCCTCCGCCTTAGAGTCTACCGAAATCATCCCCGTCTACATCCTTGATGATTTCAACTCTGGGGACTGGAAGATTGGCTCAGCCAGTCGCTGGTGGCTGCACCAATCCTTGACCGCGCTAGATACCGACCTCAACAACAAATTATGGGTTTTGCAAGGCGATCCCTTGTCTGTGCTTAAAGATCTCATCAAACAGCATGACATCCGCAAAGTAGTGTGGAACCGAACCTATGAGCCATGGCAAACCCAAAGAGACACCGCCATAAAAGATGCCCTGTCAAAGATCTGCGAGGTTAAAAGTTTCAACGCCAGCATGCTTTGGGAGCCTTGGAGCAACCTAAAAGACGACGGCACTCCTTATCGGGTTTTTACCCCCTATTACAAACGCTCCATCAAAGACTATCCCGTCAGAAGACCCATAGACAGCCAACTAAAAGCCAGCAAACTAGCACCCTGCTCACAGCCAACAGACAAAATAGACGCCCTAAAACTACTCCCCGATCAGCCGTGGCATGTACAAATTGAGCAGCATTGGCAGCCCGGCGAGAAAGGCGCAGAACAACGCCTGGCCGGCTTTTTAAAGCAAGGCCTAGCAAGCTACAAAACAGGCCGAGACTTCCCCGCACAGCGCAGCGTCTCCAGACTTTCGCCCCATCTCCACTTCGGCGAAGTTTCCCCCAATCAGCTTTGGTATGCCGCGTTAAATCATACCGACCAAGCCCCAGACCATGAAATTGAGCACTTCCAGCGTGAACTAGCGTGGCGAGAGTTTTCCTACTACCTGCTTTACCACTTTCCAACCATCCCAGATCAAAATCTCTACTCCCATTTCGATGGCTTTCCTTGGCAAGATGACCCCGCCGGGTTAAAGCGCTGGCAACAAGGCATGACCGGGTTTCCCCTAGTCGACGCTGGGATGCGCGAACTTTGGCAAACAGGCTATATGCACAATCGCGTACGCATGATCGTAGGCTCATTCTTGATTAAAAACATGCTCACCCATTGGCACCACGGCGCGCGCTGGTTCTGGGATTGCCTAGTCGATGCCGACCTAGCCAGCAATTCAGCCAGCTGGCAATGGGTAGCCGGCAGCGGCGCCGATGCAGCGCCCTATTTCCGAATCTTCAACCCCGTAACCCAATCCGCCAAGTTCGACCCATCTGGCGACTATATAAAACACTATGTTCCAGAACTAAAATCCATGCCCGATAAATACCTCCACGACCCGAGCAATGCCCCAGCCGAAGTCCTAGAAAAAGCTGGAGTAATCCTCGACAAAGACTACCCCCGAGCCATGCTGAGCCTAAAAGAAACCCGAGAAAGAGCCCTAAATGCCTACGCAACCATAAAAGCAGCCCCCAGAAAACGAGAACCCTAAACCCCGCCGCAGATGACCCACAAACCTAGCAGATAGTTTCAAAAAGAGCGCCAAACCAACGCCCGAGCTGACCCACACATATAGCAGACAAGAATGCGACGCTCCTGAGAGTGACCGTCGCCCGCAGGGAGCGGGCGCCGAGCCTACAGGGACGTATTCACGGCGGGTCACAGGCAGGAACGTCGAATTCTTGTCAGACACAAAACCAGCAGACGAAAGCCAAAATCCCCTAGCAGCCCAACCCGCCACAATAAACGACTAAGTAGCCAACAGAGTAAACAGATTCAAAAAGAGCGCCAAACCAACGCCTTAGCTGACCCACAAATATCGCAGACAATAATGCGATGTTCCTGACTGTGACCGTCGCCCGCAGGGAGCGGGCGCCGAGCCTACAGGGACGTATTCACGGCGGGTCACAGACAGAAACGTCGAATTCTTTTCAGACACAAAACCAGCAGACGAAAGCCAAAATCCCCTAGCAGCCAAACACCGCCGCAAAAGTAGACTAAATAGCGAACACAACAAACAGTTTCGAAAAGCGCGATAGACATAAATCCAAGCTTTCTAAATCAATCCAGCTCGAGCTTATTCGACGCCAACTCCACCGCCCTCACGATTGCCTTCGCTTTGCTCAAAGTCTCTTCCCACTCACTGTCTGGGTCAGAATCAGCCACTATGCCGGCACCAGCTTGAACAAACAGCCTGTCGCCTTTAATCACCGCCGTTCGAATAGCAATTGCCATATCCATATTGTCATTCCAGCCCAGATAACCCATCGCGCCTCCATAAACCCCGCGCTTTTCAGGCTCCAACTCGTCAATAATTTCCATCGCCCTTACCTTTGGCGCCCCGCTAAGAGTCCCCACTGGCAAGGTCGACTTCAGCACGTCCAGCGACGTTTTGTCGTCGCGAATATCACTCTCCACAATCGACGCAATGTGCATCACGTGAGAATAACGCTCAACAAACATCTGCCGTGTCACCTCTACAGTGCCTGTCTTAGACACTCGCCCCGAATCATTGCGGCTAAGGTCGATCAGCATTAAATGCTCCGCAATCTCTTTTGCATCAGCCAATAGATCCTTCTCAAGGCGCTGATCCTCTTGCTCATTGGCGCCGCGCTTGCGGGTTCCTGCCAACGGCCGCACCGTAATTCGTCCCTCCTCAACCCGAGCCAGAATTTCAGGCGAGGCGCTCACTACCGTGTGATCGCCCATATCGAAATAGACCATATAGGGAGATGGGTTTAAAAACCGCAGAGCCCGATAGACATTCATAGGGTCGCCGGAAAACGCCAGCGACATCCGCTGAGCCAACACCACCTGCATCACATCGCCTGCAACAATGTAGTCTTTGATCCGCTCCACGGCCTGTGTATATTCTGCTTTGGAATAGTGGAATCGAATATTCTCAGCGCTACCAGCTGACGGATAGTCGGCGCTTAATTCAACCGTTGCGGCCAGCGCAGCCTGCAGTTCATCCAAGCGCTGCTGGGCACTTTCCAGCGCATTTTCCTCAGCAGGATCGACGTTCTTAATAAATGAAATAGTACCGCGCAGATTATCGAATACCACAACTTCTTCGGACACCATGAGCAGAATATCCGGCGTCCCTATGGCATCAGTTTGTGTACTTCTGCCAATGCTTGTCTCCACATAGCGCACGCTGTCGTAAGAGAAATAGCCAACCAAACCGCCCGTATAGGATTGCTTGCCGATACTTGGCGCTACTTTAAATCGTGCTTTAAAGCTTTCAATAAACGCAAAGGGGTCAGATGTCGTTATTTGTTCGACCACCTCGCCTTTGGTTTCGACAGTAATATTGTCCCCAACAATGCGAATCACCGTGGCACAGGGCAGCCCTATGATTGAAAACCTGCCCCATTTTTCGCCACCCTGAACAGATTCAAAAAAATAGCTGTGAACGCCCTTAGCTAGCTTTAGATAAATACTTAGAGGAGTTTCAGTGTCTGCCAATACTTCGCGCACGACAGGCACTCGATTGTACCCTTGGGCTGCTAATTGTTTGAGCTTGTCTGCATTCATAGGCTACAAAACCAGTAGGAAAAGCTGTTTTAAGTTAGTGTTTATTTGCGGGCTGCTGGCCAAGCTGATTGCGCATTTCGGCGATAGTTGCCGCGTAGTCGCTGCTGCCAAAAATAGCAGACCCGGCGACAAACATATCTGCGCCGGCTTGGGCGATCTTAGCAATATTGTCCACAGTCACGCCGCCGTCCACTTCAAGACGAATCGACTGGCCACTGTCGTCAATCAGCTTGCGCACTTGCTTCAGCTTTTTCAAAGTAGAGGGGATGAATTTTTGACCGCCAAACCCTGGATTGACTGACATCAGCAAAATCACATCTATCTTATCCATCAGATATTCAAGACAGGTAAGCGGAGTGCCAGGATTAAACACCAGCCCAGACTTGCAGCCTTGATCCCGAATCAACTGCAGAGAGCGATCTACATGCATGGTCGCCTCGGGGTGAAAGCTGATATAGCTGGCGCCAGCTTTGGCGAAGTCTAAAATCAACTGATCCACCGGCGACACCATCAGATGCACGTCAATTGGTGCCGTAATCTTGTGTTTACGCAGCGCTGCACACACCATCGGCCCAATCGTTAAATTAGGGACATAGTGATTGTCCATGACGTCGAAATGGACAACATCGGCACCCGCTTCCAATACCGCATTCACCTCATCGCCGAGACGGGCGAAATCTGCAGATAAAATGGAGGGAGCTATTAGAAAGTCTTTCATGGCGCGATTACCTGAAGGTAGAAAACACGCCATTTTACAGACACAAGTGAGGTTTGTCTTAGTTTGTCTGCCAACTTTGGCCAATTAGGCCTAGCTGCAGCCTAGGCCCGAAGTTTGCGAAAGCCGCACACAGTTTCATAGGCATCGCGAATCGCCGTGGATTTCTCTTGAGCCAATTTGAGGGTTTCCTCCGATAGGTTATCCCGCACCAGCTTATCCGGATGGTAGCGCGACATCATGCGCAAATATGCCCGCCTAATTTCACCGTCAGCCGCATTGGATTCCAACTGCAATATACTGTAAGCATTGCTGATGAAATTCCGTGCCTTAAGCTGCTTATAGTCGGCGTGGCTCTGCATCTCATTGCAGACTTCTAAAAATTCGCTTTTAGAGAAACCCAAAGCATCCGCAACGTCCCGCAGCAAGAGCTTTTCTTTCAGGCGGATATCACCTTTGATATAGGCCATGCGTATCTGAATTTTCAAAAACAAATCGGCCAGCGGGCTGCGCCGCCCTACCATTTTGACCATCGCCGTTACGCAACTCAGCACATCTGTGTTTGGCTTTTTGCCTTGCTCAAAATAGTCGATGGCCTGCATACGAGACTCTTGCTCAAGCCCCATTAGCTTCATAATAGTTGTCGCGTATTTGACTTCACTGAGAATCACTCGCCCGTCTAGCTTAGCGATCCGCCCCATCACCGCAAACATAGCGATCGAGAACACCAGCTCGGTACGCCCGCCAGCGGGCACATCAACTTCCGGCGCACTGCCGTTTAGCCGCGCCGTCATGGCCCTTTTGTAGTCTTTGTTCAACATTAAACCAAGCATTGCTTAGGTCTCCTGCCCAGCATACAAAGCATTCACGTCTTTTAATCTCTCTGGGGTTCCGACGTCAATCCAAACCCCTTCGTACATCTGCCCACTGACTTTGTCTTGTTTCATTGCCGCCTGGAGCAAAGGCACTACTGAACGCGGCTGAATAGGTAACCCCGCGAACAAGTTCTTATGCATCACACTGATGCCGCTGAACGTCAGCAACTGATCGCTGCTTTGTGACTCCTCATGAACCCTGCCGGCATCGTCAATACAGAAATCCCCACCGGGGTTATGTCCTTGATTTGGCACCAACACTAGGTGTGCCAAGCGATTAACCCCATCCACAGGCAACAACTGTGAAAAATCGAAATCTGTCCACACGTCAGCATTCACCACAATAAACGAATCATCTTTAAGTTTAGGCAAAGATTTGATGATTCCGCCGGCTGTTTCCAGCCGAATAGGCTCTCTCGAGTAGCTAATGTCGACTCCATAGCGTGAGCCTTTGCCCAATAACTGCTCAATCATGCCGCCTAAATAAAAATGGTTGATGACAACTCCGGTCACCCCGCCAGCGACAAGTCTATGAATTTGATGCTCAATCAGGGTCATCTCCCCTACTTTCAGCAATGGTTTTGGTACTTCGGCGGTTAGGGGCTGCATTCGCTTGCCTAAACCGGCCGCCAAGATCATGGCACGCATTAGAATTCCAGTTTCAGTATATCCTTCGCTCTTGGCATTACCTTTTCCGCAAACCAAGTCCTCATTTCGTCTAATTCTCGATATTTAGCGCTCACATCAAGGAAATAGCGAATGACCAATGGTATATCGGCAAGATACTGAGTTTTATTATCCCTAATATTCAAGCGCGCAAAGATGCCCATAACCTTTAGGTTGCGCTGCAAACCAGCCAGGTCCATATCTCGCAGCAGGGTATCCAATAGCACCTCCCCCAGCAGCCCTTTCGAATGGGCCTGACTCAAGTAGAACCCCGCCCACTGCTCCACCTGCGCTTGCGGCCAAGCGATATAGCAATCGCGCAGTAGTGACACTAAATCGTAGGTATAGGCACCGCTCACCGCATCCTGAAAATCGATAATTCCCGGGCCGGCGCTCTCTGCAAACTTGTCTATATTCAGAATCATAAGGTTGCGAGAATGGTAATCTCGGTGCACTGCCACTTGGGGCTGAGCAGTCACCGCCTCAGCCAAAAATGCAAAGCTGCGCTCCAGCATAGCCAACTCGCCAGGCTCCAAAGCCATGCCAAAAAGTTCGCCACAGAGCCAGTGGGGAAACAGCTGCATTTCTGTGATTAATCTTGCCTTTGAATAAGGTTCAAGTCTCTGTTTGTCGACCTTTGACTGCAGCTCAACCAAGGATCTCAAAGCCGCCTCATAGAGCCTGTTAGGTGTGCTAAGGTCGTTATGTTTTTGACTGACTAAAAGCGTATCCAAATAGAGTTGATCACCAAGGTCAACCAACAGCATAAAGCCTTGCTCATAATCCACCGAATAGACCTTCGGTACCGTAATATTCGCCCCCAACATCATGTTAGAAATTCTAACGAAGGCATGATTGTCTTCATGCTCTGGCGGGGCGTCCACCACAATAAAAGAATCGTCGCCTAAACTCATGCGAAAATAACGCCTAAAGCTCGCATCGCCACTGACCATTTGAAGTTCAAGCGCGGCTTTTTTTGCCGGCAGCAAATGGTCCAGCAGCTCATTGGCCCACAGGGTTAGCGCTTGATGCCTATCGTTGTCCATAATTCAGTCTTATTCTCTCAGTTTAGGTTTAAATCCCATTAGATTTGCGCTGTTCGATGCACTATTATGCCATGCCTTAAGTACACTCTCTCAGCGGGCTTCACAGTTCTGGTAAGTTGTCGGTTTGTTAGAATAATAATTAACCCTAGCCTGCTTCCTGGCGGAAACTATTCATGCCATTGACTAAACGTCGATTATCAACCGATATCGCCTTTGTAGTAGCCTCCGGTTTCTTACTCTCGGCGATTCCAAAAACCGCGTCAGCGCAGTTAGAAAAATTCAATTGCCGCGCCAATATCAGTGGCGACGGTTGGGTGTGCGAGAACATTAGCCCCGACAGTGTAGTCGTTGCGCCACGGCGAAGCCCCGCTTATCGACCTGAACCGCAAACAAAACCTCCCGAAGCTGTTTTAGACCCCGGGGATACTAACGAGTCAGCTGAGCCTCTACCAATCAGCGCGCCAAGCACGCCTCAACTCGCGCCGGCAAGCCCAACACCGCCCGCCATTTCAGACTTCGATTCAAACCACCCGCTAGATTGGATTCCACGGGCAGAGCTAACCTCCGAACAACTGGCTAGCCTGCCTCCAAACTGCTGCGGCGCTTTTATCGACCCAAACCTCTTAAGTAAGGCCGAAGGCATCGACCCTGCCAATGCCCCAATTGAATTTCGAGCCGCCAATGGCATGCAGCAGATCAGTCAAAGCCTGATTAATCTCTCTGGCGATGTGGTTGTCCAGCAGGGCTACCGCACCGTACAGAACGATAGGGCTACGTCAGTTAATCGCGCAGAAAACACCATAGTGATGCAGGGCAATGTGGAATTCCGCGAACCGGGCATTTTGATTGTCGGCGACTCTGCTTTTATCGACACTGCCAACAACTCCAATAAAATTGAGTCTGCCCAGTACGTTATTCATGATTTTGGCGCCCATGGCACGGCGGCCAGCATGGTCTACAGTAGCGACTCTGGGTTGGTTGTTATTGAAAATGGTGAGTTCAGCCGCTGCGAACCTGAAAATAGTTTTTGGAAGCTAAGCGCCCAAAGCATCGTCTTGGATCAAAACGCAAACCGCGGTTATGCCAAGGCCGTTAGCCTGCGCATCCGAGATTTCCCCATATTCTACTACCCGTTTACGCTACCATTTCCCCTCAACGACGAATCGGTGTCCGGTTTTTTACCTCCTAGCATGGGCTCCACCCGCACCGGCGGACTTGATATTGAGCTGCCCTACTATCTAAAACTGGCGCCAAATTATGATGCGACTATTTCGCCCCGCCTGCTATCAGACCGCGGCGTCATGTTTAACGGTGAGGCCCGCTATCTATCTAGCAGCACTGAAAACGCACTGAATCTGTCTTACTTGGGGGGCGACGACCTATTCGATGCGGCCACGGCAGATAGCTTAGGCAGCCCCTCGCCGCCGGTGGCTGACCGCTGGTTCGTAGGTTACAAACATCAAGGCGCGTTTGGTCAAAACTGGAGCACCTTTGTCGACTACAATGCAGTTAGTGACGATGACTATTTTTTCGATCTTGGCGCCAATGGCCTTAATGTCTTCAGCCGCTCCAATCTAAACCGCCAAGGCCAGCTAAACTTCAATTCTGATTATTTGCGCGCTGGCATTAATCTACAGCGTATCCAAATCATTGACCCGTTTGCCAATGCTGTCTCTATCAACACCCCTTACGATAGGCTGCCCCAGATCCATTTTGAAACTGGCAGCTATCTGCCGGCCGGCTTTCGACTGGGGCTTCGCGGCGAAGCCACCGCGTTTGATCGAAATCTAGACGATGCCTCCCTAAGCCTGACCCAACTGGACAATGGCGCCTTAGTCACTGGCCAGCGGCTTAATTTGGAGCCCGAGGTAAATTGGTCAGTAGAGACCCCAGGGTGGTTTTTACGGGCCAACGGAAAATACAAATTGGCCGAGTACCGCCTAGAGAATCAGGCTTTTAATACCATGGAAGACCCCGGTTACGCAGTAGGCATCGTCAATGCCGATGCCGGGCTTATTTTTGAGCGCAGTTTTGGCAATGGCAGCCGCACTCAAACCCTTGAGCCGCGCATCTATTATCTCTACAGCGAATTTGAAGACCAGTCTATGCTGCCGCTGTTTGATACCTCAGAGCTAAACTTTAGCTTCAACCAATTGTTCAGAGACGACCGTTTTACCGGTGGCGACCGAGTCGGCGACGCCGATCAACTGACCGCCGCTTTGACCACTCGCATTCTCGATGCCAAAGGCCGGGAACGGCTGCGGGCCAGTATCGGCCAAATCACCTATTTCGAAGATCGCCAAGTCAGTTTAGCCAACCCCTTGATAGACTTTATTCCCCGCTACTCACCCACGGCCAACACCTCGGCTTTTGTCGGGGAGTTTGGCTTATCTTTAGGGGCAAACTGGCAGCTCAATACAGACGTACAATACAGTGAAGATCGCCAGGACGTAGACGAAGGCAGTTTCCAGCTGCGCTATCAGGCAGACAACGACCACCTGTTAAACTTCTCTTACCGTTTTCGCAGCCTAGTGAATACGCCAACGTTTACCCTGCCCGGGGGTATCGATCCGCGCATCAAGCAGACAGACTTTTCCGGCGTATGGCCCATCAGTGCAAACTGGAAAGTACTAGGCCGGTGGAACTACGATCACTCCAATTCGAGAGTTTTAGAGACATTTGCAGGGGTTGAGTGGAGCAACTGCTGCGCGATTATTCGAGTAATCGGTCGAGAATGGGTTGACGTTGACGAATTGTTTGTCCCTAATATCGAACCGAATCAAGGAATTTTTGTCCAAGTTACTCTCAACGGGCTAGGCAATCTCACCGGTGGTGGTTTGAGTAACCTGCTCAGCGACGGTATTTGGGGATTCAGAGACACACAATATGATCAGTAAACACAGTTTTTTAAACGCCTATCTGCGCCCCGGCGTGATGGCTGCAGCCCTCTCCTTACTAGTTGTAACGGCGCCCAGCACGAGCTTGGCTCAGCGGGTTCTGCTCGACAGAATCGTCGCCGTTGTGGATGACGATGTTGTGCTGCAAAGCGAACTGGACCGGCGCATGGCAGAAGCTCGCGGCAATGCAGAGCGTGCCGGTATACCTATCCCGCCGGCGGACCAGTTCAAAGACGAGATCTTAGAGATGCTGGTTATTGAGAACCTGCAGCTTCAGCTTGCCGAACGGGTCAGCATTCGTTTTGACGATGACACTATCAACCGGGTGTTCGAAAACATGGCTTCCAACAACAACCTGTCGTTTGAGCAATATGTCGCCACCCTAGAAGAAAACGGCGTGTATTTACAAACCCGCGACGAAGTGCGCCGCCAAATGACCCTCCAAGAATTACAGCGTGGCATGGTTAACCGACGCATCACTATCGCTGATCAAGAAATAGAAAACTTTCTCAACTCAGAAACCGGCCGCGAGTTAATGGCGGAAGACTTCTTAGTGAACGACATGATTATCCCCACCAGCGAAACCGATACCCCTGAAGAAATTGCACGGCGTCGTAAGGTTGCCGCAGACATAGTGGCTAGAGTTCGCGACGGTGCGGCGTTTAACGACGCGGCGGCGGCCGCCCAACAGACCTCTGGCATTCAACTGGAAGGTTCGAGCTTGGGCTGGCGCAAAGCGTCTCAGTTGCCAACGCTGTTTTCAGATATCGTCCAGCGCATGAAGATTGGAGACATCGAAGGCCCTATTCAAGCCGGCAACGGCTTCCACGTGCTGTCTCTGGCAGATAAGCGCGGCGGCACCGAGCAAATGATGGACCAAACCAATATTCGCCATATTATGCTTGCGCCAAATGAGATTCGTGACGAAGCCCAAACCCTAGCGGCTATCGAAAGCCTGCGAGCCCAAATAGAAGCCGGCGCCGATTTTTCAGCCTTAGCCAGAAAGAACTCTGATGACGCCTCGTCGGTAGTTGGCGGTGGGGATCTAGACTGGGTTAACAAGGGCGGCCTACCAAGAGAAATGGAAGTCGTTATAGACGCCATGGAAGTAGCCGAGCTTAGCGAGCCTTTTCGTACCGAGATGGGCTGGCACATAGCGGAAGTACTCGGTCGTCGCGAGACCGACTTAAGCCGGCAGTATTCAAGATCCCAAGCCGAGAACGCCCTGCGCAACCGCAAATTCGACCTTGAGCTGGAGAACTGGATCCTTGAGATCCGTGAAGAAGCTTTCGTTGAGTTGGTTGACTAAGCCTCAAGCCCCATTGGAAAACCTCTGTGCCAAACCGCATCGCAATTACTCCGGGAGAGCCCGCCGGCATTGGCCCCGATCTTTGTGTCGAGCTGGCATCGAAGCCGTGCAGTGGCATTCAGGTCGTGGTGGTGGCCGACCCTGAGCTATTGCTGGCCCGAGCCAGCACCTTAGGACAACCTCTTACACTCACATCTTTTGACCCCGACGCGCCTCCAAGAGAGAACAACACCGGTGAATTGTTTATTCATCCGGTTCCTCTGCGCGCGCCGGTGCAAGCGGGCGTCCTGTCTAGCAATAATAGTGAGTATGTACTTACTACCCTGCGAACAGCCTGTGATCTGGTGCTAGCTGGCACATTGGACGCCCTGGTCACCGGGCCCGTGCACAAAGGCATCATCAACGATGGCGGCATCGCGTTTACCGGCCACACCGAATTCTTGGCGGAGTATTGCAACCAGCCCTTAACAGTGATGATGCTTGCCACCGAAGGACTGCGGGTCGCACTGGCGACCACTCACCTACCCTTAGCGAAAGTGCCCCAAGCCATTACCAAGCCCCTCCTGCGCAATATTATTCAAATCCTAAACAACGATTTACAGACCAAGTTCGGCATCGAAAAACCCCGTATTTTAGTCTGTGGCTTAAACCCCCATGCCGGTGAAGGCGGCCACTTAGGGATGGAGGAAATCGAAACCATAGAGCCAGTATTGAACCAGCTACGCCAACAAGGGCTAACCCTAATCGGCCCGCTGCCAGCTGACACCCTGTTTACTGATAAATACCTAACTCAGGCAGATGCGGTGCTAGCTATGTTTCACGACCAAGGCTTGCCTGTACTTAAATTCAAAGGCTTCGGTAACTCCTGCAACATTACCCTTGGTCTGCCAATGATCCGCACGTCGGTGGATCACGGCACGGCGATAGATTTGGCCGGTAGCGGCAATATCGATTCGGGCAGCCTATACAATGCAATCGCCACTGCGGCCTCAATGGCGTCACACTGGAAAAAACTATGAAGCCCGGCCACACCGATTTACGCCTCAGCAACGGCATGCGTCATCAGCCGCGAAAACGTTTCGGCCAAAATTTTCTCCATGATCAAACGGTCATTGATAAAATCATTGCAGCGATTAACCCCAAGCCAGATGATCATTTGGTCGAGATCGGCCCCGGCCAAGGCGCGATTACCGCGCCACTGGCGGCATCCGGCGCGCCCCTTGACTGCATCGAGCTAGATAGAGACTTGGCCAGCTTTCTTACCACCCAGTTTCAGGCTTTGGACCATGTTACCGTGCACCAACAAGATGTCTTGAAATTTCACATCGCCAAGCTGAGCACTGTGCCCCACTCAATGCGGGTGATTGGCAACCTGCCCTATAACATCTCCACCCCGGTGCTGTTTCATTTGTTAAAAAGCCACAGCTTGATCCGAGACATGACCTTTATGCTGCAGTTAGAAGTAGTTCAGCGCATGTCGGCGGGGGTCGGCGACAAAAACTATGGCCGTCTAGGCATCATGCTGCAGTACTTTTGTCAGGTTGAACACCTCTTCAATGTGCCCTCAACCGCCTTTACACCCCAGCCGAAAGTGAGCTCTGCAATCGTCCGGTTGACCCCCCACCAAGACATGCCATTGGTGGCTGATGATGTTAAAAGCCTAGAAATTATCGTGCGAAACGCCTTCAACCAGCGCCGCAAGACCTTGAAAAACAGCCTCAAAGACATCACATCAGGGTTAGACCTAGGCGGTTTAGGCATTGATCTAAGTTTAAGGCCGGAAAACCTATCGCTTGCTGAGTACGTAGTCATTAGCAATGCAGTCAACGCAGCCAACCCCAAGTAATCGAGCAAAGGCAGTATGAGTTCAAGTAATAGCATAAAGATTGATGTAACCACCCGGTATCTGCAAGAGCAGTCTGACCCCTTCACTCGCCGATTCGCCTTTGCTTACACCGTTGAAATTACCAATGAAGGCGACGAGTCGGTTAGGTTGCTGAACCGCTATTGGCACATTGCCGACGACAACAACCACGTGGAAGAAGTCCAGGGCGAAGGAGTTATTGGCAAGCAGCCAGAAATCCAGCCTGGCTCGAGCTTTAAGTACACTAGCGGCACGGTGATTTCTACAGAAGTGGGCACCATGAAAGGTAACTATGAAATGCTCTGGGCTAGTGGCGAGAAATTCAAAGCCCCGATCCCGCCATTTCTACTGGCAATCCCCCATACGGTTCACTAACACAGCTGCATAGAACTGCCGCAGTGTTATACTTCGTTTAAAGTCATACAAAACGAAAGACGCCATGAGTAACTATGCAGTCGGCGACATACAGGGATGTTATAAACAACTCCGTAAACTGCTGAAGAAAGTTAAATTCTCACCTTCCAAAGACACCCTTTGGTGCGTCGGCGACCTCGTCAATCGAGGCCCCAAATCGGCGGACACTTTACGCTTTTTGCAGGACATGGACGACGCCACCCGCATTGTTCTTGGCAATCACGATCTGCACTACATCGCCTTATCAGAAGGCTGTGCTCCGCTACGCTCTAAAGACACCTTGGGCAAACTGTTAACCGCAAGCGATGCCGACTCCTTGAGCACGTGGCTAAGATTCAAACCCCTCGCCCATCTTGGTAGCATCGATACTGACACTGGTCCCGGGCATTTTTTAATGTTTCACGCCGGGGTTGCGCCAAGTTGGTCGGTGCAATCTACCCTTGATTTTTCCGCCGAAGTTGAGCAGGCACTGCAGGGAAACGACTACAAAGAATTTCTGCGCTCTATGTATGGCGACAAACCGCGGCGCTGGCACAACCAATTAGCCGGCCAAGAACGCCTGCGAGTCATCACCAATTATTTGACCCGCGCCAGGTTTTGCGACGCCGTGGGGAATCTTAGGCTCGATGTTAAACAAGGTTATGCCTTTGCACCTCGCGGCTACAAACCTTGGTTCCATTATGAAAAAGTAAGCCAAGACGCCACGGTGATATTTGGTCACTGGGCATCAATCGAAGGCTACACGGGCAAAGACAATGTACATGCCCTAGATACCGGCTGTGTCTGGGGCCGGGAACTCACCCTTATGCGATTGGAAGACAGCACCCGTTATGCCATTGCCTAAGCCCATTGCTACTACAATCGACGCAAGCTCGTTATGAAAACCTACCTTGTCGGCGGCGCAGTTCGAGATTCTCTGCTTAATCTTCCCATTAAGGATAAAGACTATGTGGTGGTGGGCGCCGAACCAGCCGAGCTATTGGCCGCGGGCTACACACAGGTGGGCAAGGGCTTTCCGGTATTTCTGCACCCAACCTCCAAACAAGAATTTGCCTTGGCGCGGCTAGAGCGAAAAACGGCGCCCGGTCACACCGGGTTTGAACTGATTTTCTCTAAAGATGTCACCCTCGAAGAAGACCTATCGCGGCGCGACCTAACCATCAACGCTATCGCGCAAACTGAAACCGGTGAGCTGATCGACCCCTATGGGGGGCAGCAAGATATTCAGGCGAAGCTTCTGCGCCATGTCTCCCCTGCCTTTATTGAAGATCCCTTGCGGGTACTGCGGGTGGCTCGGTTTGCGGCACGCTTTGCTCACTTGGGGTTCACCGTGGCACCTCAGACTCTAGCGTTAATGCAGGAAATCAGCCGCAGCGGTGAAATTCAATTACTGCCGAAAGAGCGCCTTTGGAGCGAAATCGAATTAGCCATGAAGGCGGCAACTCCGGCCGCTTTTGTATCCACACTGAAAGACTGTGGAGCGCTAGAGATTATTTTGCCCGAGGTTATGTGCCTGTTTGGTGTGCCTCAGCCTGCGAAGTATCACCCGGAAGTGGATACTGGACTGCACATTCTACTTTGCCTAGAGCAAGCCGCCAAACTGACTCCAGACCCTGTGGTGCGCTATGCGGTCTTGGTGCATGACGTGGGCAAAGGCATTACCGACCGGGCCAAGTGGCCCAGCCATGCAGGCCATGAAACGCTAGGCCGCGATCTTTTGGACGGCATCAACAAACGCCTTAAAGTGCCCAATGAGTACGCCGCTCTTGCGGCAATGGTCTGCGAACACCACACCAAGATGCACCGCGCCTTAGAGTTAAAACCTAGCTCGATTGTGAGTCTGCTTGAAGCCCTTGACGGTTTCCGCCGGCCCGAGCGTTTCGAAAAATTTCTACTGGCCTGCGAAGCCGATGCCAGAGGCAGAACTGGCCTAGAAGAAAGGGTTTACCCCCAACACAATTATCTTCGCAGTGCCCTCTCCGCGGCCAGCGCCGTTGACGCCAGGGCCGCACTGGCCAGCAGCCCCAACTTGGCCCCACAAGATGTGATTCGACAGGCCCGCCTAGACGCAGTAAAAGCCTATGTAACCCAGTATCAGAAAAAAGAAGACAACAATGCCTAAGGTGGTTTTTATTACCGGTGCTGCCAAACGAATTGGCGCCGAGATAGCGCGGCTGTTTCACGAGCGCGGCTTTAACGTGATTATTCACGCCAATAAATCAGTCGATGCCGCTAATGCCCTAGTGGCCAGCCTGAATCAGCAGCGAGCCGACTCCGCCGCAATGCTGCAAGCTGATCTTACCGTTAGCGAAGAGACTGAAAACCTAGGCGCCAGTGCGCTGCGAGTTTTTAATCGGTTGGATGTCTTGGTCAACAATGCTTCGAGTTTTTATCCAACCCCTTTGGGGAAAATAGATTCTCAGCAGTGGAATGATTTAATCGACAGTAATTTGCGGGCTGGGTTTTTCCTGAGCCAACAGCTAGCGCCGGAAATCAGCAACAACCAAGGGGCCATTATCAACTTGGTCGACACCCATGCCGACAGGCCGTTGGCAGGCTTTCCTGCCTACAGCATCGCCAAGGCCGGAGTCAAAGCCATGACCCGCTCACTCGCGATTGAGCTTGCGCCTAATGTTAGAGTAAATGGTGTTTCACCTGGCGCTATTTTGTGGCCACCAGCGTTAGAAGATGACAATGACCCGCAGGTGATCGAAAAAAGACAGCAGATGCTGAAGCAAGTTCCGCTGAATAGGCTGGGTGAAACCCGAGAAATTGCCGAGGCCGTGTATTATTTAGCGGTTGAGGCCAGCTATATCACCGGCCATGTCATCAAGGTAGACGGCGGCCGCAGTCTACGTTAAAACTCGAAGTCTACTGCCCATAGTTTTTGCTTTGACTGATCATAGCGCTGCCACAGCTGGGCGTAACTAAGCTTGGTGGGCTGATGAATGACTTGGGGTAAAAGCTCTGATAGCGGCAGCAGCACAAACGCGTTGTCAGTAATCTCGCCCCGCGGCAAAGTCAAACCACACTCCTCGCCGCTGGCCTCACCATAAAATAAAATATCCACATCCATTGTTCTGCCAGAAAATTGAGGCTGACCCCGATCACGGCCGAGTTGGTTTTCAATCCGTTTAAGCGAGCCCAACACCTCAGCCAGCCCCAGATCACAGTCTGCTAATGCAGCCAGATTCAGAAAATTTTCGCCGTCAAAACCAACCGCTTCACTCTCATACACACGCGACAGAATTAGCTCACCAAACTCAGCCCGCAGACGTTTGACGGCGGCGCGGATATTGCGCGCCGCATCAATGTTACTGCCGATACTTAAGGCTAGAACTGCCACGATTAATTCCTGTTAGATTTTTTCGCCGCGCTCGATAATGACTCCAACATCTTTGGAGCCAGTCACCGCACCGGGCTTGCCCAAGCGCAACTTAAGCCAAGGCACATCGAATTCATTGCGAACAATAGCGGCAATTTCCTCGGCCATGGTCTCAACCAAAAAAAATTCAGACTTTCCCACAAAATCGATTATTCGCTTCGCTACAGACTTGTAGTCGAGGGTTTTGCTTATGTCATCCGCCGCGGCAGCCGGGCGAATGTCTGTTGCCATTTCTAAGTCTAGGCTAACCACTTGGCGCTGCTGCCTTTCCCAGTCAAAAATACCAATGATAGTTTCTATCTCCAACTCTCGAATGTACACAATATCCATGACAGTTTTACTCTCACATAAAGTTCTAAAAAAGTACGCTAACCTCTGCAGCGCCGCGACTATTATAACGCCGGCAAAGTATCCAGCGGCCAACGTGGCCGCGCTTTAATTTCAAGGGAATCATGTTGGCCAGCCATCAGCCTTTGGCATCCGGCATAAGCAATCATGGCGCCGTTGTCGGTACAAAACCTTGGCTGGGCATAAAACAGCTGGCCGCCCATTTTGGCGGCGGTTCCTTCGAGCACCTCGCGTAGGGTCAAATTTGCACTAACACCGCCAGCAATGACCAGCCTCTTCAGCCCCGTGGCCTGCAGGGCTCGGCGGCATTTAATGGCAAGGGTATCGGCAACCGCGTCTTCAAATGCCAACGCGATATCTGCCTTGGTCTGCTCGTCAATCGCATCGGCCTGTCCCTTGCACTGCTCAATGGTGTTGCGCACGAAGGTTTTGAGCCCACTAAAACTAAAATCCAAACCCGGCCGGTTAGTCATTGGCCGCGGAAAGGTAAACCTGCCCCGCTTGCCTTTGAGCGCCAGTTTGGCCACATTCGGCCCGCCGGGATAAGCCAGCCCCAACATCTTACCCACCTTGTCGAAAGCCTCGCCTGCAGCGTCATCCAATGACTCGCCCAACAGGGTATATTGGCCAATGCCTTTTACTTTGACTAATTGGGTGTGGCCACCAGATACCAACAGCGCGACAAACGGAAACTGGGGCGGGTTTGCCTCTAACATGGGAGCTAACAGGTGACCTTCCATATGGTGCACCCCGATAACCGGAATACCCCAACCCATGCCTAGGGAACGGCCTATCGCCCCGCCCACCAGCAAGGCACCTACCAGCCCCGGCCCTGCCGTGTAGGCAATACCATCGAGCTGACCGGCAGGCAGTTTGGCGTCAGCCATGGCTTTTTGAATCAGCGGCAAGGTTTTTCGAATATGGTCCCGCGAGGCGAGCTCGGGTATCACGCCGCCGTATTGGGCGTGAATTTCGATCTGGCTGTAGAGCTCCTCGGCAAGCAAACCAACGTCACTGTCGTAGATGGCAACGCCAGTTTCGTCGCAAGAAGTTTCAATACCTAATACTATCAATGACTTAGTTCCAAGAAGGTCACAGCAGGGACGCCAATCATGCCAAAAATTCAGCAAAACCCCAACATGTGTCTAAAATACCTTAAACAACGCTAAACTCTTTGCAATTCACTTATTGGGGCATTAAGATACCTGCCCCTGAAATTTACTCAGCGAAAGCTGTTGTAACCGCGATTTTCGGGCAAATGAATTCTTAAATTACAACTAAGGTAGGTGTTTTTTCCATGCCAATGGTAAAACTGAAAGAAAATGAGCCGTTTGACGTAGCCCTGCGCCGTTTTAAGCGTTCATGTGAAAAAGCTGGAGTGCTCGCCGAAGTACGTCGTCGCGAGTTTTACGAAAAGCCAACGTCCGTGCGCAAGCGCAAAGCGGCTGCTGCTGTAAAGCGTCACTTGAAGAAAGTGTCGCGCGAAAGCCGCAAAGCAACTCGCCTCTATTAATCGATAGAATTCTTTGAGCGACTGGCACTTCGCCGGTCGCTTTTAGTTTGCAAGTCTGCGCTGTTCTTTTCTCATCCAACTACAAATCAATCGATTATGGCTGACAGTCCACTTAAGCAGAAAATCACCGAAGCGATGAAAGACGCTATGCGAGCGAAAGACAAAGCTCGATTAGGTGCCATTCGGTTAGCATTGTCTGAGATAAAGCGGATTGAAGTGGATGAGCGTATCGAGCCAGATGATAGCCGCATTGTTAGCGTCTTGGACAAAATGGTGAAACAACGCCGTGAATCCATTAGGCAATTCGAAGCGGCGTCACGGCAAGAACTGGTTGATCAAGAGCAGCTTGAAATCGGCGTTCTGCAAGATTTTCTCCCGCAAGCACTGACCGATGCCGAGCTAGACGTGATCATCTCCCAAGCTATAAGCGAATCCGGTGCGGCCACCATGCAGGACATGGGTAAGGTTATGGGACTGGTTCGACCACAGGTAGTGGGCAGAGCTGACATGGGTGCGGTAAGCGCCAAAATCAAAGCATCCTTAGGCTAGCTTCCGCTACCGTAAGCCTCACAAGCGTCCGTTAAACGAATTGCCTAGAGGCCTGTGCAATATCAATCTCGCACCCAAGCAATGCTGCTGTTAATGGACTACTTCGATACAATAGGCCAACAGCTTGGTTGTATTGGATGACATAGCAAAAAGGTAGGCATGGCCGGCTTAATCCCTCAAGCATTTATCGACAATCTGCTAAATCGAGCCGACATTATCGATGTCATCGATAAACGCGTGCCCCTCAAAAAGTCTGGCAAGAACTACTCCGCCTGCTGCCCGTTTCACCAAGAGAAAACCCCGTCTTTTAGTGTTCAGCCCGACCGCCAATTTTACTACTGCTTTGGCTGTGGTGCGGCGGGCAACGCCATCGGCTTTATCATGAATTTTGAGCAGGTGGATTTTCCCCAGGCGGTTGAAAACCTTGCCAGAGAAAACGGCTTGGAAGTGCCCCGCGAGGAATCCCCGGCGGCAGCTCAGAAGCAGTCTGAAAACGCCAAACTCTATGACGTGTTGGAACAAGCCAGCAACTATTACCAGCAGCAGCTACGGCGCCATAAAGACCGCGAGCAGCCCATCGGCTATTTAAAAGCCCGAGGCCTAAGCGGCGCAATAGCCAAGGATTTTAACATTGGCTATGCGCCAAGCGGTTGGGACAACCTAATTACCGAGCTAGGGGTTGATGAGGCTACCGTGGCCCTGCTGGCTAAATCCGGCATGCTGATCGAAAAAGAGCGGGGCGCAGACAGCGCTAAAACCAAAGAGGGTCGAGAACACTATGACCGTTTTCGCCACCGCATTATGTTTCCTATTCGCGATGCCCGCGGCAGAACTATTGCCTTTGGTGGCCGCGTGTTGGGGGACGACAAACCCAAATACCTAAACTCGCCGGAAACGCCGGTATTCCATAAAGGCTCGGAATTATATGGTCTGTATGAGGCCAAAAAGGCGGGCAACAAACACACCCAGCTGTTGGTGGTCGAAGGCTATATGGATGTGATTGCTTTGGCCCAAGCCGGCATTTGCAATGCCGTGGCCACCCTGGGCACAGCCACGGGGGCTTATCACCTGCAGAGGCTGTTCCGCATGGTCTCCGAAGTAGTGTTTTGCTTTGACGGTGACAAGGCCGGCCGCACCGCTGCCTGGCGCGCCTTAGAAGCCAGCCTGCCGGAAATGCAGGATGGCAGACAGGTGAAGTTCTTGTTCCTGCCCGAAGGGGAAGACCCTGACACCTTGGTGCGCCAGATTGGCGCTGATAAATTCAATCAGGTCATCGCCGACGCCACCCCCTTAGAGGCGTTCTTTTTCGATAAGCTAGCCGTGGATATCGATGTCAGCTCCATTGAAGGCAAAGCCAAGCTCAGCAAACTTGCCCAGCCACTGCTTAAGCTGCTGCCCCATGGCGTTTATGGCCAGTTGATGAAAGACAAATTGGCCCAGCTCATGGGCATTGGCAGCGAGGCTTTGGAAAAGCTCATGGAGCAGCCGGTTGAGCCATACACCCAAGACTCATTGCCGCCAGCACCAATGGATATCCCACCCTATGTGCCAGGCCCGGCGAGCTCGGCGCAGCGCCCTGGCAATCGCGGCGGCGGTTACGGCAAACCAGACTCGGGCTTGGCGCGCTATCGCCGCCCCTTAAGTTTAAAGGCCATTCAGCTGCTGTTGCGAAACCCAGAGATTGCTCTAAGCCTGACCTGCGAGCTTGAACCCCTGCGCAGTGCCGAAGACGAAAGCCTTAAGCTTTTGCTCACTCTCATTGAAATTGTGAAGAGTGACCCCACTACTAAGACATTCACGCTGTTGGGCTATTGCTATGGCACCAGTTTAGGCAATCAGCTGACGCAGTTTCTAAAAGAAGAGAAAATCACACCCGCAGAAGGGGTTGAAATGGAATTTCAGCAGATTGTCGACAACATTTTGTCCGATATCATCCGGAAACTAGAATTTTTGCAGCTAAAAGACAGAATGCTCTCGGCAGCCACCAATTCTGGCAAGAAGAAAGAAGATAAACCTGACGGTTCTAGCTGAGAACTAAACCACAGCAACACCGGTCTAAAGACTGGCAAATTAACGTTTTGTAACGATATACAAGCAGGCCGGTGCTCTATATAATGACCGGCTCCCTTTTATTCACCCATTTCCTAGCTCAAGTGCTGGGCAAGATGAGAATTCATGGCCAAGACAGTCGCTCCTCAATCCAGCCTTAAGGCGTTAATTGCTAAAGGCAAGGAACAAAGCTATCTCACGTACGCTGAGGTTAATGACCACTTACCGGAGTCTATTTCAGACCCAGATCAGGTTGAAGATATTATTCAAATGATCAACGACATGGGCATCAAGGTGTATGAGACCGCACCTGACACAGATTCCCTGTTGTTAAATGAAGACAATGATTCCGGCGCGGATGAAGTTGCTGCCGCTGAAGCGGCGGCGGCCTTGGCTGCGGTTGAGAACGAAGCTGGCCGCACCACTGACCCAGTGCGCATGTATATGCGTGAGATGGGCACGGTTGAGTTGCTAACTCGCGAAGGCGAGATTGTGATCGCCAAGCGCATCGAAGAAGGCCTGCGTGAGCTAATGAAGGCCATGGCCTATTTCCCTGGCACCGTAGAGCATGTATTGAATGAATACGCGCTAACGACAACTGAAGAGCGGCGCCTGAATGAGCTGATAACCGGCTATCTAGACACCTCCGACGAAATCCCTGTGCCGCCAACCATGGAAGAAATTGCTGAAGCCAATAGCGCCTCAAGCAATGACGACGACAGTGACGATTCCGATGACGATGACGAAGACGAAGTAGCCACTGGCCCCGATCCTGAAGAAGCCAAAATTCGTTTCGACGAATTGGCGGTTCAGTTCAAAAAGACCAGCACCACCGTCAATAAAAACGGCCGCGATCATGCCAAGTCTGTCGCTGAGCTAGAAAAGCTGGGCGAAATCTTTAAAAACTTTAAGCTTACCCCGCGTCAATTTGAGCCGTTGCTTGGCCACATTCGCGCCGTGCTTTCACGCCTTAGACGGCACGAAAAAACCGCTATCGGCCTGTGTGTTCGCGGCGCCAATATGCCGCGCAAAACTTTCATCGAAAGCTTCCCTGGTAATGAAACCAACCTGAAGTGGATCGACAAGCATATCAAAGAGAAGACGGCTTATTCCGAATTATTGGTCAACGTAAAAACAGAAGTATTGCGTGCCCAAAAGAAAATTCAGATGCTGGAAGAAGAAAGCGGCCTAACCGTTGCTGAGATTAAAGACATCAACCGTCAGATGTCTATTGGCGAGGCCAAGTCTCGCCGCGCCAAGAAAGAAATGGTTGAAGCCAACCTTCGCTTGGTAATCTCGATTGCGAAAAAATACACCAACCGCGGTTTGCAGTTCCTTGATTTAATCCAAGAAGGCAACATCGGCTTAATGAAGGCGGTGGACAAATTCGAATACCGTCGTGGCTACAAGTTCTCCACCTATGCCACATGGTGGATTCGCCAGGCCATCACGCGCTCTATTGCTGACCAAGCACGCACCATTCGTATCCCGGTGCACATGATCGAAACCATCAACAAGCTGAACCGCATTTCGCGGCAGATGGTGCACGAAAAAGGCCGCGAGCCAACCCCAGAAGAACTGGGCGAGCGCATGGATATGTCGGAAGACAAGATCCGCCGCGTGCTGAAAATTGCCAAAGAGCCTATCTCCATGGAGACACCAATTGGTGACGATGAAGACTCGCACCTTGGCGATTTCATCGAAGATGCCACCATAGATTCACCGGTGGACTCGTCTATCGACGAAGGCCTGCGTGAAGCGACCAAAGATGTCTTAGGCAGCTTAACAGCACGTGAAGCGAAAGTGCTGCGTATGCGTTTCGGCATCGACATGAACACTGACCATACCCTAGAAGAAGTAGGCAAACAGTTCGACGTGACCCGTGAGCGTATTCGCCAGATCGAAGCCAAGGCGCTTAGAAAGCTACGCCATCCAACTCGCTCCGATCACCTGCGTTCCTTCTTAGACGATTAGTCAATAGACCTTTAAAGGTTGGCCATGGCATAGCCCATGGCCAACCTAGTTATCTTTCTAAAATAAAAACATAGGTGATCTTCATGCCAGCGGTATCCATCAAAGACAAAGTTGTATTCGTCACCGGCGCCAATCGCGGCATCGGCAAAAGCTTCGCAGTTCAGGCCTTAGCCATGGGCGCAAAAAAAGTCTACGCCACCGCCAGAGATCAGGCTAAGCTCGCCGAGCTAATAGCCCTTGGCGATGACAGACTAGTCACCCTGACACTGGATGTCACCAAGCAAGACCAAGTGGATGCAGCAGCGCAAGCGGCAGGTGATGTAGACGTATTAATCAACAATTCCGGCATGGGCACAGGCAGCTCCTTCTTAAAGGCCGCCGACCCAAGCAAAGCCCAGCTAGAGCTAGACGTTAACTACCTTGGCATCCTCCGCATGGCTATCGCCTTCGCGCCGATTTTAAAAGTCAACGGCGGCGGCGCTATGGTGAACATACTCTCCATCGCCGGCCTAACCAACTTCCCATTTGCTGCTAGTTACTCCGCCTCAAAAGCCGCTGGACACTCACTAACCCAGGGCCTACGTGCAGAGCTAGGGCCACAGAACACTCTCGTGACGGGCGTCTACCCAGGCCCTATCGATACCGACATGGCCGCCAACCTGCCCTACGATAAAGAATCACCTGACGTAGTGGCTGTTAAGGTATTTGATGGCATAGCAGCAGGCGAAGAAGACATCTTCCCAGATGCCTTTGCAGCGAAACTCAGCGCCAGCATAAAAGCAGACGCTAAAGCAGTAGAGAAGGCCCAAGCCGCTGGCTTCTGAGCTCGGCTGACGATTTAAAGAAAATAACGCATAAAAAGCTTAAGCTAGCGGCAACTATTCGATAGAATCCTTGCCGCTGAAGCGCTGAGCTTCACACCCTCTCAAAGGGCCTATAACTCAGTTGGTTAGAGTAGCGGACTCATAATCCGTTTGTCCCAGGTTCGAGTCCTGGTGGGCCCACCATTTTTCTTTAGATTTCATCGAGTTATGATTTGGAGCAACGGACTATGAATTTTCGCAGTCCGTTGGCCCAGGCATAGTCCACAGAAAACTTACCCTCGCCACCCGACGACTCGACGCACCCGACGCCGGCCATGGGGCTCATGGTGTATGGGCAGGCGACGGGTCGTCGGATGCGTCGGGTTTACGAACCTTTCCTAAGTGAATCAAATCTTCGATCACGGTGGCTTAGATTGAAACGATAGTAGAGCCAAACAGCGTATTGGATGATTTCGCGCGGGAATCGATGGCGCTTGTATGATTTTGGTTGAGTCATGAGCTGAATACTGGCAGATTGAGGGTTAACTTGTCAGTACCGTCTAGAGGAATAATTACATGAGTTGGGATGCGATAGGAGCAATCGGGGAAATTCTAGGGGCTGCAGTCGTAGTTGCGACAATTTTCTACTTGGCTATCCAAATCAGACAAAGTCAAAGTGCAAATCAAATGGCAACGGCTGCCCGAATTGCAGGGACCGCTGATGCTTGGATAGGTCAACTTGTACGAGATAAAGAGCTAAACGACCTCTATCAAAATGGTATGCGAGATTACAACAGCCTTGATTTGTCCGATCGAAGCCGCTTCGATCTACTAATCGCACAACTCCTACGAGCTATGGAGAGTGCCTGGACCCAAGAAAAGCATGGTGGTCTAGATCAGAATCAGTGGTATGGGTACAAAATGACTACACGCCACGTAGTTGGCTCGCCCGGAGGCCTTGCAGTATTCAACAAAATGAAAAATACAGCCTTTAGTCCAGAGTTCAGTGCTGCTATCCATGAGATAATTTCCAATACCGATGATCGGCCCCAACAGGTATAGAGGCTTAGTCTAGAGATTCACAATACTGATTGCGTGGCAATGTGCATATGACACATAACAAGCGACTGTGGTGTCAACAACCCTTCTTCCCGTGCTGGCAAGTTAACTCTCTGAATTCACGAAAATTCATCTAAAGCCAATTCCACGCCGCAACTGCACGTTCCAGATACACAAAAGCACGCTGCATGTAAAGTCCATACTTCTCTGCTGTGACTAGGTGACGCCCCAGGTTGAACAAGTTGTAAGCCGCCGTATGCACACTCAGAAACCGCTGAGCCTGATTCGGTGATAGAGCCAGACGGCGTACTGGATAATCTCAGTTGGGAATCTGTGGCGTTTGTACATTTTTGATTGAGTCATGCGTCGGATTCTGGCAGATTGAGCGTTGACTTTTCAGTACCGGAAATTGATATGAATTGGGAAGCATTGGGCGCGATAGCTGAACTAGT
>JBLGBD010000023.1:0-31956 GCA_047617585.1 Pseudohongiellaceae bacterium | reverse complement strand
TAGAACAGGTAAGGCAGGGCATTGGTTCAGACCCAAGAATTGGCTATGCGTTTATCTATCCTGGATCAGGCTATGGTGGCTCTTGTTTCCCAAAGGACATCCATGCGCTTCGGGCGACAGCGCGCGAGCACGACTATGATCCCCAGCTATTGGATGCCATCGAAGCTGTCAATGATCGACAAAAGCTATTTGTCTTCCAGCAGCTCAAGCAGCACTTTGCCGGGCAGTTAGGCAACAAAACTATTGCGGTGTGGGGCCTGGCATTTAAGCCCGACACAGACGACATGAGAGAAGCTCCTAGCCGTGTACTAATAGAGAGCTTGTGGCGCGAAGGCGCCACCGTAAAAGCCTACGACCCTAAAGCAATGCCCGAAGCAATGCGGATCTACGGCCAGAACTCTCAGCTTCAATTATGCGATGATCCTTATCAGGCGGTAGCGAACTGTGATGCGTTAGTGGTTATGACGGAGTGGAAGACTTTCTGGAGCCCAGATTTCCTGCGCATTAAACAACTTTTAGTAAACCCAGTTTTGTTCGATGGTAGAAACATCTATCCGCCAACACAGTTAGAATCGCTGGGCTTTACCCATTACAGCATTGGCAGAAAACCGGTATTGAATAAGACCCAAGACTCGCAGCTAGCTCTCGCTGGGTGATACAGCTAACTTATTGCGGATTGACCAAAATCTGTTATGTCACCAAATTCGATTGAATGCGATTGCCAAATTTATCGTCGTAGATCAGAGGCTCCTTGCAACGACTCCACAGGCTTGCAGATAGTTCAGCCACAGTTGCCTTCTGACCGTCAGCGATCCAGTGAGCAAGAGTCTTTGCAACGTCAGGGTAACCAACCGGAGAATGACCCGGTAACGCCAGCCACTTCTCAAGCATTGCAGGGTTCAGAGTTTCTATCACCGTCGCCCGTTGCAACGTTTGCATCGCTAACGCATTGCAGTGTTGCTCATACTGCCCGAGCAAGGGTTTCATCAAAAGCTTCTTGCCTAAAAACAAGCACTCGCTGGCGAGCTCAAACCCTGCGTTGCTAATGACACCTGCACAATCATCTAAATCTCGATGGAAGCCCGCATGCGAGAAAGGCTTGAGAATCACGTTTCCGAGATCGTTTTGTTGTTCGACCTTGCAGTAAACGTGAAACTCGTGTCTCTTAAACGGCTTTAGATACTCAACTACATCGTCTATTGCCTCAAAGCCCATATAGACGAGAATTTTGTTATCAATACTGGGCTTAGCTCGAAGTTGTTCTATTAGCGGCGGCAAAACAGGCTGATTAAAATGATGCCAGTGCAAGCCAACAGAAATATCAGCCGGCGCAAATGAATTCATCAGCAGTTTTGAGCCAAGATAACCGGCAACTTTCGGCACATCAGAACCAAACGCCGCCTGATGGCTAATCCCTAGGCTTTTTACGCCAGCGACCTTGCTAGCCCAAGCCGTCAGCGGCTCAAAGTCACTTATGACTAGATCATACCTGCTGACATCTAAATCCCGAGCATCCTTATAGAACCGCAGATACCGATTCTGAGTCATTGTAGACCAAGACTTGAGCCTGCCCTTTTCTGAAATCAATGAAAGGCCGGGATAACAAGCAAACCCTTCAAAAAGTTCCATGTTGAAGTAGTTACTGGGCGCCCTGCCGGTAAGCACGAAGTCGACTTCAAGCCCCGCTAAACGCAGTTCCGGCACCAAGGCACGTGCACGCGCCAGATGGCCATTGCCTGTGCCTTGTATGCCGTATAGCAGCCTTGTCATAGATTCAGGATACTCAGGGATAGAAACAATGCAGCGCTGCCTAGAGCAGCACCAGCTAGCACATCACTTGGATAGTGCACTCCTGTCGCCACCCTTGAGTTGCCGACAAGGCAAGCCCAACAATAAGCCCAAAACGAGTAGCCAAGATAAAAATTTGATACCAGCCCTGCCATCAGAAATGCGCCAGCTGTGTGCCCAGAAGGCATGCTAAATTTATCACTGGGCTCGAGTGACTTAGAGCAATTTTCTAGCTGTACAAATGGTCTATTTCGTCTAACAGTGCTCTTCAATAGCCAAAACGTCGGCAGCTCAATTGCGAATGCTAGCAACCCTACCTTGAAAAATTCTTCATAGACTAGCGGTTGGAAACACCAAAAATAGAGCCCAGCTACGACATACAGGTGGCCGTCGCCACTGTGGGAAAAAAGCAAATTAAACTTGGCAAGAAAAACATTATGCTGCAGTCTTTTCAGCCAAAGATAGGTCGAAGTGTCTAAATGTAAAAGCCCGTTAAACATATTCGGCTATTCTCTGATGAGACTTTAGCATCTGAGTTTAAATCGCTTATATTTCACTACTGTGTAATTTTTATGACTGTTTTTTGACTTGTTCGAACTGCAGCGGATAGTCACAAGACTGAAGCACCCACTAAGACAGCCTGTAGTTTCTTAAACGGTTATTCCAAGGGACTATCTATGTCCGAAAGCTCATAATGCATAAGAATTTTTTCGATTTTCGTTTTTGCAAGACCCAAACCCAAAAGCAGTTCAACCCCGGTTTCGGGCTTTAGAATGTCGGCCTTTATTAGCGTATGAATCTCACTGCAGCTATTGGCTTTTTCAAGCAAGATGGCCAATGCGGACTTGCCTTTATTGTCGTAGTCTAGATAGGACATCAAGGTCATTGCGTCAAACTCATACAACGCAAGCACAATCGAATTGGGCAAGTCCCATTCTTTGGCTATAGTTGCAGACAGCCATGTAGAGTGCTCGGTCATTACCAATTTGAAAATTTTGCTCTCGTCAATATTCTCAGAACCAAACTCATCTAGGTGCTGACAGAGGCAGGTAAACATTGCCACTTTACCCACATCGTGGACCAGGCCCATTAAGTAACAGATAAATGGGTCGTCGTTGTCATCGCACAGCATTCGGCAGGCCTCGGCGCATTCGAGACAATGATTCCAAAGCACTTCACCGAATTGTTTAAAACGATTAGATTCCACATCTAGGATTTGTTTTAACAGCAGCATAGAGGCAATTTGGGTCACACCATGAAGGCCCAAAACGGCGATAGCCCGATCAATGGATTCAATAGGCCCAGCGGCTCGGCGGTAAATAGGGCTATTGGAAATTCGAATCGTTTCTCCGGCGAGTGCAATATCGCCTTTAACGATTGCGCAGATTTTGGCGAAATCTGTGTTTTCCTTTTTTACTTCATCGAGAAATTTTGCCAACTGCTCCGGTAGAAGCGGGACAAACTGAGCCAAGTCATCTGACTCTTCTATTTGTCGATTTATCACTTCGTACAATTCTTGCTCCGCTGAATTCAGGTCTTCAGAGATATCAATGTTCTTTGAGAGCATTGCATCATAAAATGCGCTACCTAAATCGAAAAACTCTGATTCTTTCTGACATCCAACATCATTCATTGCAAAAACTCCATTTATTACTTACTCGCTCTGTTGATTCCTTCCAACAAAGCTCATTTGGCGCTGCGAACTGATCTAACATCCTGCCCAAGCCAAAGAGTTCAACACAAGGCAAACTGTTTCCCATGCATAGCTTTTAGTGAAGACTAAGAATGGGCGTCATTGAAAAGCCTAGCACTCAATTCAGCGATTTTCTTTGATTGATGAAAAATTCATCAATCATTGTCCCCTAGTGCAATCGGCTCCTGCGGCGAGCGCGTTGGGTACGTGGATTTTCTAAATTTAGCTGGAGGTTTAGCAGCGATTTCCTGAGCCCGCGCTTTTCTGGGCATTTTAATCAAGCCACGCTAAAAAGCGTATTCGAAAGACAAGGAATAGGCTTGTATTTAAGCACTTAATGTTCTGAAAAATTTATTGTTTATTCCACAATTTTCTCAACTGTTGGTTCAAACATTGCGGCAGCTTGTTTTGATAGTCCGATAGAAAAAATCAGGATTTTTTAGTACAGCTGTCTACACTGCAAGAAGAGATAGCTAAACCAAATTCGCTCACTTTAGCGCTACAGGGATGTTGCTTCGATGAACCGATTTCTAACAAGATACAAGATAGTGGATTTAGGCATTACCCGGCCACCAGCAAACGATCCGGCCGGTATCGCCATTGATTCTAGAAACGCGCTAAGCCAAGAAGAAAAAAGAGCACTCCACGCTAACTTCGACTCACTCGCCCCTGTCATTGCTTTCAACCGAACACCTCCTAAATCTGAGCAGTTATCAAGCTGATAGTATTGTCCCAAACATATAGTCCTGGGGATTAAAAAAGTAAGCGCCCCACAACACAGCTTAATACGCGAATCCCCTCCGTGTTCTTCTGTACCTGAAACGTCTTGTATGCTGAGTAATTTAACCGCGTTGCTTTAGCAAATTGTGCGTAAGACTTGAAATGGTTTAATCTGTACCCCTACCGACCAATGCAGCAGCTGCGACTGCTGCTGCTAAACACTTATCCCCTACTGATTAGTCCGCTTTGCAAAGGTGCAGCTTTATGTTTAAAAAAATCGTCAAAGGAATTCTCGGCGTGCTAACTGTACTAGTTGTCGCAGGCATCGCGGTGTATGTTGCCACCGGGCCGGCGCGGCCGCCCAGCGACTCACTAAGCGCTAAATGGCTACAAAGTGGACCCTACCGAGTGAATACAGCAGACTTCGTGTTTGTTGATGAATCTAGAGAAACTCAGGCTAACAGGGGTAACCCAAGCAAGCCAGAACGCACTCTAGCAACAACCCTGTGGTATCCAGTGGATGCTGCTCAGCCCCTGCCACTGATCATTCACAGCCACGGTATAGTCTCGGCTCGCAACGAGCTCAGCTACCTTATGCAGCAGCTGGCTAGCTATGGTTACGTCGTTGCCGCCGCTGACTATCCGCTCACTTCAGGTGCAGCCCCAGGTGGAGCCAATGGCAACGATGTCGTCAACCAACCTGCCGATGTGACCTTTCTTATAGATTCGATCTTAAACCTTGGCGACGAGCAACCCTTTCAGACCCAAATAGACACCACTCGAATTGGCTTAACTGGCTTTTCCCTTGGCGGGCTAACCACAAGTTTAACCACCTATCATCCACGCTGGCGTGACCAACGAATCGCCGCAGCCGTGGCAATTGCCGGCCCCTCGGTAGCGTTTACCAGCAAATTTTATGAAACTTCCGATGTGCCTTTCTTGATGATCTCAGGCACCGCCGATGCCCTTATCGATACTCAGTGGAACGCCACAATTATTCCTCTACGCAACCAAGGTTCAGCCTTGGTGACCATAGATGGAGGAACCCATCTAGGCTTCGTTAACGCCGCCGAGCCTAGCTTTCGGTTTATGCACAACCCCGACAGCCTTGGCTGCAGCGCAGTACTTGCAGTTCTTGACGAGAATCCTAATGAAGTGTTTGCCAGACTGGGCTCAGAAGCCGAAGGCGTAGTAATGCCAGCCGATGCCCCTGGGGTGTGCGAGCTAATGCCTCTGCGAGAAGCCTTACATCCGGGCCGGCAGCATATGATCACCAAGCTAGCAGTACTGGGCTTTTTTGAATCGGTGTTTGCAGCTGACCCCACCAGACGCAGCGAGGCAGCAACCCTTCTAAACCAGGCCCTGGCTCGTGACTTCACAGAAGTCACATTCACCGAATCCTATTGAGCACCAATACACAGGATTCAGCCAACCGACCAAAGCTGACGCTAGCACGCGGCTTCGCCGCCCAATGCACTGTGCTAAACTTAAGTGTCTCAAACAAGTAAGTTCGAATAGATAAACGGCAGGTAGCAATTAGCACATGGAAATAAAGGCCCAACTTTCTCAAGACAAGACACTGCTGACCCTAACACTGATGGGAAAGTTTGATTACACCTGTCACCAGCTATTTCAATCTAGTTATGAAACCATAACCCCGCCGCCACAGCGTATTGTGTTAGACGTTTTAGAAGTACCCTCTATCGATAGCTCTGCCTTAGGCATGTTGCTTTTACTGCGAACCTATGCCGGTGGAGACGAATCAGACGTGAGCATAGTCAATACCCAGCCCGATATTTGCAAGCTGCTGAAAACCTGCAGATTTGACGACTTATTTAAGGTACAGGCCCTCTAGTCGCGCTGCTTCAACCAGAAATCACACAGTCTAAACCTCACAATCCGATCATTTCCCACTGTTCGAGCCCAGCGTAAACTTTATTTTTCAACGGGCTTGAAATAATTATCCGCAATCCCTGTTCTACTGTACTAAGCCGCCATAGTTTTTTAGGCAGTTTTGTGCCCTTATAGCCCCCTCTCCCCGTGGGGGCTTCTTTTTAACCACCCATCACAACAGTGCTTTCAATTGCTCGGGGAAAAAAGGCTTCTTGAAATCCTTCATCGCCGCCGCATAAATCTTAGCCTCCAACATTAACCTCCCATCACTCACCCGCACAATTGTTTGGTCAAACAGCAACTTGAGCCTCGAGTGCTGGCTTGCAACAACACTAATCACTGCCTCATCCTCCGCCCGCAAAGGCTGGCGATAGTCGATTTCCGCACGAATCACCACGATAATAATCCCCTGACTTGTCAGCTGCGCAAAACTTAAATCACGGCTATGCAAAAACTCATGACGAGCTGCTTCCAAATAATTTTGATAAACTGCATTGTTTACAATCCCTTGCATATCGCATTCATAGTCCCTTACTTTTAGCTTGAACGTAAACCTGTCCATCTTCCCTCCAGCTTGCCGTCTTACTTGATTGCGTCCTTCAGACTATCTCAAAAAAATTACCACGAATAGTTTGCTAATCCCCAACCCCTTCCTATACTTCGATTAGGAACAGGACTAGACAAGGGATGTTATGACCGTTCACGGAAATTTCCACCTAGGACAGGTGGTGCAGCATCGGCTGTACGGATATCGGGGAGTCATAGTGGATGTGGACCCCGAATTCAAACTAACAGATGATTGGTATATGCAGGTGGCCAAAAGCAAGCCGCCGCGCGACAAGCCATGGTTTCGGCTGCTCGTGCACAACACTGCCTACGAAACCTATGAGGCTGAAGAGAATCTTAAAGCAGAAGAAGAGCCCGAGAAAATCAATCACCCGGACCTCAGAAACCACTTCAGCGGCTACGCCAAAGGCGCCTATATTACGTCGATTCCAATTAACTAACTCAGCCGGCTGGCCACCGACGTTACGACCAGAGTGTGGCCAACCACGGATATTCTTCAAAACTAAACAAACAATCTAAAAGCAGGCCTCAGCGCCAGCCAAACCACAATCCAAACCATCCAGCAGCACGCACTAAGCCCGCTAGCCGCAGGCTACTGGTTGCGGCAGTGGTTGTCGCCAGCAGGGATGTATTCACGGCGTACCGCTGACGTAACTAGCAGGCTTCGGCCAACCACCGATACTCCGAAAAACTAAACAAACAGAACAAAATTAACTAAGAATCACCCGGGCCAAGCCGAAGCCCAAACCATCCAGCAGCATGCACCAATCCTGCTAGCCGCAGGCTGCTAGTTGCGGCAGTGGTTGTCGCCAGCAGGGAGCTGGCGCCAAGCCTACAGGGACGTATTCACGGCGTACCGCTGACGTAACTAGCAGGCTTCGGCCAACCACCGATACTCCACTTTCCCCACGATTTGCCCTAGAATAACCTCAAACCCAAAAACATCATCCCATGAGCAACCCCAATGACTAAAAACACCCACCTACTCTCAATCCTACTTGCAGCAATATTATTGCCCGCAATCAGCCATGGTGATCATCACAATGAGGCCACTCAATTTTCCATTGAAGAACTCGCCACTGGCCACCACCGCAGCGACACCAACATCGCCCGCAACAGCTTTCGCCATCCTGTTGAAACCCTTCAATTTTTCGGCCTAGAAAAAACCATGACAGTTATTGAAATACTGCCATCCACAGGCTGGTACACGGAAATCATTGCCCCTTATCTGCGAGACAGCGGGAAATACTACGCTGCCCATTTTTCACCCAATGCAACAGCGGCCTACATGCCATCCATCCTTGGTCAGTTTGAAGACAAAATTACTGCCCAGCCCCAGCTATACGGGAAAATTACCGTGCGACATTTGAACCCTCCCCATGAAGTCGTCATTGCGCCGCCGGGCAGTGTCGACATGGCGTTGACCTTTCGCAATGTCCATAACTGGGTCATGGCGGGCCAACAGCAGGAATTCTTTGACTCGTTTTATAGCGCCCTTAAACCCGGCGGCATTTTGGGTGTAGTTGAGCATCGAGCTCTGGCCGATGCATCAATGGAAACAATGCAAACCTCCGGGTATGTGAGTGAAGCCTACGTCAAACAAATGGCCGCGGCCGCCGGCTTTGAATTTGTTGAATCATCTGACATCAACGCCAATCCCAAAGATACCACCCAACATCCGAGCGGGGTGTGGACACTGGCGCCTAATTATCGCTTAGGAGAAGTCGACCGCGCCAAGTATGAAGCCATTGGTGAGAGTGACCGTATGACCCTTAAATTTATCAAGCCACTCCGTGAGTAATATGACTAGGCCAGTGTGTTTTATCGTTGGCGCCGGAGACTACATCGGTGCTGCTATCGCCAAACGTTTCGCCCAGGGTGGCTACACTGTCTGTGTCGCCCGGCGCGGCGGCGAAAAATCAGAAGGCTTAGTCGCAGACATTATTGCCAACGGTGGCAGCGCGTTTAATTTTTCCTTGGACGCCAGAGAGGAAGCTCAGGTAGTCGAAAGGTTCGCTGCGATAGAGGCAGAGATTGGACCCATCGAAATTATGATCTCAAATGCCGGCGGCAACGTTAACTTCCCAATTTTAGAAACCACGGAACGAGTGTTCTATAAAGTCTGGCGAATGGCTTGCTTTACCGGCTTTCTGGCCGGCAGAGAAGCCGCCAAACACATGTTGCCGCGAGGCAAAGGCTCTATTTTCTTTACTGGCGCCACGGCGAGCTTACGCGGGGGCGCCGGCTTCGCAGCTTTTGCAAGCGCCAAGTTTGGCCTTCGCGCCCTTGCCCAGTCCATGGCCAGAGAGCTAGGCCCACAGGGCATACATGTAGCTCATTTAATTATAGATTCAGGCGTCGACACTGCGTTTGTAAGAGACAGATTAGAAAAGCGAGGCGTCGACCCCAATGAACTCCCTGAGAATACCCTCATGAATCCAGAGTCAGTAGGCGAAGCCTATTGGATGATGCATCAACAAAAACCCGATGCTTGGACCCATGAAATGGACATCAGACCCTTTTCTGAAAAATTTTAGGCGCAGCACTCAGATAACTATGAAACTAGAATTCCATTTTGATTTCGGCAGCCCCAATACCTACTATTGTCATCGAGTAATCCCACAAATTGAACAACGCACCGGCGTTAAATTCGATTATGTTCCCATTTTGCTCGGCGGCGTCTTCAAGCTAACCAATAACCAAGCACCCATGCTGGCCTTTGCCGGCATCAAAAATAAATCTGAATACAGTACTATCGAGACCGCTCGCTTTATCAAAAAACATCAGTTGGATAAATTTGTATTTAACCCAAACTTCCCTGTGAACACACTGCATATTATGCGGGGCGCGGTCTATGCCAAGGCTCATGGCTTTGCTCAGGAGTACAACGAAACCATGTACCGGTGTATGTGGGAGAAAGGCTTAGACATGTCTAACCCAGAGACGATTGCTGCAGCGCTCGCAGACGCTGGCTTACCCGCAGAAGAAATCGTTGCCGGCTCAGGTCAGGCTAGCAATAAACAAACGCTGGTGGACAACACTGCCAACAGTGTGGAGCGAGGAAGCTTTGGGTCACCAACATTTTTCATCGATGAAGAGATTTATTTTGGCAAAGAAAAACTGGTAGAAATAGAGGAAGAAATAATTAATCGGCGACGCGGCTAAATACTCGAGTTAAGGTCACCGACTCGCGGAAGCTTCGCGGCTGGATTAGCATTTCAATGGTTAACTGCTGGCCGTCGCTGGATACTGAATAAGTTTCTAGGGTAAAACCACCATCTCTAGGCCTCGCTTCAACTATCAGTTTGCCGTCATCCCAATTCGCCAGTGAAAAATCTTCGCTGCCTTCGGCGTAAAAATCATTTGCCGATGACTGCCTGCGCCTGCCATCAGAGTGAAAGACTCTGATGAAAGAATCTGCATATTCAAACCGAAACTCTACCCCAGCGTTTGAAATTGATAGCTCGTCGTCATAGGAAATTCTGTCATAGAGTTCTTGCTCAGGCGGGCCGCCGCGATAGTAATCGTCATCGCGCTTGGCAAACCAGCGCCGCTTTACCTTACCACCACCTGCCTTAATAGCCCTCTCAACTTGCTCATCGGTATTGTCACTGAGATCGTCATTGATGACCCAACTGCCAGCCAACTTTGCCGCCAGAGGATTATCCTGCGCCACCAGCGACATTGGCATAAGCAGTATAAATGCGCAAAGCAACCAAGGTGATTTTAAGCTATGTATATCCAGTTTCTTCATTACTAATTTTTACGCTCTGACTCTGATTTGTCGATGGACGGCGAATGCTTTGACGTCTCGGGCACCTCAAATAACACGCCACGCCTTGGAATCATAACCCGCGCTAGCACAATAACCAAGGCGAACAGAATTAGGTAATACACTGGGAACGCCGCCAAAGAGTCTATAAAAACCTGCTTGGACAACTCTTCTTCACCCAGCCCAGGCTCGGCGGCGGCTCTCAATGCCGCCACATAAGCTGTGTACAGCAAGCTGGCAACACCCAGCCCTAAATTCAGTGCCAGACCTTTAAAACTCAACACCGTTGCCCGAATACTAGAGTCAACTTCACGATTGATATAGAAACTCGCCAGAAACTGCACCATGCCCATCATCGCAAAGGCACCCACAGCAAACAGTACGCCTGCATAGGGAACAGCAAAGCTTAACCCTATGAGGCCAAACACAAGCACCGTTGACAGTGTAAAAAAATTAAACGCTGGCGAGTGGTTATTGACCAAATAGCGGGAAGTTTTTGCGCTAACAATGCCAATCAGCGCCATCCCTGCACCAATAAAACCAAACATAGAAACTGGAATCTCAATCAACCGATAATACTCACTGGAGAGCACCACGAATTGGCGACCAACACTGTCTAGTGCCAATCCAGCAAGAATTACAAAAAGCACAAACCGATGATTGAAAGTCCAACTGGCTGCCCCGCCTATTTGCTTAAAAGGCTCAGCCAAAGACGCTATTAACTTATTACCTGGAAGAATTGCAGCACGCGCTTTCTTCTCATCCAGTCGAGTTTTATCCAAATCATAAAAACCCAGGGTAGTAATGAAAACCAGTACCGCTGTGAATAAAGTCAGTACCACGGGCAGACGAATAACCACCTCTTTACTCAACACCCAATCGTCATTCACAAGGCTTAGCACGCCGTTGACGATTGCCGGATCATAAGCAAAAGCCCCGAGAATCATCGTTGTGAAAAACCCAATAGACACCACAAAGCTAGTGCGCTCTAGCAATTGTGACCAATCCCCTTCTCTGCCTAACGCTTTCAGCGAATCATAGGCCAAGGCTTCATCGGCGCCGCTAGCTGCTGCTTCAGACAGACCAGAACAAATCCGATTGCCTAAAAAAAGCAGGAACAATAAAGAAGAACTGCCAATGGGTGCAAACACTATTAGAGCCATTTCAACCACCATCATCGCTGCTGCAAAAACCACCAAGCGTTTGCGCCCGACAATATCGGCCAACGCGCCTGAGGGCACTTCAGCCAAAACGATGGTGAGTGCCCACACCATATTCAGCACCGCAAATTGCTCTAAACTTAAGCCATAGTCTAAAAACAGCACAGTAAAAACTGGGTAGTAGAACCGAGCCGAGTAAAGTAGTCGAAAGACGATAAAACGGGTTAAGTTATTTTCAAGCTGCTCGGCAGTTGGGCCACTAGATTGATCAATTGAAGACATTCAACTTTCCTAAAATTAAGGATAGGACATAGCAAACAAGCTCACCAAAGAGCCTTAGTGAAAGCCCGTTAAATTTACTCAAGCCACTGTAAAATAGCGAGGCTAAATACCCAGCGGTTGCGCTTTTCTCGCTCACTTCAGTTAAAAACTCATTGGTTCTTGCCGCAAACACCTACGCTGACCCAAATATGCCGAATAAACGTGACCTTGACGAGTCAAACCTAATTGAACCCCTTCAGTAGATCATATATTCTGCCGGACCCTGGTTTTGATAAAAACACACGACCCAACCGAATTTAGGAGAAACGTGGAATGACGATGCAAAACACACCCCTGCTGATGTCCAGAATATTAGGCAGAGGCGCCAAATTAGATCCCGAAGTCGAAGTAGTCACAGCGCAGGCGAATGGCACCCACCGACAAACCCTAAAACAAACTTGGGATCGTGCGAATCAAGTTGCTCACGCACTTAATGCTCATGGCATCAAAGTGGGTGATCGCGTCGCCAGCTTTATGTGGAGCAACTACCGTCATCTCGAGCTTTATCAAGCCGTCCCTTCAATGGGCTCTGTTCTCCACACATTGAACATTCGTTTATCGCCCACCGACCTTGAATACATCATAAATCACGCCGCTGACCGGGTTATTTTTGCCGACGAAGATTTGCTGCCACTGCTAGAGCCTTTATGGGGCAAAGTACCCTGTGTGGAACTGCTGGTCATTTGTCGTCATGGCGAAGGGGGCGAAAGCTCGTTTGAAAACCAGATCGACTATGAAGACTTTATCAAAGGCCAGCCTGATGTCTATGCATGGCCTGAGATCGATGAGACATCACCTATGGGCCTTTGCTATACCTCAGGGACAACCGGCAAGCCAAAAGGGGTTATGTACACCAACCGCTCTACATATTTACACACCCTAACCGAGAGCCTGACCGACTCTATTGGCCTGTCCTCGCTCGATTCCGTCCTGGGCATAGTGCCGATGTTCCATGCCATGGGTTGGGGCCTGCCATTTTGCGCCTCAATGCTTGGCTGCAAGCAGGTCATGCCTCACCGGTTTATGACCCCAGCTTCATTTTTGCAGCTGATGCACGATGAGAAAGTTACGATCTCTGCCGGCGTGCCAACCATATGGCAAGGCGTGCGGGCGGCACTTAACTCTGCGCCGGACAAATATGACTTATCCTCATTAACCCGCCTAACCTGTGGCGGCTCAGCCCCACCCGTGGAAATGATGCGCTGGTACTGGGATAGCTTTAACGTAGAAATGATTCAGGGTTGGGGCATGACAGAAACTAACCCCTTGGGAACTTTGTCCAGAAAAGTTGCCAAGCGCTCCCATATTGGAATATCAGAAGACCAACAGTTCGAAAATATTGCAAAAGCGGGCTTGTTCATGCCCGGGCTGGAAATCGAGATATTCGACGAACAGTGGAACCCTTTACCTCACGATGGCAAAGCTGTTGGCGAACTGTGCATCCGCGGCCCTTGGATTGCGTCGGAATATTACAACGACCCGCAACCTGAAAAATTCCATGACGGCTGGTTGGTCACGGGCGACGTGGCGAAAATCGATAGTGAACAATACGTTCTTATCGCCGATCGTTCTAAAGACTTAATCAAGTCAGGCGGTGAATGGATTTCATCTGTCGATCTTGAAAACCACATCGTTGGCTTCCCTACCATCGCCCAAGCGGCCGTTGTCGCTCAGCCTCACCCGAAATGGGATGAAAGGCCGGTCGCATTGGTGGTTCTGGCTGCTGGCCAGGAATTGGATCAAGCAGCGGTTATTGATCACTGCAGCAGTATTTTTGCGAAGTGGCAATTGCCAGACGAAATACTCGCAGTAGAAGCCATACCACTAACCTCAACCGGCAAGATCGACAAGAAGGCCATAAGAGCCAAGTTAGAGGAAGACGGCTACAAGCTACCTGATCTGCGCTAAGAAAAAACTTGAGACATGAAAAAGGGGCAAGTGTGATACTTGCCCCTTTTTAGTGGAAGGCGAGTTTTATGTTGATCTAATCCGGGTCGGTAGGCGCATACTCAATACCATCACTATCTGCTCGGCGCGCTCCTGCCAATATACCAGGCAAGGCATAGTTACCTTCATGGCAGGCATATTCGAATATGCTGTCGTTAGTCTTGTTCATTGGTAGCTCACCGCTCCAGGGCTGACTGTAGTTTTCAGAATCCTCCACTGTAAACTGATACAAAATAGTGTCCTGATCAGTGCGGGTAAAGCGTTCCGTTACCTTCATAGATACAGAGCCGTAAAAGCGATGCTCCAGTGATGATCTAAGACTTTGCTGGGGGTGAAAGTTGGTGGTTTCTACCACCAGTGTATTGCCATCATAGTGGCCAATAGAATCACCTAACCACGGATACATCGGAGGGTCTAAATGCTCAGCGTTCATTCTGACAATCCGAGCATCGTGATTCATCTCGGCCAGCAGTACCACGTAACCTTCCGACTGCACTATTTGAGTTAAATTATTATAAAGCACCGGCAGCTTTGGTGGCCCGCCACTAGAGCCAAAACCCACAACACAGCGCTCCCCCAATGGGCGAACTTCCGGCCCATCATAGGACTGACGCCGCTGCATGGCTGCCGCGAAATTGGCGCGCCCGGTGTCGCTGTAAGGCAACCGCCCTTCCGTTGGGTCGACAATGATCGAGGTACGAATCTCGCCATTAACAACTGCAAGCTGATTGCCGGGGTCCATCCAAAACGTATTGTAACCACCGACATTCTGCCCAGGAGTTGGGGCTTCACGGTTGGGGTCGCTTGGCTGATTACTGGCATCGTTTCTCGCGGCGACCAAGGCCTCAATACGAATAGCCTCTTCTTGGGAAATGACTAATTGGCCATTAAAACGTTCAGCTCTTTCAAGGTTGGTTTGAGTGGCTAAGGACCAGGTACCCTGAAAGTCAGGGGCGCCAAGCTCGGTGCGCTGGGGTATGTAGCCCGTCTCTGCGGCAAAGGTATTGCCGGCAACGTATACGGCCAGGGCGCTGCCAGCTATTAATAATCTCAACATGGAAAACCTCACTTAGTTCAAAACCTCATTACATTGCTAGGCATTATGGCACCTAAAGCAGAAGCGATCCTATCGAAATGCGATACTGCGACGGCTGCAACCGGTTTCGTTGTTTCATGAGCGACAGCGGTATCTCTAGATGCCGCTCGGAGGCCGCCATGACGCCCTCCCGAAGAGAAGACAGAAACCGGCAAGCGGCGGAGACTCCGCGATTCATCAAATAGAGCTTTGGATTCGCCGCAATAATGCCACGACGCGCAAAATGTAGAGATTCGACACACTTTAGTTGATAGACTCGACAACCTGTTCATGAAACCCGATTACTTTAAAGCATGGTGCCCAAGTATCTATGAGTAGTAACAAAGACTTAGCCGGCGGAGTTGTTTTTATTGTCGTTGTCGGCTTGCTCGACAATTTGGTTTTTATCGAAAAAATCTTCGATACCAGTAACATGATTTGGCTGGCGCCAAGCTCGTTTGTCATGGGCTCTGATCAAGGCCTGCCTGATGAGACCCCTCCCCATGAACTCAGTCTATCTGGGTTTTGGATGGATAGGTTTGAGGTCACCAATGGTGAGTTCAAACAGTTCACTGACGCCACGGGCTATCAAACGTTTTCCGAAAAAGTAGGAGATTCCTTAGTATTTAGCGCCCCTGAACAGAGCCATGCCACGCACATGGGCCCGCAGGATTGGTGGCAGCTCGCCAAGGCCGCCGATTGGAAACAGCCGCAGGGCGACTCCAGCTCAATCGAAGACAAACTTGACCATCCTGTTGTCCACGTCAATTACGATGATGCTGCTGCCTATTGCCATTGGAAAGACAAAGAATTGCCAACCGAGGCCCAGTTTGAATATGCCGCCAGAGGTGGCAAAAGCGGCACCATGTATAGTTGGGGCAATCAGCCTTTACATGCAGCGGGCAACGTTTCAAACACTTGGCAGGGCGATTTCCCCCTCAATAACGACGCTATCGATGGCTATCTAACTACAGCGCCAGTGGGTAGTTTTCCTGCCAATGATTTTGGTTTTTATGACCTGTCTGGCAACGTTTGGGAGTGGGTCCAAGATTGGTATCATCCTCAGTATTACGCTATGAGCCCAAGTCGCAACCCCGCGGGAGTCGCAAAAGAAGACAGTACCGACCCCAACGAACCTACAATCGCCAAACGGTCGATAAGGGGCGGCTCTTTTCTGTGTGCCGATAATTATTGCAGCGGGTTTAGAGTCAGTGCCCGGATGCCTGCCGACCCCAGCACGGCAACTAACCACACAGGCTTTCGCTGTGCGGTTAATCCGTCAGGACTATCGCGCTTTATAGGATTGTAGGCGCTGCAAAGTGCTGCGCTAAAGAACCTGACTGCCTTCGCAAGGACTAAATTTCTCGCGCAATCAGCAGCTTCATAATCTCATTACTGCCGCCGTAGATTTTTTGTATCCGGCTATCGGCGTACATCTTAGCTATCGGGTATTCCATCATATAGCCATAGCCGCCGAAAAACTGCAGACACTCATCGACAATTTCACATTGCTTTTGAGTGGTCCACCACTTAGCCATTGAGGCAGTAGCATCATCTAATTTGCCTTCGGCCAATTTCATGGCGCAATCATCAACAAAGACTCTAGCAATTTTGGCTTCGGTGAAGCGTTCAGCAAGTTTGAACTGGGTGTTTTGAAAATCAAGAATCCGCTTACCAAATGCTTTACGCTGTTTCACGTATTCAGCTGTTATCTTCAGTGCTTTTTCAATCGCGGCGCAGGCGCCAGCGGCAATAATGACGCGCTCTTGCGGTAATTGCTGCATCAATTGAATAAAGCCCTTGCCTTCAACTCCACCCAATAGATTCTCTGCCGGCACCTTTACATCGGTAAAGAAAATCTCAGACGTATCCTGTGCTTTGAGTCCCAACTTATCCAAATTGCGACCACGACTAAACCCGCCATCGCCTTCTACGCCTGCGGTCTCTAACATTATCAAAGAAATACCTTTGCCACCTTCGCTGGGGTCTGTTTTCGCCACCACGCAAATCAGCTCCGCCGTTTGGCCGTTGGTCAAAAAGGTTTTCTGGCCGTTGAGAACGTAGTGATCACCCTGTTTAATGGCAGTTGTCGACACTGACTGTAAATCCGAACCTGTGCCGGGTTCCGTCATCGCGATAGCAGTCACAAGTTCCCCGCTAACCATCTTAGGTAGCCATTTATCTTTCTGCTCATCTGTGCCGTAGGAGTTAATGTAGTGAGCAACGATGCCGGAATGTACGCTATTGCCAAACCCTGTCACGTTGGCATAGCTTAGCTCTTCCACCAGCACCATTTCATGCCTGAAGTTGCCGCCACCACCGCCGTATTGCTCAGGAATTGAAGCACAAAGAATGCCAGCCTGGCCTGCCTTGAACCACGCGTCTCGATCTACATAGCCTTGCTTTTCCCATTTTTCGGTATGTGGCACAAATTCTTTTTCAATAAATTTTCGAACCGCATTGCGCATTATGTGCAGCTCTTCATCCATCCAAGGTGATACATAGTTTTCTAACAACATGCTTTATGGCTTCCCAAATTCAAAGTGTATAGTGAGCTATTAACCCTTTTAAGATTCGACTGAATCCATTCGCTCAATGATCATTGCGTTGGCCGTGCCCCCACCTTCGCAGATAGCAATCAGGCCATAACGAGCTTGCCTGCGCTCTAACTCATGGACTAGAGTCGTCATGAGTTTCGCGCCGGTTCCGCCGAGGGGGTGACCCAAAGCCTGCGCGCCCCCATTGACATTGAGCTTGCTCAAATCTGCCTTCAGCGCTTTCGCCCAAGCCAGTGGCACCGAGCCGAAGGCCTCATTGACCTCATAAAGATCAATATCATCAATCGTCAGCCCGGCTTTTTCTAAAACCTTTTGGGTTGCTGGAATCGGGCCTTCTAACATGATGACAGGGTCCGAACCAACCACCGCCAAAGAATGAATTTTCGCTCTAACCGGTAGATTATACTTGGCAACAGCGGCTTCATTCGCCACCATGATTGCCGCCGAGCCATCACTAATTTGGCTAGCAGAGCCGGCTGTGATTACACCGCCCTCACGCAATGTGTTCAAGCCTTGCAGCCCCTCAAGCGTTGCTTCAGCGCGGATACCCTCATCCTGGGTATGAACGTCGGCGCTACCGTCTTCAAGGGTAATATTCAGTGGTAAGATTTCTTGCTTGAAGTATCCGGCCTGGGTTGCGGCAGCGGCGCGCTGATGACTGCTTAAGGCGAATGAATCGAGGTCTTCGCGAGTAATCTGATATTTTTCGGCAAGCAGCTCTGCCCCATCGAATTGGCTAAACTGAATACCCGGATATTGCATCTCAAGCCGCTCGCCTTTGGGCACGCCGCGGCCATGCTCTAAGCCGTCGCGTATGTTCGAACCTATTTCAACCGTGCTCATGGCTTCGACGCCACCGCAGATAATTACGTCTTGAGTACCAGACATTACCGCTTGGGCACCAAACTGAATCGCCTGTAATGATGAACCACACTGACGATCAACCGTAGTGCCGGGTACCGCTAGATCTAGATTAGAGGCCATTGCCACGTTTCGGCCGAGATTGCCCGCTTGTGCGCCGATCTGACTTACCACGCCAAAAATAACATCATCCACAGCGTCATTTGGAATACCGGTGCGCTCCAGCAGAGCATCAATTACTGCAGCCCCCATATCGATAGGGTGCATTCTGCTAAGTCTGCCTTTTCTTTTTCCTGTTGCTGTGCGCACTGCACCAACGATATATGCGTTTGCCATAAAAGCCTCTGTCGCAATTTTTTGAATGGGTTACAACCAAAATATAGATCGAATATTTAAGAATAAATTTTAGCCAATGGCCGGCATACGAATTCCAGCGTCTAGCCGAATAGTTTCTCCATTGAGGTAGCTGCAGGTAACGATGTGGGCAACCTGCTGAGCAAACTCTTCTGGATTGCCAAGTCGCTTAGGAAACTGAGTTATTGCAATCAGGGGGTCCCTCACTTCATCGGGCGCCGACGCCAAAAGCGGTGTTTCAAAGACACCTGGCGCTATTGTCATCACCCGCACGCCACGCTTAGCCAAGTCTCTGGCAATTGGCAGAGTCATAGCAACAATACCGCCCTTGGACGCCGCGTACCCTGCCTGCCCGGTCTGACCATCAAATGCCGCGATTGAAGCGACATTTATAATGACGCCTCGCTCTTGATCCTCTGTCTGAGGGTCATTCATTTGCATAACTTCGGCGCACAGCCGTAGCACATTGAATGTGCCAATTAAATTCACGCGGACAATGTGCTCAAACTTCTCAAGCGGCATGGGGCCATTCTTACCCACGGTTCTAGCCGCGCCACCAATGCCCGCTGAATTCACGTTGATGTGGATTGTGCCAAATTTTTGCTTCGCTTGGGCGATTGCTTGGGCAACGCCAGCGGGGTCAGCAACGTCACCCGCATGCCAAATAGCCTGGTCGCCTAAGCGAGCACACTGCGCCTGTAGCTGTTCGGCATTCAAATCATAGAGCATGACATTTGCTCCATTTAATACAAACAACTCGGCTGTAGCCAGTCCTAGTCCGGATGCACCGCCCGTAATGAATGCCGTTTTGCCTTTCAATTCCATAGATTTTTCCAACAATGTGAATTAGATTTTTGCCTCTAGCGCCCGGTGGCTCAGGACAAAACAGAGCTTTGAAGCATAATCCATCCCGATAAAAAGTGAAACCAAGCAAACCCACCACTTAGATCGGCAAGAACTGCCAATGAATCTAAAAATTGCGTTTATTACTGCGCGCCTATCCCCTATCATTAGTAGGTCTTTTTTTAGATCAGGAAAGTAGTATGGGCCCGCTACAAGGTATAAAGATCATTGAAATGGCAGGCATCGGACCAGGTCCGTTTTGCGCCATGATGTTGTCGGATATGGGCGCTGAAGTTATTCGAATCGACAGATTGAATGCCAAAGGCACTGGGCATACGGCCAATGTGCTCAATCGAGGCAGAAAATCCATTACTCTAGACCTTAAAAATGAATCTGCAGTCGCCGCCGCACTGCGCCTAATCGAGGCAGCTGATGGATTGATCGAAGGCTTTCGACCAGGCGTAATGGAGCGCTTAGGTCTAGGTCCTGATGTCTGTCTGCAGCGCAATCCTGGCTTGGTTTATGGCCGCATGACAGGGTGGGGCCAGCATGGCCCATTAGCCCATGTGGCGGGACATGATATCAACTACATATCAATAGCAGGTGCTCTTGGTGCAATGGGTTATGATGACAGACCGCCAGCACCGCCGCTGAACTTGGTAGGTGATTTTGGCGGCGGAGCCATGTACCTGCTCGCGGGAATATTAGCCGCGCTGCTGGAGCGGGGAAAGTCGGGCAAAGGCCAAGTAGTTGACGCCGCCATGACAGATGGTACGGCTAGCCTGCTAAGCCCTTTCTTTGGCCTGATGGAAATGGGCGCCTGGACTACCCAGCGCCACAGCAACAAGTTAGACGGCGGCGCCCATTACTATGGCAGCTATGAATGCAGCGATGGCAAATATATTTCCATCGGCTCGATAGAACCCCAATTCTATGCCTTGTTGCTTGAAAAATGCGGAATTACAGACCCGGCGTTTCTCGCTCAGCAGGATCAATCGGGTTGGCCTGAGTTACGTGAAAAGCTAAAACAGCTCTTCATCACTAAAACCCGACAACAGTGGTGTGACATCATGGAATCCACGGATGTGTGTTTTGCGCCGGTCTTAGACCTAAGCGAAGCACCTTCTCATCCCCATAACCTAGCAAGAGAAACGTTCGTCAAAGTAGCCGGCGTGACTCAACCAGCACCAGCCCCTAGATTCAGCAGAACCCAGGGACAGATTCAGTTCCCAGCAGCACTTGCTGGTGAGCACACTGATGAGATACTTCAACGCTGGGGCTTCACCAGCAATGAAATAGATAGTCTAAAAACAGCTAAGGCCATTTGAGCGAGCTATGGAAAATGAAACTCTATCAGTAGCACTGGCACTGGTTGCAATTATTTGCAGCCTCGCTCTGTTCATTAATTGGTCGGGCTACAAACATATTCCGGGCCTTTTCAACATTGCCGTTGGATTTTCCATCACTAGTGCAGGCATATTGCTGTTGTCCACCCAGCAGTCTTTACACCCATGGATATCAATCATGCTGGCAAATGGCTTGATCTTGGGCGGGAGGATACCGCTCCTTATCGGCCTGGCGAGTTTCTGGAACCAAGGCAGCACTAAACTTTCTGTTTTCACAGCGTTCTTGTATGCCTTAGCTATGGCAGGTTTCTTTTACTTCACCTTTGTAGAAGTTAGCCCCTTAGGCCGGATTAGAATCTATACCGCGCTGATGCTGGTTTTCAATCTCAGCTATATCTTCATCATTGTTAAAGGCATGCGAGTAGAAACTAAGATGCGTCCGGTCACGAGCATCAACTCAAGCAATGGGTCTTTTTTGGCGCTAATGTTATTTAGCTTCAATACCGTCACAGAAATAATTTTGATGTATGTGCGCTCTGATGCATCACTGCTTTCGGCAGATGAGGGCACTTCCATCCTGCTGCTTGGTTCAATTTTTACGATGATTGTTTTCGCCTTTGCCATCATCATAATGACAATGGAAGAATTGACCTTAGAACACAAAGAAAACTCGATCTATGACCCTATAACTACCATATTGAATCACCGAACCTTTCTAGAGGTGGGCAATCGAGTAATGGGTATTGCGCTGCGCTACAGCAAGCCAGTGACTCTACTCACTTTAGAAATAGAAAACATGGAAGAAGTGGTGGCCAAATTTGGCTATAAAACCGGCAACGAAATGCTTCGCCACTTTTCTCAAATGGCCTCCGACAGACGCAGAAACGAAGATGTCCTGGCAAGGTCAAGCTATAAAGAGTTTCGCATGCTGCTGCCAGGAGTTGACGAAGAAGGCAGCAAAGTGGTCATAGGGAAAATCTACAAGGCGCTGCAGGCTGAGCAATTTGCCCACAAGAATACGATGTTAGAAATTAAAGTGAATCTCGCTTCAATTACCCGTCGCGAAGAAGATCTAGATCTTCAGCAAATGCTACAGGAAGGCGAAATCGAACTCTACCGAATCAAAATGGCCAAGCAAGAACTGGTGAATATCATCTAGCTACACCTTGTTATCTCTGTGTAAGCACTACAGGAATTTACATGCAATTTAATACCCTGCTTTACGTACTAGAGGATGGGATTTTAACCCTTACCCTAAACCGCCCAGATAAACTTAACTCCTTCACGGTTGAAATGGCGCAAGAACTGATCGCCGCTCTCAATCATGCTAGTGATGACGATGAGGTGCGCGTGATTGTCGTAACGGGGGCCGGCAAAGCATTCTGTGCCGGCATGGATCTTAGCGCCCAAGGCAATGTTTTTGGCCTCGACGAGTCGCTGCAGCCCACCCTGAAGGATATGCAAGAACGCCTCGGTGAAAAGGAAATAGAAGATGGGGTTAGAGATACCGGCGGCCAAGTTACGCTGGCTATGTATGACTGCAAAAAACCCATTATCGCGGCCATTAATGGCGCTGCCGTGGGCATTGGCGCGACCATGACCTGCGCCATGGACATTCGCATTGCATCAGAATTTGCCAAAGTTGGCTTCGTATTTAACAATATTGGAATTACGCCTGAAGCCTGCTCGTCTTGGTTTTTACCGCGGATAGTTAACATGGGCACTGCCCTAGAATGGATTTACAGCGGCGAGTTAATCAAAGCAGATGAACTTGAGAAAAAGGGTTATGTAAATTCCGTTGTAGCGCCAGATCAGCTCATGGCGGCAGCCTATAAAATCGCCAAACGAATCACCCAACACAGCCCAGTTGCCATCGCCCTGAGCCGTCAGATGATGTACCGCAATGCAGCCCAGCCCCACCCTATCGCGGCCCATGAAATAGACTCTTTGGCCATTTTTTACGCCTCGCAAAATAGCGGCAAGGAAGGGGTGAATGCGTTTTTAGAAAAACGCTCCCCTGACTATAAAGACAAGGCATCTTGCGATATGCCACCTTTTTATCCGTGGTGGTAGTAAACCGCGCCAAACTCACTTGTCGTTGACTGCACAATCAAACAATAATTGGCGACGCAATTAAACGCCTTAAAGTCTAATACCGCCCTAGGAAAATCCAATGCAAGCTACTTTCGAAAAACTTAATGTTACAGCCGGCCGAGTTATCCTTGGTCTTTACTTCTTTTTGCCAGGTGGTCTGCAAAAGGTATTTAACTTCCAAGGCACTGCCGACTATATGGCGGCTAATGATATGTTTATGGTGCCGTTTTTCTTGGTTCTAACAATCATTCTCCAGCTAGGAGGTGGCGCAGCAATGATCGTCGGCTATCAAACTAAGCTGGCAGCCTTTTTATTGGCTGGGTTAACTTTGATGATCAATTTAGTGATTCACGACTTCTGGACCTTAGTCCCCGGCGAATTACAAACTGCCCACGAGATGCAAAACTTTGTGAAGAATTTGGGCATTGTTGCCGGTCTAATGGTCTGTGCAGGCTTGGGCGGCGGAGCTTGGAGTTTGGATGCCAAGCTCAGCAGCAAAGTCTAAAGACCGAGAGCGAGCAAAATTGAAAGTGGTTTCAGCTGCAATTCAGGTTCAGCTAGGTATAATCCTTGAAACACAATGAACTAAAGAGTTTACGCTATGATTATGGTTCAAAGCACATTTCATCTGCTGGAAACAGGCAAAGCTGAAGTTCTCGAACTAATGCGAGAAATGGTAGAACTATGCCTGAAAGAAAAAGGCTGCTTTAGCTATGAGTATTTCGCTGGTATCACTAAACCCAACCAAGTGATCCTGCTGCAGGAGTGGGACAATGCGGAACACTTGCAGAAGCACTATCAGACCCAGCACATGGAAAAGTTTTTGAAAAACCTTGGGCAGCACCTAGAAAAACCTGTGGTGACCCAAAGTTTTGTCTCGCCTGACTTGCGGGTTGCAGCAGTGAAGCTCAGCGACGAAGCGCCGAAACCTGAGCAAACCATTCACTAATCTTGCCAGATGCAGCCACTACCAAGTGAACTTAAGCTCGCGCTAATCCGTCCACCTGCTGGGGCGTCATTCGTCGAATCGTTAGACCACTTGCTCTGGCGATTCTAATTCGAACTCACCAGCGTCTAAGCGTCTGAAATAGTCTCTGGCGGCCTCATGTACTTTAGGCGCCAAAATTAGTGCAGAGACCATAGTGGGAATCGCCATGGTTGCATAAACCCCATCAAACAGACTAATTACCGCATCCATAGACGCTACGGCGCCGATAGCAATCATGCCCATATAAGCCCAGGTGTAGTATTTTTGGCGGCGGGTGCCAAACAAAAATCCCATGCATTTACTGCCGTAATACCAATAAGTCAATACTGTGGTAATACTCATGGCGAACACCATAATCAATATAAAGTAAGACCCGATCCCAGGGAATGCCTGTTCATACGCTTGAGACGTCATAGTGACACCCACCGCATCACCCTGCCACACACCGGTCACCAATAGAGCAAGTGCTGTGCAGGTGCAGACTATTAGCGTGTCTACCACTGGCCCTATCATAGCCACTAAGCCTTCTCGCGTTGGCTCGTTAGTCTTGGCCGCGCCATGGGCCAGGGACTCAGTACCAATACCTGCTTCATTAGAGAACACGCCCCGCTGCACACCAATCAAAATTACCGCACCAAGCACACCCCCAGAAACCGCGTTGCCAGTAAACGCATCACTGAAAATTAACGCAAACATAGACGGCACTGCAGCGGCATTGATCAGCAGCAAATAGCCCGTAATTAGAAAATAGAACACAACCATGAATGGCACTATTTTGCCGGCAACACTTGCGATACGCGATATTTTGCCCGCGATCACCGAGTAGACCCCACAGGCTAAAACTAGGCCCATCGCAAGATCGAAGCCAAAGTGGCTTTCAGCGGTAGCCAAGCCTGTGGGCAAAGCCACTAGATCTCTCAGCAATTGAACCAATTGGTTTACTTGAAACAACGGCGAAGTGCCCAGCAATCCGGCGACGGCAAACATCCCCGCCAAAGGCAACCACTTGCGCCCTAAACCCTCGCGAATAACATACATGGGCCCGCCTTGAAGATCGCCGTTATCATCACGGCCACGGTACATAATAGCCAACGATGCGGTGTAAAATTTTGTCGACGTACCAACAATCGCCGTAACCCACATCCAAAAAATTGCCCCAGGCCCACCAATGGTGATGGCCACGGCAACCCCTGTGATATTGCCTAAGCCAATTGTCCCGGACAGGGCTGTCGCCAGCGCTTTGTAGTGGGAGATATCGCCAGCGCTATTGCTTGAAGACTGATACTTGCCTCTAAGCAACTCCAAGCTGTGCCCAAAATAACGGTATTGCAGCAATCGGGAATGCACCATGAAAAACAGCCCGCCACCGACTAATAATACGACTAATGGCGTCCCCCACATGAAGCCAGAAAAGGCTGCAAGTGCATTCTCAATTTGTTCCAAGTAGATCTCCCAAAAAAGCGAAGGATGAGCTGAAGATTCACAGCCGCGCCATAATAACTGGCGCGCCTGTGAAAAAACTATTTGGCGGCAGCGTCTGCCTCTTCCCGGCGAGCACCGGCAAGTATTGCTGGCATAGCGTAATTACCTTCGTGACAGGCATATTCATAAAGACCGTCGGCGGTATGCATGGGCAGTTCACCCGTCCAAGGCTGTGTATAGAGATCAGGATCGTCAATAGTGAAGCCGTAATGCAGCTTATCTTCACCTACTCGCGTGAAGCGTTCCGTGAGCAACATGTCTTCCGATGTTAATCGCTCCTTTGCCACCTGCCATTGGTGAAAGTCTTTGGTCTGAACCACCAAAGTATCACCCTCGTAATAGCCTATGGAGTCACCCATCCATTGATCAAATGGTAGATCTCTAAACTCATCTGAGATTTTGACTACCCGAACGTTGTGTACCATCTCGGCCAGTATCATCACATGAGTCGGTGACTGTACGATCTGCATATTGTTATTGTACAAACTGCTTAAAAAGGGCGCCGTTGACGCAAAGCTCACCAGACAGCGGTCGGCTAGGGTTCGGCCTTCGGGGCCGTCGCTTTCGCCTCTGCCCATAGGCAAGGTGTAGCGCTGAGAACGGCGAATTGCCTCGCCTTCTTCGCGCCAAGGAATTTGACCATCGCTGGGATCAACTACAATCGAGGTTCTAAACTTGCCGTTCATCATGGCCAAGCCTTCACCCGGTGTTATCCAAAAACCATTGTAACCACCCACGTTCTCTGGCCCTGGAGCTTCTGCGCCAGTGGCCTCCAAGAAAGCGATGAAATCAGGAGTGGACACCATTTTGTCAAGCATTGTGGCTTCATCAATTTCCAGCATGCCTGCATACACTTCAGGGCGCTCGAGGGAGGTGCGGGTTTCGTAATTCCATACCCCTTGAACATCTGGCACACCGAAGGACGTCTTTGGCGCCACATAATCAGTTTGCGCTTGCGCAGTTAGCGGCAATGCAGCAGCCAGTGCAGTTATCGCAATAGCCATCGACAAACCGGCTTTTTTTGCTGGATTATAATTATTCATTGTTCACCCCAGTGTTACTTGCTCAAATGGTTTGAGTCAGCTTAATGCAGCTTGCTGATTTAATGCAACCAACTTACAGACGCCCAGCGCGCTCTCTCAGCCCAACTAGCGAATATTGTCCGCGAACTTGTACTCAACCGGTTCAAGGCCCGCTAAGTGACGCACAAAATAATCCCAGCGCTTTTTCATAAAATAACGCGAGTTACCAAAGCCATGGCCGGCGTTAGGAAATAAAACAAGATCAAAGTCTTTCTCTGCCTTAATCAAGGCATCAACCACCAACAGGGTATTGGATGGGTGCACATTAGTGTCCATCATGCCATGGGCTAAAAGCAGCTTGCCTTGAAGCTGGTCAGCCAATAATTGATTGGCTTGATTGTCGTAGTTGGTGCTCACCGAGCCAGCTGCAGCGTCTTCGCCACTGCCTTCAGGGTAGGTTTCAAGCAGACCCTGCCACTTCTCGCCCCAATCGTCTTCATAGTTGCGGTTGTCATGATTACCGGCGCCAGAGACGGCCACTTTGTAAAACTCAGGATAGCGCAAGATCCCAGCGGTAGAGGCAAAGCCTCCCCCCGAGTGCCCCCAGATACCCACTCTTTCTAAATCCATATAGGGGCGATCCGCCGCCAGCTGGCGAATGGCTGCCATTTGATCTGGCAAGCCGTTGTCCCCCATATTTCCGTAATAGGCATCATGAAAAGACTTAGTGCGTCCGGGAGTGCCCATTGCATCCACTTCAACCACGATAAACCCTAGTTCGGCAATTGCCTGCTTGTCGCCTCGGGCGGAGACAAACGATCGAGTGCCAACGCTGCCGGATTGGGGCCCGGGATACAGATAGTTTAAAACCGGATAAGACTTAGCTGCATCAAAATTGCTGGGCTTATAGACCAAACCATAGATATCTGTCAGCTGGTCACGAGCTTTTACGATTACCGGCTCGGGAGGCACCCAACCAGACTCAAGCAAAAGAGTGAGGTCCAGCTGTTCCAATGTCATGAGAACTTCGCCAGAGTTATTCCTCAGCACAGAGGTGCCTGGGTCTGTGGGGGTGGAGTAGTAGTCGAGCACAAAGTTATGGGAGTTAGACATGCTCAAGGAATGGTGTGCTTCTTCTTCAGTCAATTTAACTAAGCCACTGCCGTCTAAATTAACCCGATAAAGGTAATGGTAGTAAGGGTCGGATGCATCCGGCATTGAAGCCGTGAAAAGTATTGTTCCAGCCGCTTCATCAACATCCAGCACATCCAACACTCGCCAGCTTCCAGCAGTGATTTGAGTTTTTAACTCACCGGTATTTAGGTCGTGCAGATACAGATGTCCCCAATTATCTTTCTCTGAAAACCAGATAAACTCATCTGTATCGTGGAGCACACGCCAATTCGCATCACTCAGGCCAGATTCAAAATACGTTGGCGATGCTTCAGTGAACACATCCCTAACGCCACCGCTCAAAGGATCAGCTATCCTCAGGGTAGCCACTTTATGGTCTCTAGAGGAAGACACAAACGCCAAGGTTTCGCTATCCAAACTCCACTGCACATCCAAAAATTCACCGCCGAAACCTGCGATATGATCACTTGTGGTAGAGCGATGAGCATCAATTGGCATGTCCAAGACCACAAGTTTTGGTTGCTTATCTAGATGAATCACAACGCGCTCGATCATAAAAATAGTCTCGTCACCTGGTAACGGATATTTCCATACATCAATATCTACATGACCAACCTGGGTGTTATAGACCGCCATTTCTTTGACCAGCCTGGCATCATGGCGGAAGGTCGCGATCTTAGTCGAGTCTGGAGACCATTTCAGCACTGGCCCTGCATCCCTGATCCAACCGGCATTGTTGGTTGCATAGCCATAGTCCTCAATGCCATCGAAGGTTAGTGCAGTAATGCTATTGCTGGCAGTGTCACGCACCATCAGATTGTGATTCTCGATGAATGCAGCCTGAGATCCATCAGGGGACAAGTATTCATTGGCAGGCGACTGTTCAAGCTCAAGCAAACCGTAATCCGGCAAGCTCAAGGCAAACGACTTGCCTTCGAACCGGAAATCAAACGAGCTATTTCCATCAGTTAACTTAATGGCAGCAAGGGTCAGGTCATTTTCATCGAGCTCTTCATCTGAAAAGGGCGCTAGCAGCGCTGCAAGCCGCACGCTATCGACCAAGTCGCTGCGACTAGCCGCCGCCGCATCAATCAGGACATAGTCCGAGCCGTTTGCTGTGGTTCGCCGATAAACGAGTCGATCATCATCCTGCCAGTATCTGGCCATGATACGACCCACTAACAATTTGTCGGTGTTCTGCCGCAGTAGCTTTTCAGCCCGTTCGTAATCAGAGCCTGTAAGCTGGTTCATTGAGGATTCAACTGTTGGAGGTTCAATAGGTGTCGTTGCAGGCGTGCATGAAATAATTGTGAGACAGGTCAACAAGGTTAAGCTGACCGAAAAAAAATGGCGCATACTGATGGCTCCGCAATCTCATTGGAAATTAAAGTTAACTAGCAACACTAGTTAGGGAATCAAGAATTAGGTTGGTGGACTCGACGATACGTTCGTCCCGTGGCCGCAGATCTGGTGCGAACTCTTTACCGATGAGGTGTTGCAGCCCTTGGATGTAGCGAATCGCGATTTCTTGGGACTGAGTTTCAGTAAACTGCTGATCGTGCTGCACCACCATCCCCCGCGCAAACTCTTTAGAAAAAGACACTGGCTGGCCCTCTCGAAGCTCTAACTTACCGTTGTCACCAAGGCGCCAAAACCGAGACGAATCCATCGTATACAGTTCATCAGCCGCAACGATATAGCCTAGGCGATTTACCCCATGCTCAGTTTTAGTATCTACTAATACCATGCCACGCTGAGCAAGAAATTGAGTCACCATGCCGAATGCGGTTAATGAAGAATTCCGAATTTGAATATATTCCGCAGCGCTGCAAACTCCAGCTTCCACTAAAGCATGAGCGTCGGTAGTAATGTCCACGGCGTCTTTGGTCGACGGCGTATCCATCACATAGGGCAGCCTGGAATTCGGCTCTAGATCGCCAACTTTCACGTCATGACCAGCAAACGTCATACGGTCTTGGCCTGCCTGTTTGGCCGCTAGCCAGTGCTGATACAGCGAGGTCGATGTGGAGCTTACTGCATTGTAGGCTCGCAGCACGTTTTCCAGCATGATAAGCCGCAGATTTTCCGCAGGTATCACCGTTGATGTCGCGGCCAAGCCAGGCACGCTAAACTGCGAACTGCCCAATACCTGCTTTAGCAAACCTCCCATGACGTCATGGTTGATCGCGAGCACCTGGTCTTTAAACGGGATAGACCCCCGATTAACGTCATGGGTAGAGATGCGGTTATTTCGGAACATTAGGCGCAGCGGTGCCCCTGTTTTGGTCACTAAAGCGCCACCAAACACAGAATCAGACACCTTGCCTTTGAGGACGGTACAGCCTTTCAGCCGCGGCAACTCTCCATCCTCAATTAACTGTAGGACGGATCGGCCTTGATTGACTGCGGCGCCATAATTTACGACTAAATCACGGATTTCTTGATCATTGAGCATGAAAGTTTTATCTCTGTAGCACTGGCCAGCCCCTAAGAATAGTGGATAAGCTGACGCACTACAATTTTAACCAGCGTTGGGAATGTTACACCCGCACTTAGCCGCGATCTTTTTACTAACGCCCCATCCCAACCAACTTGATCGATGATCGCAACAACGTGTGATCTCGCTCACATCAATCCTCTCGGATTTGCGTTTAGATGTATCACAATATGAGAGTAATCTCTGTAACAAACGGCCGTAAACACCCTCAAACGTCCATAACATAGACGATTGTGTCAGCAACACCCTAAAAAGAGCCCAGACCCTACTCTCAAGAGTTTGTAAGCATTGCCGATATATACTCTCTGGCGTCTTGCATCTGTTTAACCGTTTTATTAGATCCTTAACGCATTTGGAGGGATTGGACTTGAAAATTAAAAAATTGTTTAAGCGAAGGTTTCCGTATTCTCCTGTCGCTTTTTTAGGCAGAAAAACCACCGAAAAGATTTTAGGTGGACATATCGCCAAGCAAAAGAAGGCACCCAAAACTGACGACAAGCAGGATGAACATGCGCCTTGCCAGATTGATGGCGATGCCGAAAACTGAGCCCAAGGATGATTTTCTAGCCCCTAGAGCGCTCATATCGAAGACCGAATAAATCCGACAGATGACGAAAATACCCCCCAGCCAAACTCTAGCAAAGTGGGTGCCGCTGCCAGTTTCTTGAACTCTCTCAATTCCTCTCCGGCGACACCCAGGGCGGACTGTCTTTTTGTCCACACAACAGTATTGGCCTGTTGGTTTTCTAGATCAAAATAAACATTCTTGCCAGCCCCTATCAGCAAGCCATGCCTAACATCTTCTTCGACGATTTTCCTAAATGAGCCTATTGCTGTTAGGGAATCTGCTAGCTATAAAACGCCACAGGATTATGCCTGCTGTACCGCAACCACTTCAAAGTGCGACAGTTTACCATTTGGCATAGGCCAGTCTATTTCGCTACCAGTTTGCAAGCCGATCAGCGCACTGCCTACGGGGGTTAATATAGATATTTTCTTTTTCTCCATATCCGCCTGTTGCGGATAGACTAGCGTGACGACAGTAATCTCATCGCCTTCTTTGCGCTTAAAAGTCACAGTCGAACCCATAGCGACCACATCAATTGGCAGCTTGGAGTCCTCAACCAATTTGGCGTTCAGAATTTCAGCCTCAAGTACTTCGGCAGCTTTAGAGTCACTTTTCTCGATCAAGTTCTGTAGTTTGGCAAAGTCGCTATTTTTAATAATAATTTTTCTGTGGTTTTTTTTCATAATTAGATACTCATTTACCTTGAAAACAACAGGGTAAACACTGTGTGAATTTGGGTGGATTGAATCTAGAGTCGAAGGCGATTTTGGATTGGGCTTTTACTCATTCGCCTAAATTGAGAAAAGCCCAGGCAACATTTCTAGGTTGTATGGAAGGCTTAAAGACGCTGTAAGATTTAGAGCTCATGGAAGTAAGCTACTCTTGTACAGTATTGAAGTAAACTGAAATTGGTTTCGGGGTAATTCCGCGAGGAAGACGCTGTGTTTCTTACTTAAAGGGGAAGGCTTAGAACTATCTGAAAGGATAAAAATGGTGCCGCCACCAAGAGTCGAACTCGGGACCTGCTGATTACAAGTCAGCTGCTCTACCACGGCTGAGCTATAGCGGCACAATCAAGACTTTATATGTAGGCAGTCTCAACGCCTTCGTTCCCGCTGACTAGGTCAGCTGCTACCTTCTAAAACTCGGCTGAGCTATAGCGGCACAATCAAGACTTTATATGTAGGCAGTCTCAACGCCTTCGTTCCCGCTGACTAGGTCAGCTGCTACCTTCTAAAACTCGGCTGAGCTATAGCGGCACAATCAAGACTTT
>JBLGBD010000022.1:0-32654 GCA_047617585.1 Pseudohongiellaceae bacterium | reverse complement strand
ATGGTTAACGCCATTACGGCTGAAGCGGAAGTAGGTAAGCTTTACATGGGCAAGGTTGCTCGAATCGTCGATTTCGGCGCATTCGTTACAATTCTCCCGGGTAAGGATGGTCTGGTTCACATCTCACAAATTTCCCAAGACCGAGTTGAGAACGTCAGCGAGTTTTTAACTGAAGGCCAAGAAATATTGGTTAAAGTCTCTGACCTTGATGCGCGTGGTCGTATCAAGCTCAGCATTAAGGAAATTACTGAAGAAGATAAGGCTGGGTTCCAGCCAGAGTAATCTGGTTTTAACCCAACCGTTAAAAATAGCGCGCCCATTGGATTGACCAGTGCGGCGCGTTTTTTATTGGTGCAGCGGAAACTCAGTAGCCCGGCAGCATCCGCCTTCGGCCATGTGCGGTGGGGTAGGCGCTTGAGCCATTTAATTGAGTTGCCTCAAAAATAGTCTATTTCAGCGACTATTTGGTCGATTTAACAAGACAGGGCTGGCGTATTTTGGTTCAATTCGTAGTTGTGCAAGACGCGTAGTAGACAAAAACAACAAAAACAACCAATAACACACTGAGATCGCCCTAAACACCACAGAGTGTAGGCTAATACTCTAGGAGAGAATTGATATGCGAGTCGCTAAGTCCTTCCTTACTATCGCAATTTCACCAGTTATCGGACTGTTTGCAATGCTGCCAGTTAGCGCCGTCGCACAATCTGACCAAATCACGTTTCACCGCGACATCGAACCCATTTTGCAGCGCAGCTGTCAAAACTGCCATCGAGATGGCGGTGCCGGACCGATGCCGCTGGTTACCTATGATGAAGTCGCACCTTATGCCGGTCTAATTGAGTATAAAACTGGACTTAGAGACCGTGCCGGCGCCATGCCGCCTTGGTACATGGAAAAAAATATTGGCATCCAAGATTACAAAAATGACCCGTCGCTATCCGATGCAGAGCTCGCCGCCATCTCCACCTGGGCTAGAAGTGGCACCCCTAAAGGCGAAGTCAGTGACTCACCTACACCTTTAGAGTTTGACGACAATACTAAGTGGACGGCCGGCGAGCCGGATTTGATTGTCACCACTAACTCGGTGACTAAATTGGCTGGCACTCCCGATTGGTGGGGTGAGATAGACCGCGTCCCTACTGGCCTGACCGAAGACCGCTGGGTTAAGTCGGTTGAGATCGTTGAGGTGAATGACGTGGACAGCCAAAAAGGCACGGGTCGTGACACTGTTGGTGGACGCTATATTTTCCACCATATGATTTGGGGGACTGCAGACCTTGATGAAAACGGTGAGCGCATTGAAAGCACCAACACTAGCTGGCCGGTTCACGAAGTAGGCAGAAACGCTGACATCTTCGATCCAGAGGGTGGCCGGCTGCTCAAAGCCAATACCTTTATCGTGTCCGATTCTGTGCATTTACATTCCAACGGCAAAGATACCACTGGCCATTTAGAAATCGGTTTCAGGTTTCACCCGGTAGGCTATGAACCAAAATATGAACGTGCCATTTTAGGTCTTGGCAATGGAGTCGATATCAGTATTGCCGGCAACCAAGATGGTCAAGAGTTGCACGCGTATAAAGTACTAAACGACAACATTAAAGTGATTACATTTGAGCCACACTTACATGCTCCGGGCGAGCGTATGTGTCTAGAAGCGATTTGGGGCTACACTATTGAGACTCTTTCCTGTGTTGGCTACGATCATAACTGGGTAAGAGGTTATGCCTATGCTGACAATGCAGCACCGCTGTTGCCAAAGGGTACTATTTTGCACATCACCGGTTATATGAATAACACGACAACCAATCCCAATGTGCCAGATACGCGCAATTGGCAGGGATCTGGCAATCGCTCGGTAACCAATATGTTTATCGATCTTGGTATGCGAGTTAAAATGAGCGATGAACAATTTCTTGAAGAAATGGAAAAGAGAAGAACTCAACTGAATTTAGGTCCGAACGATCATGTTATTGGCTGTCCATTGTGCCTTGCGCCGCTGGTAGCTCCAATCGTAAAAGAAGAGCCGAGTACTTCCGGCAATGAAGTCGCTTTACAGGAGAGCAATTGAGAATGAATTATTCGTTGAAAAGACTTGCAGTATTAACGATTCGCGTTGGCGCGATAGGTGCGCTTATGCTCTCGGTTTCGCAGAGTCTATTGGCCCAATCATATACAAAAGGCCAGCATATTGAGCCCGCGTTTGAAGGTTGGCGACCAATGCCAGACGGCACATTTAACTTTATGTTTGGTTATATGAACGAGAATTGGGAAGAAGAGCCAAATGTGCCAGTAGGTGAAAACAACGGTTTCTCCCCAGGAGAATCCGATCGCGGTCAACCCACTCACTTTTTGCCGCGGCGCAACCGCTTCACATTTGAAGTGAACGTTCCTGCTGACTGGGGTGATAGAGAGCTGGTCTGGACTTTGAATGTAAATGGGATAGAAAGAAAAGCCTTCGCAACACTTAAGTCTGACTACTTAGTAGACAACATGGTGATTGCATCTGAAACGGGTTCGCTAGGTGCTGGAACAAGTAGCCCTGAGTCGCGCTCCAACATTCCACCAATTGTAACCGTTCAAGGAGACTCTATTCGAACTGCTAAAGTCGGCGAGTCTATGCGACTACAGACGTCAGTTGTCGATGATGGTCTGCCAACCCCTACGGATGTGGTTGCAGAAGCTCGCAGATTTGCCCAGTTTGCGGGTGGTGCGCTTGCAGTTGCCTTTGTGACGCCTGAAGCGGTGGCAAAGCGAAGGTTAACATCGCCGCCGACTCGGGTGACCGTCGGTAAAGTGAATGGGTTGTTTTTGTCTTGGAATGTCTACCGCGGCGCAGGCAAAGTAACTTTCGATCCGCCTATGCCTAAGCCTTGGGAAGATACTCGAACTAGCGCCAACTCACCTTGGGGTGCGTTATGGACGCCGCCAGCGGTGCCTGAAGATGGCATGTATGACGTGAATGTGACTTTTGAAGAGCCAGGCACTTATGTCTTGTGGGGCAGAGCTGATGATGGTGGTCTTTTCCACGACGGCTTCATCACAGTGAATGTGACAGAGTAGCATTTCGCTTATTGATTGACGTTGAAAGGGATGGCTCGCCATCCCTTTTGCGTTTTGGAGAGCCAGAACGCTACCGAATTTGTAACTGTGATTGCAAGCGTAACTACAATCTTAACTACAAACGTAACTACAACTGTAACCACACGCTCTTGTTAGAACAAATACATGAGGGAATCAAATGAAAAATATATTAGCGACAGTTTTTTTGATCGGTACAGCAATCGCTGGATGTACAAACGCCTCTGAAGCCGCTGACAGCGCTGTTGCGACACCAACAAGGCCGCAAGCCGATAAAGACCGCGACGCAGCGCGCAAGCCTGCTCAGGTGCTTGAATTTTTTGGCATCTCCCCGGGCATGCAGGTACTAGATGTATTTGCCGGTGGAGGCTATTACTCTGAGATTTTAAGCCATGTTGTGGGTAGCCAAGGCAAGATCACTCTCTACAACAATGGCGGTTGGGATGGCTTTGTGGGGGCTGGGGTGGCTGAGCGATTAGAAAACAACAGGCTACCCAATGTGGAGTCTGTAGTTGCTGAGGCAAATTCCACTGAGTTTGCCGCCAACTCATTCGACGCCGCAATTTTCGTTTTAGGTTTTCATGATTTGTACTACGCAGCCGGAGGCTGGCCGGCGATTGATGCAGATGCATTTCTTGCCGATCTGTTCGAAAGCATAAAGCCGGGCGGCGTTGTAGGCATTGTCGATCATGCCGCAACCTTAGGGGTTAGCTTGGATGTGGCCGATAGCCTGCACCGAATTGACCCAAGCATGATCCATTACGCAATGGCTAAGGCTGGGTTTAAGTTTGATGGGGAATCCGATATTTTGAGAAACTCTGAAGACGACCGGTTAAAGCCTATGAGTGATGAATCCATTCGTGGTTTGACCGATCGTGTGGTCTATCGATTTATAAAACCTGCGCGATAACGCAGGCTGTTAGGGCGGCTAACGAGCCATTGGCCGCCGTGATTTTGAATCTCTACATATTGCGGCGGTATTGACCGCCAACTTCAAAAAACCGCTCGGTGATTTCACCTAAAGAACAGTATCGCACCGCATTCATTAGCTCGGCAAAGACGTTGTCATTGTTGATTGCGGCCTGCTCAAGGCGCTCTAAGGCGGCTTCGGAATGGGCTTTATGGGTGACTTTAAACGCGGCCAATCTGTTGATCTGGCTTTGCTTTTCCTCCTCTGTAGAACGTGCGAGCTTTATGTCCAGTTCGGGCTCAGGCTCTTTGCTAAGAAACGTGTTAACGCCAATCAAGGGCAGGCTGCCATCGTGCTTTTTATGTTCATAGAACATTGATTCATCCTGAATCTTGCCGCGCTGATAGCCTGTTTCCATGGCACCAAGCACGCCGCCGCGTTCTGAAATGCGCTCAAACTCTTGCAGCACAGCTTCTTCTACGAGGTCGGTAAGCTCCTCAATAATAAACGAGCCTTGGTTAGAGTTTTCATTCACTGCCAGGCCCCATTCTTTGTTAATGATGAGCTGGATTGCCATGGCTCTGCGGACCGATTCCTCAGTGGGCGTGGTAACTGCCTCATCGTAGGCGTTGGTATGCAAAGAATTACAGTTGTCGTAAACCGCGATAAGGGCCTGCAAAGTGGTGCGTATGTCATTGAACGACATCTCTTGAGCATGCAGAGACCGGCCTGAAGTTTGGATATGGTATTTCAGCTTTTGACTACGTTCGTTTGCGCCATAGCGGAAGTGCATAGCGGTGGCCCAAATTCGTCTAGCCACTCGTCCTAAAACCGTATACTCAGGGTCCATCCCGTTGGAGAAAAAGAAAGACAGATTGTGAGCAAAATCATCCACCTCCATCCCTCTGGCAAGGTAGGCCTCTACAAAGGTGAAGCCGTTGCTTAGCGTGAAGGCAAGCTGTGAAAGGGGATTCGCTCCGGCTTCAGCAATATGATAGCCGGAGATTGAGACCGAATAGAAATTACGAACTCGGTTTTCGGTAAAGTATTCTTGAATATCTCCCATCAGTTTGAGGCTGAATTCAGTGGAGAAAATGCAGGTATTTTGGCCTTGGTCTTCCTTTAGGATGTCGGCCTGGACCGTGCCGCGAACATTTTCTAAGGTAGTCGCCTTAAGTTTAGTGAACTCCGCATCAGTGGGCTCCCTGCCATGGTCTTCGACAAAGACACTTAGCTGCTGGTCGATGGCGGTGTTTAAAAACATGGCCAATAGGGTTGGCGCTGGGCCATTGATAGTCATCGATACCGAAGTGCTCGGGCTACAAAGATCAAATCCGTCATAAAGAGCCTTCATGTCATCAAGGGTAGCAATAGACACACCAGAGTTGCCTACCTTGCCATAGATGTCAGGCTGAACTGCAGGGTCGAAACCATACAGAGTCACTGAGTCGAATGCAGTAGAAAGCCGCTTGGCTTCGGAGTGCTCCGAGAGCTGCTTAAAACGCCGATTAGTTCGGAAGGCATCGCCTTCGCCAGCGAACATTCGAGTAGGGTCTTCTGACTCGCGCTTAAACGGAAATACGCCAGCGGTAAAAGGAAAATGCCCAGGCACGTTTTCTAGCATCAGCCAGCGTAAAAGCTCGCCTTGATCTTCAAATTTGGGCAGGGCCACTCGGGAAATTTTGGTCCCTGACAGCGAGGTCTTGGTAAGCTGGGTGCGTATTTCACGGTCTCTTATTTTTACTACGAATTCATCTCCAGAATAATCTGCTTGCAGACTGGGCCAGCTTTCGAGCAGTGTTTTAGTTCTGCTATCCAATGCGCTGTCCTTATTCTTGATAAGCTCATCGAGCCCATCGATGGATTTGCCGGCCTCTGCTAGCATAGACTTGCTGGCCTGTAGCTGCTGTCGCTGCCTCGCGATAACCGATTGAGTTTTAACCTGCGCATGGTAGCTGCGCACTGTTTCAGCTATTTCGGCAAGGTAACGCTGGCGCTGTGGCGGAACAATAAGAGTGCGCGCAGTAGACACTTTAGTATCAACTCTCTGCAGTCGGCTGGTGAATTTTTTAAGCCCATGCTTTTCCAGTTCGGGCAACAAGGCCTGATACAGCGCTGTAATCCCATCATCATTAAACTTAGAGGCAATGGTGCCAAACACCGGCATCGCATCAGGCATAACGGAAAAAGCCTCGCGGTTGCGCTGTACCTGCTTAGCCACATCCCGCAGTGCGTCTTCGCTGCCTTTACGATCAAATTTATTGATGGCAAACACATCTGCGTAATCGAGCATGTCAATTTTTTCAAGTTGGCTGGCGGCGCCAAACTCTGGGGTCATGACATACAGTGAGGTGTCGACGAAGGGAACGATGCCGGCATCGCCCTGGCCAATGCCCGGGGTTTCGACGATGATAAGGTCGAAGCCAGACAGCTTGATCGCCTGAATAATTTCATTGAGCTGCTGGGGAATTTCAACCGATGCGTCTCTGGTGGCTATGGAGCGCATGAAAATATTGGGGTGGCTAATAGCGTTCATGCGAATGCGGTCGCCTAATAAGGCGCCACCTGTCTTTTTTCGGGTGGGGTCAATTGCAAGAACGGCAATAGAGAGCGAATCTTTACTGTCTTGTCTAAACCGGCGAATGATCTCGTCGGTGCTGGATGACTTACCAGCGCCACCTGTGCCGGTGATGCCAAGGATTGGAGAATTGCTAACACTGGCGGCGAGTTCGGCCAGTTGGGCCAGTTCGCTTTGGCTATACTGACTGTTTTCAAGCGCCGTGATCGCTCGGGTGAGTTGAATCCTGTCGCCTTTTTTAAGGCTGCTCAATGGGGGCGGTTCGGCGCGCTGTTCACCGCTACTACAGCGGGCCAGCATGTCATCAATCATGCCCTGTAAACCGATAGTCTGGCCGTCGGCGGGGGAGTAAATGCGAGTAACCCCGTAATTATGTAGCTCTTTGATCTCTGCCGGGATGATGACACCGCCACCGCCACCAAAGACTTTAATATGCCCCGCACCAAGTTCTTTAAGCCGATCTATAAGGTATTTGAAGTATTCAATATGACCGCCCTGATAGGAGCTAATAGCAATGGCATCGGCATCCTCTTGGACCGCGGCCTCGACAATGTCCTGAACCGAGCGATTATGGGCCAGATGAATAACCTCAGCGCCGCTGGCCTGCAAAATCCGACGCATAATATTGATCGCTGCATCGTGGCCATCAAATAGGCTGGCCGCAGTAACAAAGCGGAGCCATTTGCGCTGCGGGGCGTCACCAGACTGGGTGTCGACAGACTTTTTGAAACTAACTACGCTCACTGTTTTTTCTCCAAGGAACCGATGACAACAGGCTTAAGGCCGATAATGCTCATTAACAGCTGATGTTAGCCCAAAAACAACCAATGATCTGTAACTCCCGCAGGATAATCGACGAGAAGCGTGGTTATCTTGACACAAAGCTCTCTTATGCCAGTGTGTGGGCGCTGAGCAGCGCTTGATGCTGCAAAGGCAAGTTGTAATGGGGCTTGTTAGTCTGTAAAAAGCCCCGTTAACTTCCCTCTATTGCCAAGGAATCCAATCCAAACATGGATAGGTTTTACCCTGCTGGCGGTGGTGATGCAGTCTTTGCGTACCGCAGGCCAGAAGCAGTTAGCTGCCAATCTGACAGCCCAGTCAACCACCTTGGTGCGCTATCTCTTTGGCTTGCCGTATGGTTTGGCTGCAGGCCTATGGTTTGCTTTAGCCTCACTTTGGATTCGTGAGGCCTCATTATCTTTGCCGGTCTCGCGGGCTCTCAGTGCAGCGATGGTATTGGTTTATATGGTGTCCTTGTAGACAGTCTTTTGTCTGTTGTGGATCGCTTTGTTTGAATCTTCTCAGTTTGGATTGATACGCAGCAACCTAAAGGCCAGCTGGTTTGTCGGTTTAACCTCGGTGTTAGGTTCCATTGGTTGGTTCACTGCCATGAGTTTACACAATGTTGCTATTGTGAAGACTCTTGGGCAGAGCGAGTTTGTTGTCACCCGACTGATCACCAGTTTGTATTTTGGCGAGGTAGTGTCTCGCCGTGAGCTTTTAGGTATTGGACTGATAGCCTTGAGTATATTTTTACTTCTGAATGCGTAGTCGGGGTATCTTCAATCCTTAAACTTGGCTCAAGTCTGCAATACAAAAGTTTTAGGTTTTTGGTAGAGTAACTCTAAGTTTTCCCGTGAGTAACGTTGATGAGACTGCAGCACTTTCCATCTTCTATTGTTAGTCGAACCTTTCGGCTCTGCTTTTTTATCTCTCTTATTAGCCTTATTGCTTGCTCACAAAGGCCGGTGGGGGAGAATCGAATCATTACAGTTCTTTACACCAATGATGAGCATGGCTGGATGGAGGGAGTAGAAGAAAGCTTGGGAGCTGCCAATCTTTTTTCGGTGTGGCAAGATCAAGAAGGCTATACCAAAGATGGCCCGTTCTTATTGCTCAGCGGCGGCGATAATTGGACTGGGCCGGCGATTTCTACCTGGGTGGAAGGCGCTAGTATGGTAGACCTGATGAATACTATGGATTACGACGCCTCGGCAGTTGGTAATCATGAGTTTGATTTTGGTTTAGAGGTATTGCACAACAGGGCTATTGAAGCGAGCTATCCTTATTTGAGTGCTAATATTAAATGGCGAGAAACGGGGGAAAATCTTTCATCCATTGCGGTATTTCCTTATTCAGTTAAAGAAGTTCATGGCATAAAGGTTGGGATTATCGGGCTGACAACACTGGATACACCCGTTACAACTAGTCCAGAAAATGTCAAAGCATTGGAATTTTTTAGCTACGAGCAAGCGGTTCGAGAGTCGGTGCAGCAAGTCAGCCTTAGTCAACCGCATCTAATTTTTATTATCTCACATGTTTGTATTGATGAGCTTGTAGAACTGGCTCAGAAAATTGAGGACCTAAATATTGATTTGATTGGTGCGGGTCACTGTAATGAATTGTTAGCTGAAAAGCAGGGCTCTGCCGTGATGTTAGGAGGGGGCAGCAAATTCCAGTCTTATGCCAAAGCAAGATTCGTGTTGGACACTAATGGTGAAATTACTGATGTCAGCTATTCTGCCCACCGTAACATACCAGCAGAGGATGATGCTCAGATAGTAAGCTTAGTAAGTCAGTGGCGCGAGGTGTCTGAGGAAGCGTTATCGGTTAGCCTTGGGTTTAACGCAGTAGATCTCGAGCAAAACAACACCACTCTGCGCCAAGCAATAATTGATTCTTGGTTAATTCAATACCCGATTGCCGACATCGCTATCACCAATGCAGGGGGCCTACGGGAGGGTCTTCAAGCGGGAGAAATTAGTTTTGGCGACGTGTTCAATATTATGCCTTTTGATAACACAATTATCGCTGTTGATGTGCCTGGGCATATAATTCTTGAGGTGTTAGCTAGCGGCACCCGGCCAGTGAAAGCTGGTCTTAGAGACGGGGAGAGTGGGCCAATTTTAATCAAAACTGGTGAGCCACTTGAAATGCAGGCTATATACCGGGTGTTAATCAATAGTTTCATGTATCAAGGGGGAGACAACTACGGGCCGATTGCAGAATTTGACCCCAATGGTGTCGATACTGAGATGTCATATCGGCAGCCCTTCATTTCATGGCTGCAGGGCTTGGCGACAAACTCACTCAAACCACTGCGCCTGTAGAGGCTGATGTCGTTAGTCTTTTAGTAGTTCTGCCGCGTAGCCCAACTCAAGCAGTTTCTCGAGGATCTCTTGGCTTTGCTCAAGTCCTCTAGTCTCAACTGTCACGTGCAGATCAGCATCTTTTACATGCACGGCGCCAAACATGCGCTGGTGGGACACCTCTAGAATATTGCCGCCCCATTTGCCTATAGTGGCAGAGACGTCAGATAAGGCGCCAGGTAGATCATTTAATTTAATTAGATAGCGGACTATTTTGCCTTTGCGTACTAGTCTGCGCATCAATATTGAGGCGAGAATGCGGGAATCGATATTGGCCCCGCAAAGCAACACGCCTACTTTCTGGTTTGCAAAAAATTTCGCGTTCGCCATAACCGCTGCTAAAGAGGCAGCTCCGGCACCTTCTGCAACGGTTTTTTCAATCGTAATAAGGCTATTAATCGCTTCCTCAATGTCTTCTTCAGAGACCACAAACACATCGTCGACTAAGCGGGCAATGACCTCTAAGTTTAGGGCGCCAGGCTTTTTTACGGCAATGCCCTCGGCTATTGTTGAGCCGCCAATGACATCGGGCAGATTATGTATCGCATTGTAAACGCTTGGATAGCCGGCGACTTCTACGCCGAATATTTTTATGTTGGGATTGATAGCCTTGGCTGCCGTGGCGATACCAGAAATAAGACCGCCGCCGCCAATAGGTACTACGATAGCATCTAGATCTGGCTGCAATTCCAGCATCTCTAACGCTAAGGTTCCCTGCCCACTCATGATCGCCTCGTCGTTGTAAGGGTGGACGAAAACAAGGCCGTCCTCATAGGCAAGATTGTGGGCGAACTTGGCTGCTTCGTCTAAGTTGCGGCCTTCAAGGATCACACGTGCGGCAAAGTTTTTTGTGTCCTCCACTTTTACATTGGGCGTATTCAGAGGCATGACTATGGTAGCTGGAATGCCCAAACGCTGAGCATGATAGGCTAGCGCTTTGGCGTGATTGCCGGCTGACATAGCGATAACCCCAACCTTTCTATCCTCCTCGGAGAGCGAGAGCAGTTTGTTGAGAGCGCCTCTTTCCTTAAATGACGCCGTAAACTGCAGGTTCTCAAATTTCAAATAGACATCCGCCCCAACAATATTCGACAGAGTTATAGACTTAGCAAAGGGAGTGTTAATTATTGCCGTGCCGATGTTTTGCGCGGCTGCTTGGATGTCTGAGAGTGATATTGCCATAAGAACTTTTGGAGCTTGGCGAGCAGAGCCGCCGTTGTGTAAAGAATTGTGAGGTTTAAGAAGTCCAGCTTCTTTATCGCTAAATGTTCTAACCACGCCTAGGATGCCAAAGAATGATAATGGATTGCTACCTAATATTGTAGCTTTGAGCAAATTAAGTGCATGTCGGGTGAATTACCAACTACATTTAATAATGACAAAAAGCCTTGAAAGCCACCTTTGCAACTAGTGGCATCGATACTTTTTTGCTAAAAATTACGACTTTCTACATTTGCTGCCGAGCCGATATCTGCCAATGAATGCCCCAACTACAGACCTCGCCCCAACTACAGACCTCGCCCAAACTGCTGCCGCTGACCGACAGGCTCTTGCACAGGTGTTCAATCAGTATCTTTTTGCCGATGAAGGACAGGAGTCACTTGTTTGGGGAGAGCAAGAAAACACAGTGTATCACCAGGTGTCTGCCCATATCGAAAACCAAGTGCAGCTTTCGAATTATATTCCATCGGCGCCAACTCAATTAATAGAGTTGATGCGTGAGTTGGAGCGAGAAGAAACCAATTTTTATCGCATAGAAAGAATTATTAAAGAAGACCCTAGCCTTGTTGGTGAAATCATCAAGGTATCCAATAGCCCGCTTTACCGGCCCAAAACTGGTGAAATTGGCTCTGTAGAAAAAGCTATTGCTATGGTCGGAATAGAGGGGATATTACAAATCGCTAGCGTCGTGATGATGCGAAAAATCATAGATATTCGTTCTATGCTGTTCAAAAAACCGGTAAAAAAAGTTTGGGCGCATTGCCTCAAAAGCGGCGAGGCTTGTAAGATGCTATGCGAAGGCGACAACGCATTTCAGCACTACTTACTGGGCCTGATTCACGATGTGGGCAAAGTGGCAATCTTTAGCTGTTTTATCGAACAGACCAAAGGCCAGAACCTGCCGGCAAATTCTTGCCTGGCTGTTATCGCCAGGCTGATGAGCGAAAACTCGTTTTGGCTGTCTACACTCATAGCAGCTGAGTGGGGGCTCTCTGACACCTATCTGGTCACCCTTGGTGATTTCGAACAACTGTGCGATGGGAAGATGTCAGAAGAAGCATATGAATATCGCTCAAGCGAGCTTAGGTATCTTGAGCTAGGCACGCTGTGTGCAATGATTTATTCACTAAGTGACGATAGCCGGATTGATCGCGATGAAGGGATTGCGATTCTAGTTCAAGCTGGCGTGAAAGAGCAGCAGGTGGACAAAATATTTACTCGCTTCGATCTGGCCGATGCTTCACTAAGCTAGCCAGCAGTGTGCGGCACAAACAACTCTTTTAGCCCGTGAGAGTTAACTCTTCGGCATGCTCGAGAAACTTTAGCCAGCTTTGCATAAAATTATTGTCCTGGCGCACCAGCAGCGGTAGCTCGTCATCGCCAAGGCTTTTCCGAGGGCGCAGTAAATAGTAATCAGCACACTGCTTTGCGGTGTGCAGGGCAATTGCTAAAGGCGATTTGATTGCGGTGCGCTGCTGCTGCAGAGCATCACACAGAGCGTCCGGTAAACCCCATTCTCTGGCAACACAGTACGAGACATCCAGTGATGTCCCGGTTATTTCCTCGCGAAATTCTTGGCTGCCTAGTTCGTGGCTAAGGGTGGTGGAGGTCATAGTGTCAACTAAGCACTCGAAGACTAAAATTTTGCCAATATCGTGAATCAGCCCTAAGAAATGGCCAAAAAATTCATCCTGTTCAAGTAGCTTAGAAAATTCTTTACACAGCTAGGCGCATTGCAAGGAATGAGTCCAGATCTGAAGACCATACAGCTTATAGTAGATCGGTTTGGGAGGGTTTACCGATTTCATCATAATGGCACTCGCAATGCTGGCGATACCATTCATGCCGAGTCTAGCTACGGCCGTGCTCAAATCTGAAATCACAAACCCCGATGTGTTTTGTGCGCTGTTTACAATCTTCAATACTTTAAGGCTAAGCGCCGGGTCTTTGCTGATCAGTTCGGCAACTTTAGCATATTTAACATGTTCGTTATTCAATAGAGTAATCAGCTCCATTTGCAGCGCTGGCAGCGGCTGAAGCTTGGTGCTCAGAAGTTCTTGGTCCGAGAGGGTTTTTTTGAGCCGTTTGATTATTTCAGTTTTCAGAAGGCTGAACTCGCTACAGCTTTCCGAAAACATTACATCATAAAAGGCGGTACTGAGTTGAGAGTGGGTCATTTTGGCGTTGGCTGGGTTATCTAAACTTTAGAGACTAAAGTATAGTTCAGGTACTGCATTGCTAGAGATTCTAGTGCCCGCTAAATTGGTGGCTAGGCGCTTAGTCTATGCTAAATTCTGACAGCTATTCATTAGCTGTTAAAGGTAAGTTATGGAAACAACAGATATGAGTGCAACCCGTCATCAGTTTGCTTTTACGGGCAATGGCCGGGAGTATTTTGGGATTTGGATCGTCAATCTGTTCTTAACCATCGTCACTCTAGGGGTCTATTCGGCCTGGGCCAAAGTGAGAACAAACCGGTACTTCTACGGCAACACAGTGGTTGCTGGTTCGGCATTTGACTACACCGCTGATCCAATTCAAATTCTCAAAGGTCGCGCAATCGCGGTTCTGATCTTCATTCTCTACCAAGTTAGCATCAGGTTTTTTCCAGATATTTCAGGCATTGCCCTGGTTGGGTTTTTCATTCTAGTGCCCGCGATCTACGTGTTCAGCATGGCGTTTAAAATGCGTTATTCTGCGTGGAGAGGCATTAATTTTTCGTTTCAGCGGGATTTTTGGGGCGCCTATAAGCTGTTCTCGCCTATTTTCGTCTATTTGGTGATATCAGCGATAGTCCCGCTGCTGCTTGGGCTTGGTGCCGAAGATCTGATCTTAGATGAAGAAAGCCAAGAGATTTCCCGTGAGTTTGGAATTTATTTAGCCATCTCAGGGGCGCTAGGATTATTTCTCATGCTATTTTTTCCACTATGGCAACGGAAATACTACGACTTCGTCGGTAACCGAGTGCGTTTTGGTCAGTCCGACTTCGCGATGCAGTTGCGCAGCAAAACTTTCTACGGTATCTACACCAAGAGTGGGGGCATAGTGCTGCTTGGCATATTGGTTTTTGGGTTGGTTGTATTCTTGATGTCTAGGTTTTTAAGTGCAGACACACTACCGCCGTCTTTGCTTCTGTTCATTATTTACCCGTTAATTCTTGTGCCCTACCTTTTTGCCTTCGCTTATGTGCAAACTCGTCTCACCAATACTCTCTATAGCTCTATTCGCGTAGGGCCTGTAGGTTTCGAAAGCGATCTTGCTTTTGGCCCCATGCTATGGCTGTATTTTTCCAACACCGTAGCCATTGTGTTTACTCTGGGGTTAGCTATACCGTGGGCCAAAGTGCGCGTAACAAAGTACCGAGCTAACTGTATGTGGATGCTGGCGGAAGATTTGGACTTCATTCAAGCCGATAGGAAAAATGATGTAGATGCGAAGGCAGATGCATTTTCTGATATTTTTAATTTGGATATTGGCCTTTAAACAGTGTTTAGTTTCAGCGGCAAGTATTATTCAGGCAAAGACTCTTCGGTTATCGAATCAGAATTTTTTGTTGATGAAACAGGAGTGCTGACATCGACTGCGCCGCTGTTCAGCGCTGTGTCTGTTGATAGCCTAACTATTAGCCCAAGAATCGGTAATAGCGTGCGTTCTTTGAGTATGTCTAGCGGCGCCAAGATTGAGTCGTTTGACAATAACAGTATTGACGCAGTTCAAGCTCTTTTTTTTGGCAGTCGTGTGGGTATTGCACACCGCTTAGAGAGCAATTCAAGTTTCATCGTGATGGCAGTGGTGGTTTTAGTAGTTGGGTTCTATGGTTTTTTTAATTATGGTATTCCAGCCGCTAGTGGTTATATCACCACTGTCTTGCCGGTGAGCCTAGATGACCGTTTGGGCGGCGAATTGCTTGAGCAGCTTGACGAACTAGTGTTTGAACCAAGTGAGTTGGGTGAGCCACGCCAGCGCGAATTAGAACGCTTATTCTCTGCTCTGGTGCTAGGTTTAGAGCGGGATTTTGTCTTGCGGTTCCGTTCCAGCGAACTTATTGGCGCCAATGCGTTTGCGTTGCCAGATGCTCAAATAGTGTTTACCGACCAACTTGTCAATCTTGCCGATAATGACGACATGCTGCAAAGCATTATGCTCCACGAAATTGGTCACGTGTATTATCGCCATTCTATGCAAGGCGTGGTTAGGCAGGCAGGTGTATCAGTGGCGATAGTTGTACTCACGGGAGATATAAGCAGCGTTGCCACCACATTGTTGGTTCTGCTGCCTGCATTTATGATTCAGTCGCAATACTCCCGCGAGTTTGAATGGCAATCCGATGGCTATGCGTTAGAGCAAATGCTTACTCGAGGCATTGATACCAACAGCTTCGCAGATATTATGGAAAAAATGAGCACAGTGAGTAGTTCGAGTTCCGACGGCATCGACGAAGAGGAGGCCTCAGATTACTTTTCAACTCATCCTGCCACCCAACAGCGGATTGACAGATTTCGAGAAGCAGCCAAACCCTAGAGTCGTTAGTTATTGCTCTCCGGCATGTTCAAATATTGCTCTGCCTTGGCAAAATCTTGGCGAACTGCTCGATTGAAAAGCCGCCGCAGAATAAATCCAGACAGCAGGGAAGAGGGCTGATAGGCCACTGAAACCGTAGCTTCTACGGTCGAGTTAGCCAGCTGCTGGACCTCATAGTAGCCAACAGTATAGTCAAGGGGGGCCCCTACGGTTGATAGGGTCATGTCGGTGAAATAGGCAAAGCTAAATGGCTCATTAAAGTGAATAATGCGCTGGAACAATAAATCACCATTTTTCATTTCAGTTCGCCGTATAGAGCCCACCCCCACGCGCTCAGCTGTTTCGCTGCCAGCGTTATCGAAGCTAACCTTCACCGCATCGTCGGAGTATTTGTCCACCTGCTTAAGCAGCGCATCAAATACCTCTTGCACAGGCGCGGCCACGTTAAGTGAAACCTGAGTGTCGGGGTCATTGATGGCCCGTTGCATTTCGATTGCCGCGAAGCTCTCATCAAAGGGTCTTTGCGCCATTGTTTGATTGGCAAACAGTAAGCAGATGACATAAGCCGCGGTTCTTATCGCATTAGCTGCCATTTGGGTTAAAACCTATTGCTGTTTTAGTTAGTGGTTAATACGGCTACAGTGTGTTCTTAGATGTTGTTGTCACAGCTTGATGGTAAATTGAGTGCTACTTTATAGGTGCCGTGACGCTAAAGAATTTTAAACGCTGACTGATAAAAAAGTAGGGTGTCGAAAGGCTGCAAATACACTATTGACGCATTCTGAGTTTTGATAGGACAGTGCTAGAGCCATTTGAAAGGGATCCTTAAAAAATTGTAACTTAAAAAGTAAGGTAGATCTTGCTGTGAGCGCGCCACTCCATGTTGGCACTTATATTAAGCGCTAGGCTGAAAGCGTTTGCCAATTTAAACTGCGTAAAGAGTTACACATGCCGCAATTGCAATTAATTGTTTCGATCCCGACAATTCCCGGCTAATTAAACTATAGTTGGAGATCACTCTGTGTAAGGTAGATGTTGATGTCTTACATGAAACCGCATTCGAAGCAATTCCGAAGCTCGGTCAGGGCACTTATCAGTATGTTTATCCAGATACGATTCAGCTTTTTCCTACTATTTACCCTCTTATTTTCGTTAGCATCCTACGCCCAATCAGATCTTCCTCGAATCAGCCGGATCGCAGAGGCCGATGCCAATATTGTTCTCGATGGCTTTATCGATGAGGAAATCTGGCAAACGCTTGCCGTCATCGATGGCATGAAAGTGGTCGATCCCGATACATTGGAGGACGCGCCCTATGAAACTCATGTGCGCTTTTTCTATACCGACCGAGGTATATATGTCAGCTCAATGAATTTTCAGCCAAAAGAAACCTTAATCGCGCGCATGACATCACGGGACAACTTTATCACTCGAGATGGTTTTGCCGTCACGTTAGATCCTTCTGGCGAGGGGCTCTATGGTTATTTCCTTCGAATCAATTTAGGTGACTCACTGAACGACGGCACAGTTCTCCCTGAGCGTCAGTTCAACCGACAGTGGAATGGTGCCTGGGATGGCAGAACCCAAGAACTGGACAATGGCTGGAGCGCTGAGTTATTCATCCCGTGGTCGATGATGGCGTTGCCACAGTCTGCCGATGAAATTGCTCGAACCATCGGTGTCTACTTTGAACGCCAGGTGGGGCATATGAGCGGCAACGTCTGGTCAAACCCGCCGTTGCCGCGGACGGTTAATGAATATCTATCGGCGTTTGAAAAATACCAGTACACGGATATCGAGCCCAAGCGGCAGCTGACCTATTTTCCATTTATAGGCGGCGTATTCGATAGTATTCGTAGCGAAACCCAGGTCAAGATTGGTGCAGATATTTTTTGGCGACCGACAACCAATACACAAATTGCAACTACCCTAAACCCAGACTTCGGCAGCGTCGCGGCTGACGATGTGGTGGTAAATTTGACGGCATTTGAAGTATTTTTCGCTGAACAGCGACAGTTTTTCCTAGAAGGCCAAGATATTTTCATTACTCATCCGCGAAATTCTAATCGCGGTGGAGGGGTGCCAGGCGGCCCTATCTCTATGTTAAATACCCGGCGCATCGGCGGAGCCGCAAGCTATGATATTCCAGATGATGTGGATGCTGTCCCAACCGATGTGAGTCAACCAACAGAGTTGCTTGGAGCTGCTAAATTTACGGGGCAAAATGGCAACCTGCGTTACGGCGTCTTGGTGGCTGCGGAAGATGACTCAGAAATTCAAGGCGTTCGAGATGACGGCAGCACTGTAGTACTAAATGCAGATGGCCGTGATTTCCTGATTGGTCGGATGCTCTATGAAGACACTAGCTCAGGCGGACGCCGCAGTGTCGGTTGGATGGGCACTAATATTTCCCACTCCGCCATCGATGCCACAGTGAACGGAATTGATGCTCACTACTTCTCTGCTAACAATCAGTTAGTCATAGACGCGCAAATGTTTCACAGTAATGTTCAGGGCATCACCGGCATTGGCGGGATGGCTGATTTTCGCTTCCGCCCGGGGCGTGGTAAACAACATACAGTGAGTGCGGTGCATTTCGATGACACGCTTGACATAAACGATCTCGGATTTCTCACCCGCAACGATCAGGTAAATTTGGACTACGAGTATGAACAGGTAGACTCCGATATTGACTGGTTGCGCAATAAGACCACGAACTATCGCATTAATAATCAGTGGAATACCGAAGGCCGCCCTGTAAGGCTGGGGCTTAGCTATGACAGGGAATATAACTTTCTCAATAACGACACCTTTAGTTTCGGTATAGGTCACTTTCCGAAGCGTGTAGACGATAGACTGGGTCGGGGCACCGGCGACTTTGAAATTCCGGCGCGCAACCGAGTCAATTTTTCTTATCAAACTGATCCCTCTCAGCGACTGTCTCTTACTGGCAGGTTAGAAGCCAGGCAAGAAGCTCTCGGCCCCAGTTTGTATAACTACAATGCGGGTGTAGATTGGCGACCGAACGATCGCTTCTCTGCAGGTCTTGACGTTGGATACACAGATTCTGAAGCAATCTTGGTGCATCAAGGTGATGGCGCTTATACGTCTTTTGAGGGACATCAATGGTCGCCTAACTTCGAGCTCAATTACTTCATCTCAAATTGGCAGCAGCTGCGACTGCGAGTGCAGTGGAACGCGCTTAAAGCCTTTGAGGACAGATTTTGGCAATCAAACCCAAATGTTTTGCAGGCCCTGCAGCCGGTCGCTAAACCAAACAACGACCCAGACGACTTTGTGGTTAGCCGCATGACGCTGCAGGCACGATATCGTTGGGAAATCGCACCGCTGTCGGATTTGTTTCTGGTCTATACGAGGGGCAGCAACCTTCCCAGCGACGGCTTCGACACATTTCCTTCTCTGCTAGAGCAGTCATTCAATGATCGCATTGTAGACACGGTCGCATTTCGCCTGCGCTACCGGTTCGGCTCTTGATGGGGTCTAGATGTAGGCTGCCTTATTACGGGGCATCGATCTTGATGTAAAAGTAATTCAACATTGCTGCTAGTTTCTATTTGCGCTCGCAGCCGCCGCGGTTATCGGGAATACATTAACCCGGAAACTACAGGTACCAGTCTGTTCCAACTTGCATAGCTCTGTGCATTTGACCGTCATCCAGCCCGCGCTTGGACATGTATCCGATTAAATCATTGCCGGATCTTTCGAACCACCGAGTTAGCACGTAATTGGTGCCAGGAATATTGACCCACTCCCCTCCATCTACACTCATTTGATACGCCTGCCGCAGAGTCCAGGTTTGGGATGAGCCGTCGCCGTCTAGCAAAAAACTTTTCTTGCCAGGGGCGGGAAAGCCTTGTGCTGGAATAATATCGTGATTGTCAGCACCCTGACCGGCAGAGCCTAGAGTCTCGGCCAAACCATTGTGTTTGCCAGCTCCGGCATAAGCACCAGTACCGCCAAATTCAGGTGGAGGCGCATCCCATTCGACTAGCTCTCTGGTTTTTACATGGCCTAAATCTTTCAGGTCACCAGTACTGGATTCCCAAGTGAACTGATGATTTAAGGCTGAGCCTGCGGTACCCATACTGACTGTTTTAAAGCCAACTAAATTTCCCTTCTCAACGAGTTGGGCTGAGTTGTCAGCTGGGCTGCGCAGCTGAACTGTGCTGTCAACGTTCTGAAAAAGCTTCATCTGCTGAATACTGTTGGCACGATTGTCTTTAATTTGGGATAAGGCCTCACCATCGCTGCTTTGTTTTTCAGCAGGCTGTGCAGCAACGGTGCTCTGGGTATCTTGGCTCGTAGGGGCTCGATCTTTCATATTATCAGCATAACCTGGAATACTTGGGGCCGCTTGAGCAGCGGAAATTCATTTTTAACTTTGGGAGCATTTTAGGCAGAAAGCCTGCCTTGCGACAACCGCCAAGCAGGAGGCATAAAAAAGCCATCCAGATGGCGTGGCCTGCAATGGGCTGGAGATTTATTGTTTGGGTTTTCTGGGTTCTGGGCAGCCCAGTTCCCGCTCCAAAAAGTAAATCTGCCTCGGTTGCCGAGAGTAGTTAGTGATGTTCGTGTTCAGTTTGCTAGCATAGCTTTCATCAATACCTTGCTAGGTGTACCTTAAGCGCAGTTACCTATTTTCGGAGAATTAGATGTCACGCGTCACAATGGCCCAGATGAAGCAGTTTTTAATAACAGAGTTTCCCCAAGCAAGGTTTTCCATCGAGGCTTTTGACGACGCCACTATCACCGTTCGCTATCAGGTAAGCGATGCCGATCTGAGACCGGGAGGGACAGTTTCTGGCCCTACTATGATGTCTCTTGCAGACTGCGCGATCTACATTGCGGTGCTTCGCGAAATTGGGCTAGTGGCGTTAGCAGTGACAACTAGCCTAAATATCAACTTTCTCCGAAAGCCTGCGGCCGGGCGTGATTTGCTAGGGGTTTGTAATGTTCTAAAGCTCGGCAAAGTGCTCGCGATCGCGCAGGTGTCAATTTATTCTGAAGGCAACAGTGAAGTAGTTGCTCACTCTGTGGGAACCTACTCGATTCCGCCAGCGCAGCGCAGCGCCGTTTAAGGATAGTGACTAAGAGTCACTGCTTTCGCTAAATAATTCCACGGCGGCGATCGCACTGATTTTTGATCTGTGTTCCACTGCTAATAGATAGATGAGTTATTGTTTTTGCTGCGGTGGCCAATCAGAGGTGAGTGTGACTCAGTTTCGTGTGTTGACGTTAAATATCCATAAAGGATTTTCCATGACTAATTGGAAGTTCACTTTAGAGCGAATCCGAGATTGTCTCAGGCAATCTCAGAGCAATATTGTGTTTCTTCAGGAGGTCATTGGCGAGAACCTGCTATACCAACGCTCTATTTCTAACTGGCCTGAGCAGAACCAATATGAGTTTTTGGCAGACTCGGTTTGGGAGCACCATGCCTACGGCAAAAATGCGATTCATCAACATGGTCACCATGGCAACGCGATTCTAAGCGAACTGCCATTTGAAAAACTGGTACATAGAAATATTTCAACCCATGCTTATGCTCAGCGGGGGCTATTGCATGGTCATCTTGTAGATGGCATCCATTTAGTCTGTGTGCATTTGGGTCTGTTCGAGAAAGAACGCAGGTTGCAAACCGCGATGCTGGTCGAGTATATCCAAGACAATGTGCCTGCCCAAGCACCCCTGCTGGTTGCTGGCGACTTTAACGATTGGCGGCAAAAGGTGCACACGCCTTTTGCTGAGCAGCTAAATTTGAAAGAAGTGCATCTTGCTCACTGTGATAAAGCCGCTAAAACTTTTCCGGCGCGGTTTCCTCTTCTACCCATGGACAGAATTTATGCAAGAGGGTTTTCTATTAACAATGTAGAGTTGATGAAGCAGCCAATGTGGCGCGACATCTCTGATCACTGCGCGTTAGTTGCAGACTTAACTTTGCAGCAGTCCTAGTGATGAATGCATATAGAGCCACCATAGAATGCTGACTTTTCTAATAAGTCTGGCCTTGGCCGTCGTGGGGATTTCCGCGGCTCTGCATGCACTGATGAACAAGCGCGATTCGGTGTCAGCTTTGGCGTGGGTGACTATTTGTTTAGCCTTGCCGGGCATCGGCGCGCTCACCTATGTGGTATTTGGTATAAATCGAGTTGCTAATAAAGCCCTGCGGAGCTATTTGCCAGAGGCTATCGAAGACCCTACCGAAATTGTAAACGACCCACCAGCTTGTAACTTAAGGCCGCTTTCCCTAGTGGGAGAAAACGTTAGTGGTTTGGGGCTGCGCTCGTGCGATCAACCGCAATTGTTAGAAAACGGCGATGAGCTCTACCCCGCTATGATCAAGGATATAAATTCAGCAACTAACCGAGTCTACTGCTCGACCTACATTTTTCAGCATGATGAGATCGGTAAAGAACTGGTGTCGGCTTTGTCCCGGGCGTTGCAGCGCAAGGTAGAGGTTAGAGTGATAGTAGATGGGCTGGGCGCCATAGCCTACCCACCGCCAGCAGGAAGAGCGCTAAGGGCTGCCAAAATAAACGTCAAATATTTCAATCCCATCACTTTGTTTCCGCCTTCACTTAATATCAATACACGTAATCACAGAAAGATAATGATAGTTGACGGAGTAACCGCCTATACCGGTGGGCAAAATATCAGTGCTAAGCAGGTGATAGGCAGCAGGCCGATACATTCACAGGCCAAAGATCTGCACTTTAGACTACAGGGCAAAATAGTTGATGATTTGGAGCGGGCTTTTCTTAAAGACTGGAACCACTGCAGCGGCATCACAGGTAAAACAGTGTTTAAGCCCAGCAATAGAACGAACTACCAGTCAAAAACTTGGGCAAGACTTATTCTAGACGGGCCAAACGAATACCGAGATAAGTTGAATGAGCTGTTAGTAGGCGTTGTCTCATCAGCCCAGCATCGGCTTTGGATAATGACGCCGTATTTTTTGCCAGATTTAGATCTTTTAGGCGCATTGATTGGTGCCAGGCTGCGAGGTGTTGATGTCAAAATATTCCTGCCCAGAAAAACCAACAACTTGCTGGTGAGGTGGGCCATGGAGCATAGTCTGCAAAGCGTCCTAGCCCGCCGCCTTGTTGTCTATATGCAGCCAGCGCCTTTTATCCACACAAAAGCGCTTTTGATAGACGATAACTATTGTTTAATTGGCTCCGCTAATTTAGATCCGCGAAGCCTGCGCTTAAACTATGAGTTGGCGGTTGAAATATTTGATCAAGATTTCTGCGCCGAATTAGCCGCTTATTTTGCGAAGCAGGAAAAGCTATCCACTCCAGTTACCGAAACTGAGCTCGCCGCGTTACCCAAATGGCGAGCTTTTCGAAATGCCATGGCATGGCTTTTTTCACCCTATCTTTAGTGCGCTTTTCACGGATATAAAACAGCTTTAAGCACTAAAAAGATTCCACAGCGGGTCTGGCTAGACATTTTTAGATTGGCTCTAAATGCCTAGTCGCGGTTTTTCTGATCTACATCATGATGCAGCAGTATCGGCGTACTATTATGAGCCCAGTAAGACAGACTTTGTGAATTACTGACTCATTGGAGAACACTGATGAAAAGGACTAGGTTAGGCTTGTTGGCTCTGCTTACCATTATGGTGACGCTTTCTAGCTGCGCCCAATACGGGCTGCAAATAGGCAACAGCTTAACACTATGTTGCCCAGGTAATTATGCATCTTACGAAGCGTATGGCATCAGAACCGAAAACATGCCGATTTTTCTACAAAAATATGTGATCAGTGAGTTTGCGTCGGCATTCGGCGAGTTGGGTATGGAGCGAAACGATCAAATCAATGACCTTATCGTAACCCTCACCTACGAGCATGTGAACCTTGATGCCGAGCAAGAAAATATTGATCCGTTCTTCCGCTCAGAATCGATTACTGAAAATCTGCGCTATATTGCTGTGGTAGATATTACCATGCGCGAAACAGCGACCAACAAACCAGTTTGGGGCGGCAAGATCAGCCGTATCCATACCGTGAGCCCCGGCGAGTATATGCATGAGGGCCGGGCGCGAGGCGCATTTTTGCAAACGTTTCGTGACCTGCTGACGTCCTATCCCACTAGCATTGCCTATAACGTGATGTAGAAACGGTAGTTATATTAGGCGATAGATGCGCTTAGCGCTTTGCAAAGACAATTCGGTCAAAAACATGATAGAGCGTTTGCCGTTTAGTCAGCGGCACTGTTCAATTTCACTTCCTAACGGCGGATAGCACTATGAATCTGACACCTACAACTTTTATTGCGCTGAGTTTTAGTATGCTACTTGCCAGCTGCACTGCCAAAGTCAGTAGCAACTATAACCCGCTAGACGACTTTGACCAGCTTGACCCCACCACGATTTTTGCGATGCCCGAACCCTTGCTCACCCCAAATTACTCGGCCGAGCAATTGCAGCAAGGTAGATATCTAGTTGGCCTGCTGGGCTGCGGTAGCTGCCATACCGATGGAGCGTTAGTGGGCAATGTAAATTCGTCTCGACTGTTGGCAGGTTCAAGTGTTGGCATCGCCTATACCAGCCCATTCGTGGATAGCTTTCCGGGGGTTGTTTATCCGCCAAACCTAACTCCTGATATGGAGACTGGTTTAGGTAGCTGGACCATCAACCGACTAGTGCAGATGATTAGAGTAGGCACTGCAGATCACAGTTCACGTAGTCTGCCGGTTATGCCGTGGCCAGCGTTCGCTAGTATCACAGAAAATGATGCCCTTGCCATAGCAGCCTATCTAAAGAGCCTGCCGCCAGTGCGGCATCAAGTGCCCCAAAATGTTCGACCTGGTGAGCCCGCCAATGCACCATTCGTGCATTTTGGTGTCTACCAAAGCAAGCAGTAGGGGTTGAAATTGTAGGGTCTGTTTGTGCTGTCAGTTGCGGGGGTCAGCAGCAACTAACTGCCTGGCTTGTTGACCACAAGGCCACTTTTCAAGCAGCACCAAGCCTTGAAAGGCTGCGGTAAGGCACATACATCGCGATAGCTATTGCGCGAAATTGACTTCTTGCCTGAGCAACACGAGAGCGAGGCTAGCAATAGCTATTTAAACCCACATTTATTTAAAACCACACCCAGGCAGCCTTTTACCGTAAGATAAGTGCACTGCAATAACTAGTCTTTAGTGGCTTTATCATTCATCTGCAAGAAGAGAATTATCATGACTATACCCGCGACATATCTACAAATGCTTTCCACGATCACTGCCGAAGGCCAGCTGCGAATGGAGCTAGTGGAGCAGGCAATGCCCGTGCCCAGCGCCAATCAGGTTATTGTTCAAATTGAAGCAACCCCGATCAACCCTTCCGACCATGGCGTTATGTTTGGCTGGTCGGACATGGCCAACGCCGCCACATCAGGCGCCGGTGCAAAAACTGTTCTAACCGCGCCCGTGTCAAAGCAGGGTATGGCTGTAATGAAAGCCAGAGTTGGTCAAGCTTTGCCTGTAGGTAATGAAGGCGCAGGCACTGTAGTCGCCGCTGGCGACAGCGAATTAGCACAAGGTTTAATGGGCAAGGTCGTAGCAGTTATGGGTGGTGGCATGTATAGCCAATACCGCTGTGTGGATGCCTCTGTTTGCTTACCGCTTCACTCGGGTAACACGGCAAAAGAAGGCGCCTCGTGTTTCGTAAATCCACTAACCGCGTTGTGCATGATCGAGACTATGAATTTAGAAGGTCACACGGCGCTAGTTCATACCGCAGCGGCGTCCAACCTTGGTCAGATGTTGAATCGTATTTGTATCGATGGCGGTGTTGATTTGGTAAATATTGTCCGCAAAGAAGAGCAGGCGGAGTTGCTTCGCGGCATGGGTGCGAAATACATAGTAAACAGCAGTTCAGACAATTTTATGGCTGAATTAACTGATGCAATTCATGCCACAGGCGCAACTCTTGGGTTCGATGCTACCGGCGGTGGAACCTTGGCGTCGACTATTCTAGCCGCTATGGAAGCTGCGGCTGCGCGAACGCCAGGGGGCTACAGTATTTACGGCTCGGTGAAACATAAGCAGGTTTATTTGTACGGTGGTTTAGATGTATCCCCTACAGTGCTAAACCGAGGCTATGGCATGGCGTGGGGAGTCGGCGGCTGGTTGCTGCCAAACTTTCTTGCTCGGGTGGGCAACGACGTGGCAACAAAGCTGCGAACCCGGGTTGCTAACGAATTGACCACCACATTTGCCAGCCACTATACCAATGAAATATCCCTCGCCGAAGCGCTGCAGACAGACGTGGTGAAGAAGTACAACGCCAAAGCAACTGGCAGTAAGTTTTTGGTGTGTCCACAAACCGAGTTATAGCGCATTAACACAACAGTGTTGGCCGCCCAGATTCTAAACTGATTGGGTGTCGAAACAGCACCTTAAAGAAAAACGGCGATGAGTGTTCATCGCCATTTTTTGTTTGTTCGAAAAGCGTATTCAAAACATTTCATTCAAGCGCATTGTGTGCAAGCTGGTATTGCCGATTACTTTTGGCCTGCATACGTGCTAGTTCCCGCTGCAGTTGTTGCGCCTGATTTTCTATCCACAAACTCACGTTGTCATGGGGCACCAAACCCAGCCCATCAGCTCGATAGTTTAAGCCTGCGAGTACATCCCTATATGGGCCAAAGCCTTGCACCCGATAGGGGACGACAATCACGGTCTTTCCAGTTTCGCTGGCTGCGCTCACGTAAGCGCGGATTTGGTGTTCAGCTTCAACCCGCTTGTCTTGCCAGTCTTCGCGAAGTGTAAACACGCGAATCTCATCGAATGCCAAGCTTTGCTGCGTCTGGGTTAAACGCTGCTCTATTTGGTTTATCCAGCGCTGATTCTCACCATCATCACCAGGGCCATGGGCCAATACCACAACGACTTCGCTTGCCGGACTGCTACTTAAAGAACTCATGCGGGAAAGTAAAACTGAGTCCATCTCTTTGGCTTCGGATAAACCTTCGATGCTCATCGCGAGTTTTGCACTGGTTTCGACTTGCCAAAATGCCATGGGTATATGGCTTGCTGCACCTGCACCGTGGGCCGTATGAATATCGTCTGAGTGCGTTGCGGGCTTCAAAGGTGCGCCAGGGGTGAGGCCAAGGATTTGTGAGGTGCGCTCGAACCAGCTCTCGCCAGAAATAAACAGGCGAACCACCCCTATCTGATCAACTCCCCGCGATTCTAGCCGTGCAATTCCAGCTTGAATGGAGCTGGCGTCTGCCATGCCAAATGCTATCTCAACAGGGAAACGTGACTGTAGGGGAGCCACTGATTCAACTACGCTCGCGTTCCATTCCGCGGTGCCGCCATGGGCCATGACCAGCACGCCGAACGATGCGTTGTTCACATTACTTGTTGCATCGGCTTTCGCGGTTTCTAAGTTGGTCTGGCAACTTGTCAGGACCATGATCAAGATTGAAAATGTCCATACGCGATATTTTCGGTTGGTAATATGTTTGTCGGGGATGGTTAACGAAATGCTAGAATTCATAGTTATATCCTATTCTGAAATTAATACCAGGCTGTTGGGAATTGGCAATATTGGCAGTGGCATTTGCTTCGAGACCTCGTATTGATGCCCATCTTGCATATTGTTCGTCCAGTAGGTTGAAAACACCAAATCTTAAGTTGTGTGAATCGTTTAAGCGGTAGTAGCTGAGCAGGTCTAGCACTTGAAATGCCTCGGTGGTTGCTAGTGTTTGCGAAGAGACTCGGTCTTTGCTGTCGACAACGGTCAACATCAGCTCGCCACCCCATGCATTATTCGCGTTGTCGTAACCTAGCCCGAAAACTCCGGTCAAAGGTTCGACAGTATCCAATGCAATGTTAGCGTCTAGGTTATCGCCGTGGGCATAAGCAAGTGATCCTCTAATTTGCCACTGCGGTGATAGGTATAATGCCCCCATCAACTCGGCGCCACGAATCTGAGCCTGACCAATATTTACATCTTGAAACAAGCTGATATTGTTTTGGATGCCGACAAACTGGCTGTCTATAAAGTCGCGGTAGCGATTGTTGTAAACGGTTGCACTAAAAAACGCTTGTTCATAGTTTGCCCGCAGACCAAGTTCAATGCCACGACTCGACTCAGGGTTGAGATTAGGGTTTGGTACTGTGGCATACCCTAGCCCTAAGTTGACGAAGGCTTGATTGGACTCATCAAAGTTGGGCGGGCGATAACCTTCTGCGTATTGCAAAAAGGCAGAGTAGGAGTTGCTGATTTCATAGATCGCGCCAAAGCTGATTGAAGTGGCGCTTTCGTCAATACTTTCAACATTGAAGCCGCCAAAACTCGCGATAATTCCGCTACTATCAAGTAATGGGTCTGGCAGGGGGTCCATTTGATACTGGTCATATCTGATGCCAGGTATTAGCGTCAATCCTAATGAATCAAAATGGATCTCGTTCTGCAGATACACGCCTGATCTTTGAGTAATAGAATCTGGAAAAGTCTTGTTGGGAAAGTTTTCTGTCGGCGCGAAAGGAAAGGGTGAAATCCTACAGGTAACCGCGTTTGAGGTTATTTCAGTGTCACATCGGTTGCGAGGACGCTGTGTTTCTGTCTCATCGAAATTAGCGCCGTAGGCGACAGTATGAGTTTGATTTTGCCCGCTAAAAGACTTAGTAAAGTTTAGACCGACGGCGCGGGTTGATTGATTAAACTGTAAATCTGTTGCTCTGATCGCATCAGTACCAGCGAAAGTAGAGCGCTGCCTAGGGTTTAGAAAAGAAAAACTTAGTCTGAGCTGGTCGGTCTGTTGACTAGCCTGGGTTTGTTGCTGCTGGGCAAAGCCATTGAACCCATCAAACAGGACTGTATTTCCTTCCCAGCTGTAGGCGATTCCGACACGGGAACGGCTGGTTTCATCTTGTCCTTGAGAGTCTGCGACAGAACTGCTGAGGTCGGATATTAGATTGATGGAATTGCTTTCGCGGTATTCATCAACTGTCAGCGTTAGCTGTTGCGAAGGTGAAATATCAAAACTGGCTTTCAGCAGTAGGGCATCTGAATTGCCGTCAGTGGGATTCAGTGCTCCCGGTCCTTTCACATCAGGGTCTTGAAACTGGCGACTGGTGTATTGAGTCATGAAGCTAAAAGATTCGCGCTGCACGCCCGCGGTGAAGCCACCTTTGTATTGCTCATCGGCCGACGCGGCAGAGCCTCGCAGTGCAAAAAAATTGCCTTCGTGGCCCCCTGTGTAGTCGCCGGGGCCTTTAGTTTGAATTAAAACCGCGCCACCGAGGGCGTCGGCGCCATACAGAACCGCCGCCGGTCCTCTTATTATCTCTACAGATTTGAAATCATCGACTTCGAAACTGTCTTTACCGTAGGACGAGGGCCCTGCCGCATAAATGTCGCTACTGCGAATGCCGTCAATCACGGTGAGCACTCGGTTGCCGCCGATACCTCTAATATTAAAGCCCTCATTGCCACCGCGGCTTGCCGCATCCATTGAAAGCCCAGGTTGAAACCGGGTGAGATCGCTTAGGTCATTCATTAACTGTTTTTCGATCTCGTTGGCAGAAATTAAAGTCACTGTGCCTGCGATTTTTTCGATAGTACGCGGTAAACGTGAGGCGCTGACTACCACCTCTTCTATGCGCTGGACGCTCGATTGCGAGGCGGCGCTGTGGGACAGCGACAATAGCAATGGGACTATCGAATATCGCAGCGAAGTGGTTTGCCAAATTGCATTTGCAGTTGGTTTAGCGGGTTTTGAGTGCGTAGCGAAACCCATTCTTAATTCTCCTTTTCAGAAGAATCTGGCTCGCTGCCTGGCGTAGAAGCTGGGTGGCTGGCTTGACTCTATATTGATTGGTCAGACTATTTACTTATTAAGGATTAACTTGTTGGCCGAAGTAATCCGTAATAAGTAGTCCTGGCCGTTGTGTACAATCACAAGCTGGTTGTGCTCACCGAACAGCGTTTCGCTGCTTGTTCTGGTTGAACTAACGGAAGCAGCCGGTGGATTTTTGGGCGAAGCATTTTTATTTTTCATAACGATGTTTGGTGATTAAAGCAGCTAGTCGAGACGGCTTTTGGTTGATTTGCTGAGACAATATCACCACATAAATGCAAATGCAAACGATTCGTATTTAGATTTAACTCAACTCTACTCGAATGCCATTTAGCTATTGAAGACTTTACTCGCCACGGTCAAAGGCTAGGGTGGGGTAGATGTTCGCTATTAGCGATTATCATTATCGAATTTATTCATTGGATTGTTTTCCCGTCAACCAATACAGTCACACCATGGCTCTAATCACTGGTTTTCGATGCAGAAACGTTGAGACAGCAGGGCTCTGTTGAACCATGAAGAATGAGTAAATCAAGTTTACAAACACGGCTACAAGAAGGAATTTAAACCTCCAGGAGGTAAAGCAAAATGCTTAGAAAAACCATTTCCCTAATTACTATGGCCGCGATCGGACTTTCTCCGCTCGCCTCCATAAATATCGCGTCAGCCCAAGAAGGGGTCGCGTCCAATGATTACTGGTGGCCTAACCGCCTTGACCTTGAGCCGCTGCGTAATAATGCCGCTGAATCAAACCCGTTGGGTGATGATTTTAACTACGCGGAAGCGTTTTCAAGGGTGGATCTTGAGGCGCTGTCTGCTGACCTAGTCCAGGTAATGACTACGTCTCAAGACTGGTGGCCGGCGGACTATGGTCACTATGGCCCATTTTTCATTCGCATGGCATGGCACAGTGCGGGTACTTACCGAGTCAGTGATGGTCGCGGCGGCGCCTATGGCGGTATGCAGCGGTTTGCGCCACTTAATAGCTGGCCGGACAATACCAACCTAGATAAAGCCCAGCGTTTGCTGTGGCCGATCAAGCAAAAATACGGTAACAGCGTTTCTTGGGGCGATTTAATGGTTTTAGCCGGCACCGTGGCGATGGATTCGATGGGTTTTCAAACTGCAGGTTTTGCTGGTGGCCGTGATGACGCATGGGAGCCAGAAGAGATCTACTGGGGCCCAGAAGGTGAGTGGCTGGCAGATCAACGTTACAGCGGTGATCGAGAGTTAGAGAAGCCCTTAGGCGCTGTACAAATGGGTTTGATCTACGTTAACCCTGAAGGCCCTAATGGCAACCCAGACCCGCAGCTTGCTGCCAATGACATCCGCGAAACCTTTGGTCGCATGGCAATGAACGACGCAGAGACTGTGGCCTTGATCGCTGGTGGCCACACGTTTGGTAAGGCCCACGGTGCAGCGCCCCCGGCAGGCAATGTAGGTGCTGAGCCAGAAGGCGCGAGCATCGAGCAGCAAGGTTTGGGCTGGAAGAATAGCTATGGCACCGGCAAAGGCGCCGATACCATCACCAGCGGTCTAGAAGGCGCATGGACAGTTAACCCAGCCCAGTGGACCAATAACTATTTGGAAAACCTATACGCCTATGAATGGGTTCAAACTCGTAGCCCAGCTGGTGCTATCCAGTGGATCCCTGCTGATGGTGAAGCCTCGAATTTAGTGCCAGATGCCCATGATGCATCGAAGCGTCATGCACCGATCATGTTTACAACAGACTTAGCGCTGAAAACAGATCCGGCATACCGCGCGATAACTACTCGCTGGTTAGAAAACCCAGAAGAGTTTGAAGTCGCGTTTGCCCGGGCTTGGTTTAAGTTGACTCACAGAGACATGGGGCCTAGCACGCGCTACCTCGGCTCAATGATTCCTCAAGACGAGTTAGTCTGGCAGGACCCTGTGCCAGCAGTTGATTTTGACCTTGTGAATGCTCGCGACATTACCCGCCTAAAAACTAGCGTACTGGAGTCAGGTCTAACTGTCTCTGAATTAGTGCGAACGGCATGGGCTTCGGCGGCAACTTACCGAGATACCGACTTCCGTGGCGGTGCTAATGGTGCTCGAATTCGCTTGGCACCTCAGAAAGATTGGGCAGCAAACAATCCTGCTGAACTGGCTAAAGTGCTTGAAGTATTAGAAGGAATTCAATCTGATTTCAATGGCACCAGCAGCCGCGGTAGAAAGATTTCAATGGCTGACCTAATCGTGTTGGCAGGTTCTGCAGCCATCGAACAAGCGGCTTTAGATGCTGGCCATGATATTGATGTCCCATTCACACCGGGTCGTACAGATGCGAGCGAAGCACAAACAGATGTTAATTCGTTTGCCGTACTTGAGCCGGCTGCCGATGGTTTCCGCAACTACTTTACCCAAAGCGATCGCCGCTCTCCCGCTGAGATGTTAGTGGAAAGAGCTAGCATGCTAACGCTGACAGTGCCAGAAATGACAGTATTAGTCGGTGGCATGAGGGTGCTAGACGCCAACGCTGGTGGCGCTGATCACGGTGTGTTCACTGATCGCGCTGGCACTTTGAGCAATGATTTCTTCGTCAACCTTTTAGACATGTCGGTTGTATGGAGTAAGTCTAGCACAGAGGGCATTTACGAAAGTCGTGACCGAGATACTGGCGCACTTAAGTGGACAGCAACTCCAGTGGATTTGATCTTCGGTTCAAACTCAGAACTACGCGCGGTTGCCGAAGTGTATGCCTTCGCCGATGCCCAGCAGAGGTTTGTGGAAGACTTCGCCGCGGCATGGACTAAAGTTATGAACCTAGATCGATTTGATCTGCGGTAGTTCGTAACGGCTGGAAGTACAGCATCTTACAACAAGGGCTGTAATATCACAGAGCAAAAAACGGCGACAGCTTCAGGTCGCCGTTTTTTTTTGTAAAGTTAAAATGCCAGTGGTATCAGTCCTTTCCCCAGGCTCCACGCTAGTACCCGATATTTTTTACTCTCGAGGTCTATGCTCGCATCAACAGTGCCCTGCAAGAAGTCACACAGTGGTTAATGCCTAATGTTGGAGCAAGCCGTTCTAGGTGGGCTGCTTGATTGGTATTTGTTAACCGTTAAAAATTAGCTGTTTTGGTGATTGGCTGGAAATTAGTCCTATCTAAAATCCTTGGCATGGATCATGCTCCCAAAGAGTTTGCACTGGATTGCGCCGAGGTCGTTGCAGGTGGTTTTTTCTGAATCTGAACGAGATTCTATTGGTCTATAACAGGCTTTTTTTAGTCACGGATACCACTATGGCAGTTAGCGTTTTTGATCTTTTTAAGATAGGCAATGAATTGCGCCGAGGTCGTTGCAGGTGGTTTTTTCTGAATCTGAACGAGATTCTATTGGTCTATAACA
>JBLGBD010000021.1:0-33904 GCA_047617585.1 Pseudohongiellaceae bacterium | reverse complement strand
CAACAGTAAAGTCTTCGAGCCGCTTACTTAAGTAGCGCACGCGAGAATCAATTTCTCGCAGACGTCGCTTACCGTAGATGTAGTCGGCGTTTTCAGATCTATCGCCCATCGCAGCGGCCTCAGATACTGATTGGGTCACCTGTGGGCGTTCAACTTTCCACAGCTGATGCAGTTCACTCTTCAACGTTCGCTCGCCTTCGGCAGTAATGTAGCTTGAGCCTGGCTTTTGTGGCGGTCTATATCTGCTCATAGCTCACCAAACCCTTCGAGAGTAAGCAGCAATTGAGATTCAGCCAAAGTGCTCGAGGAGGGTTCAGTTAGAGGCTGAAGTCGTATCCCCACACCCAGAAGCCTTACCGGCTTATCGCCGCGCTGAAACCCTTCTGTGCACAGCCTGCGAAAGTTCTCGCTATCTAGTATTGGGGAAATCATTTCTACGGTTGTTTGCTCAAAATCATGAAACTTTACCTTAACAAACTGCTTGTGAATTTTATACTGGCTGCGAATCTCACGCAGTCGCTTTTCCAGTCGAGTTTCCAGCTCGGGCAGTTCATTGAGGCACTCTTGGAGTTGCCGAAGGTCTTTTGCGTAGGTGTTTTCGACACTCACGGATTTACGGGTACGAGATGTTTTTACTTGCCTGTCATCGATGCCGAGGCTTAGCTGCGATAGCCGCTCGCCAAAAATTCCAAAGTGCTTCTTGAGTGTATCGGGGTTAATTGCCTGTAGATCCTTGCAGGTTGTGATTCCAAGAGACTTCATTTTTTGTGCCGTAACTTTGCCAACGCCATGGAGTTTTTTTACCGGCAGCGCAGAAACGAATTCGAGAGTATCTTCAGGCTCTACCACAAATACTCCGTCTGGCTTATTCCAGTCGCTTGCAACTTTTGCGAGGAATTTGTTTGCTGCCACACCTGCAGAGATCGTGATCTTCACTTCGTCTTTTACCGCTTGTCGAATCGATTCTGCAATCAGGGTGGCGCTGCCTTGATAGGCTGTGCACGCACTCACATCAAGGTAGGCTTCGTCTAGTGAGAGTGGTTCTATGATATCTGTATAACGTTTAAATATTTCATGGATTTGCTTGGAGGCTTCTCGATATTTCTGCATATCAGGCTTAATGATTATTAAGTCTGGGCAGCGTAACCGCGCGGTATGAGACGCCATAGCTGAATGGATGCCGAATTTCCTCGCTTCATAGTTACAGGTAGCAATGACACCACGGCGGTTGGGAGAGCCGCCTACTGCGAGGGGAATGCCAAGCAGCGCGGGGTTGTCTCGCATTTCAATCGAGGCATAAAAGCAATCACAGTCACAGTGTATTATTTTGCGGTGAGTAGTCATGAGTATTCGAAAAGAATCTGAAGCCACAGGCAGCTTACAGTAAGGCCAAGCCCGAGTCTGCGGGCTTGACCTGTTTTAATTAGCCGTTTGCCTTTTCAAACTCAGCCATAAAGTCTGCAAGGGCCTGGCAGCCAGCAATGGGCATTGCGTTATAGATTGATGCTCTGGCTCCCCCTACTACGCGGTGCCCCTTAAGCGCGTAGAGCCCCCGTGCTGCCGCCTGTTCTACGAAAGCATCCAGCAGTTCATCTTTAGCTAGATTAAACGTGACATTCATAATCGAGCGATGGTCTGGATGGGCAGCGCCGAGATAGAAATCGCTGCCATCGATAGCATCGTAAAGGATCTTAGCTTTTGTTTCATTTTGCTGTTCGAGTTTTTCAACGCCACCTTGTTGTTTGAGCCATTCCATGACTAAAGACATCATATAGATAGCAAAGGTGTTGTTGGTATTGGCTAAAGAATGCTCTTTGGCATAGGTGGCGTAGTTTAGTAGGGCAGGTGTTTGTTGCAGGGCATGTTCTAATAGGTCCTCGCGGACAATCACCAAGGCGAGACCTGCTGGGCCCAAGTTTTTTTGCAGGCCAGCGAAAATAATACCAAACTTGCTGATATCGATTTTGCGGGACATAAACTCGGACGTCATATCTGCAACCAAGGGAATATCGCCGGTATCTGGAAACTGGTGCCAGCGGGTGCCAAAAAGCGTGTTGTTGCTGACGATGTGTAGGTAGGAGCTGTCGTCATCAAGCATTGACCTATCGTAACTAGGAATGTAACTGAAGTTTTTGTCGGCGCTGCTGGCGATGTTCACAGCAGTACCGTACCGGGCTGCTTCTTTGCTAGCTTTTTCGGCCCAAGTGCCGGTGAGCACAAAAGAAGCCTTTTGTGAGGGGTTGCGACCAATTAAATTTAGCGGCACAGCGGAAAACTGCATCTGGGCGCCGCCATGCACGTATAGAATTTTATAGTTGCTGGGTATATTTGCCAGCTCTGTTAACAGTTCGTCGCAGCGGTTGATCACCTCGTCAAACTCTTTTGAGCGATGGCTAATTTCGATAATTGAAGCGCCTAAATTTTTATAGTCTAGAAATTCTGCCTGTACTTTTTCCATCACTTCCAACGGCAGCATGGCTGGGCCGGCACCAAAGTTATATACGCGTTTCATGGTAGTTTTCCTGATAGTAGTTAATTCTTGTCGTTAGTTTTATAGCTAAGTTCTGTGGCTTAGTCTTAGAGTAAGGTAACCTGAATTACTTCTTCAATTGCCAATATTGCATCAATGGCAGTGCTAGATGGCTGGGACTCGAGATCGATAAGGTTGTAGGCAATCTCTCCTCGGCTCTTGTTTAGCATGTCTAGAACGTTAATATTCTGGTCAGCAAGAACTGACAATACTTGGCCCAAAATTTTTGGCACATTCTTGTTGCTGATAGCCAGTCTTGTGCAGGCTGTACTGTTAGGCGCACGTTCCAGCGACAGGTTGGGAAAATTCACCGAGTTCTTAATATTGCCATTTTCAAGAAAATCCACTAGCTGGTCTGCCGCCATGATTGCGCAGTTTTCTTCGGCTTCTTCGGTGCTGGCGCCAAGATGAGGCATCGCAATAACCTCAGGCCTGTTCATAAACTCGGGCCTCGGAAAGTCACAGACATACAGGCGAAGCTTTGCTGATTCGAGAGCTTCGGCCAAAGCGCTTGGGTCTACTATTTCATCTCTAGAAAAGTTTAGTAAGCAACTGCCAGGCTTCATCTGTGCCAACATTTCCGCACTAATAAGGCCTCTAGTTGAATCCAATACCGGCAAATGTAGTGTGACAAAATCTGCTTTTGCCATAAGCGAGCTTAGATTCTTAATGTGTTTGACCTGAGCAGGAAGCCGCCACGCGGCTTCAACCGACAGGGCGGGGTCATAGCCAAGTACGTTCATGCCTAGATCGATTGCAGTCTTTGCGACAAGTGAGCCGATAGCGCCCAGCCCGACAACCCCCAGTGTTTTGCCGGCAATTTCAAAGCCGCTAAAGCGCTTTTTCTCTTGCTCCATTAACTTGGATAGCTCAGCATAGTCCGTGACATCCGATTGCTCATTTGCAAACCGGATGCCTTGAACTATTCCTCTAGAGGCTAACAGCAAGCCACAAACCACCAACTCCTTAACAGCATTGGCATTGGCTCCAGGGGTGTTGAACACCACAATTCCTTTTGCCGTGCAGGAATTCACAGGTACGTTGTTTACTCCAGCTCCGGCGCGGGCAACCGCCTTCACAGTGTCGGGGATGGATGCAATGTCCAATTTGAAGCTGCGCAACAAAATAGCGTCCTCGCCGGCAAGGTGTTCATTTACTTCAAAGCGCGCTTTATCAAAGCGAGTGAGGCCGCGGCCTGAAATCGCATTATAGGTTTTTATTTTATACATCAGGGGTATCCTAGAGGTCGGGCGTTCGAGACGGTGCTTAGGGCTACGTGATCAAGGCCCGTGTAAGCTGCTCTCAATTCCAGATAAGGCGCTGTCAATAGAGTGTTATTCTTATAGTTGACAAAATTTGGAGCTTAGCGGTGTTTTAAGGCGGCCAATTATGTCGTGAATCAGCCGCAACTTCCAGTGGCAATTAGGCAAGCTAGGGCAGCCCTATTGAGGGGGCGCTGGTCAGGATATCATAGACGAAAAGCAACAGGTTCAACGGAGCAGTTATGGTCAACAGCGAAGCAGGAAAGCCAATTAGAGTAGGTAATACCAGTATCCCGGTGCATCAAATTCTCGGCAGAAACCCGGGGCCGATGACGGGTAGGGGGACTAACTCGTACTTAATTGGCGACCAACAGTTGAGCTTGCTCGACCCAGGCCCGCGCGATGATATTCAGTGTGATAACTTTTTAGCCGCGATTAACGGGCGTGAGCTTAAGTATATTTTGGTAACCCATACTCACGGTGACCATTCTCCTGGGGCACAGCGCTTACAGGAAGCCACTGGTGCGGAGCTTGTTGGGCTGCCGGCGCCCTTGGATGGAAATCATGATAGAGAGTTTAAGCCCAATAAAAACTGGCAGCATGATGACGTGATCCGGCTTGATGATTACTCAATACGGCTAGTCCATACGCCGGGGCATGTTTCAAATCATCTGTGTTATCTATTGGAGCAAGAACAGATGCTGTTCACAGGGGACCATGTATTGGAGGGTACTACGTCGGTGATTTTGCCGCCTGACGGGGACATGTCCCACTACCTAGAGTCTTTATCGAATATCGCCAAGTTGGGTCTGCGCTACTTAGCACCAGGACACGGCGCGCTTATGGAGCAGCCAAACCTGGAAATTGAAAAACTTATCGCTCACCGTCTAAAGCGCGAGCAGAAAGTGTTAGCGGGTGTGGACAAACTGGTATCGTCTAATGTGGATCAGCTGGTACTTGTGGTGTATGACGATGTGGCAGAACATTTAATTCCGTGGGCGAAGAAAACCATGCTTGCTCATTTAATCAAGCTGCAGCGCGATGGTTTGCTAATTAATAAGGGTGACAATTGGCTGAGAAGTTAACCCTTACGCCTCCTGCATCTGATGAGCCAGCGCTATGGTTCGTTTATATAATACGCTGTGGGGATAGCAGTCTCTACACCGGTATCACTGTCGATGTTAAGCGCCGGCTTAAAGAGCACAGCGGAGAGTCAGGCGTAAACAAAGGGGCAAAATCGTTGCGCGGAAAACTGCCTTTGAGCCTTGTTTTTAGCACGCCTCTAAACTGTCGCTCGGCGGCGCTCAAGCTTGAGTATAAAATTAAGCAGCTGAGCAAAGCCAAAAAAGAAGAGCTTGTTTGTGGCGGGTTAACACTTGCCGATGCTTTTTAATTATTGTGGAGAGGCGCTCAATTCCTTGCTATCTGGGTTAGGCTCGGCGGGCGCGATTTTAAAGTTTAAGAAGCCGTAAGCAACCGCCACCAGCGGACAAATTAAATTGAAGAAACAGTAGGGCAGATAGGCAAGTGTGGCTACCCCAAGGGTGCCACTCATATAAGCGCCGCAGGTATTCCATGGCACCAATGGAGACGTGATTGTTCCCGAGTCTTCAAGTGTTCGCGACAGGTTTTTCATGGCTAAGCCTCTTTTTTCATATTCCGCTTTGTACATGCGTCCGGGTAAAACCAGCGAAATGTATTGGTCAGAGGTGATAATGTTGGCACCTATACAGGTAGCGATAGTCGTGGCAATTAGACTGCCAGTGCTGTGCACGAAACCGAGGGCGTAATTCACTAAGCATTGCAATAAACCGGTGTGATCCATCACGGCGCCAAACACCATGGCGCAGAAGATTAGCCAGACGGTGTTCAGCATGGAGCTCATGCCGCCGCGAGTCATTAGCTCATCCAAGGTTGCGTTGCCGCTGTCGAGACTAAAACCATTGAACAGTGTCTGCCACACGCCTTTGAACAGGGCCAGCGGCGCGCTGGCCACATCGGTGGTCAAAGCAAAGATAGCGGGTCGCTGGAAGATGAGGGCAAGCACAACCGCAATCATAGCCCCCGCTAAAATAGTTGGAATTGGCGGCATTTTTTTATTGGCCATCACCAACAGCGCGAGTACTGGCAGCAGCATGATGGGGTTAAGCACAAAGTTGGCCTGCAGCAGCTCTAAGGTGACAGCCAGGTCTTGAGCAGTATTGGTAGAGTCTATATTTAGCCCAATCAAACCGTATAAGATTAAGGCGATTACAATACTTGGAATGGTAGTCCAGACCATGTGGCCGATGTGTGAGAATAGGTCTGTGCCGGCGACCGCCGGGGCCAGATTGGTCGTCTCGGACAACGGAGACATCTTGTCCCCAAAATAAGCGCCGGAAATTATTGCGCCCGCAGTGATTTCCGCAGACAAGCCCATGCCGGCCGCCGCACCAATAAGCGCAATGCCGACCGTCCCCGCTACGGTCCAAGAGCTACCGATGCTCAGTGCAATAAGGCCGCAAATTAGGCAGCTAGCAGCGTAAAAAACCGCAGGATTCAGAATTAGCAGACTGTAATAAATCATTGTTGGCACTGTACCAGACATGATCCAGGTACCAATAAGCAGGCCAACGCTGAATAAAATTAAAACCGGCTTGAGTGCGACCACGATGCCAGAGATGATACTTTGCTCTAACTCATCCCAACTAATTCCGTTGCTCCAACCGATGAATGAGGCCACTACGGCGCCAGCACACAGGGCTATTTGATTTGGTCCATAGCTAGCGTCTTCACCAAATAAATAGACTGAAAAAGACAAAAGCGCGATCAGGGCGCTCACAGGAATCAAGGCTTGGATTAGAGTTGGAGACTTCCTGGGGGATTCACTGTGGTTGGGAGTAGGTGCTGACATTGCGCGGCGTATTCCATCGGAAAAGACCGGCCAAGCATAAAACTATTCGCTGTCGCCTGTCCATGGGCAGCAAGTCTGTGCCAAATTGAGGTATAATGGCCCCGAATTCGCGTTTAACCATGGAGAATTACTGTCCCAAAAAGACAGATGATGCTTATAAATGAATAAACCACAACAGCAAATCAACGAAATCGAAGCGTATACCTTAAAACTGGGTGAAACCGCGCGGGCCGCCTCCCGTGATATCGCGAAAGCGACTACCGGGCAAAAGAACCAGGCACTGCTTGCTATTGCCGCAGAAATCGATGCTGCGCGAGCGGAGTTGATGCAAGCGAACGCTAAAGATATGGAAGCAGGGAAGAGCAAGAATCTAGACCCTGCGCTTTTGGACCGCTTAGAGCTGACGCCAGCGAGAATCGACAATATGATCGAAGGCCTGAATCAGGTGGCAGCCTTGGCCGACCCGGTTGGCGAAGTAACAGATTTAAGATTTCGCCCTAGCGGGATTCAGGTGGGGCGTATGCGAGTGCCCTTGGGGGTCATCGGCATTATTTATGAGTCTAGGCCGAACGTTACCTGCGAGGCGGCCAGCCTTTGTTTGAAGTCGGGCAATGCTGCAATCCTGCGTGGTGGCTCCGAAGCCATCTGCTCGAATAAAGCGCTTGCCGATTGTGTCGCCCGAGGCCTTAAGACGGCAGGGCTAAATGAGAATATTATTCAAGTGGTTAACCGAGTTGACCGCGAGGTTGTTGGTAAGCTTATTACGATGCCAGAGTTTGTCGATGTCATTGTGCCCCGCGGTGGTAAAGGCTTGATAAAACGAATTAGCGCCGACTCCAAAGTTCCAGTCATTAAACATTTGGATGGTAATTGCCATCTCTATATCGATATTTCTGCCGATATTGAAAAGGCTGTAGTGGTAGCGGTCAATGCGAAGACAAGTCGATATGGCACTTGCTGTACGCTTGAGTCAATGGTTGTGGCTGAGGCGGTTGCCGCTGAATTTTTGCCTAAAATTGCAAAGGAGTTTCTGGCTCACGGGGTCGAGATAAGAGGATGTGAGCGCACTTGCGAGCTGATACCGCAGGCGATAGCTGCCTCCGAAGAGGATTGGGGTACAGAATATTTGGCACCCATTGTTTCGATTAAAGTCGTAGCCGACATTGATGCAGCCATAGAGCACATTAACACCTACAGCTCGGGCCATACCGAGTCCATCATGACCTGCGACTATAGTCGCTCACAGCGGTTTATCCGTGAGGTGGATTCAAGCTCGGTTATGATCAATACATCGACCCGATTTGCGGACGGTTTTGAATATGGCCTTGGCGCTGAGATAGGTATTTCCACGGATAAACTTCATGCCCGTGGCCCCGTTGGATTGGAAGGACTGACCTCACAGAAATACATTGTGCTTGGCGATGGCCACATCCGGCAATGAGTTTGCGCCTTGGGGTTTATGGAGGAATGTTTGACCCTCCCCATTTAGGTCATGTTGCTGCGGCGAAATATGCAGCGCAGCAGCTTAAGTTGGATAGTGTAAAGCTTATCCCCTGCAAGATCCCCAACCACCGCGCTCCAACTCAGGCGTCGAAAGAACATAGGGTCAATATGCTAAATTTGGCGATTCAAGCATCGCCTGAGCTGAGTATCGATACCTTAGAACTCACCCGCGAGGGTGTGTCTTATATGGTAGATACATTAAAAATATTGCGCGCAGGCAACCCTGGCGCAATTATGGTTTTAGTGTTGGGTGTTGACTCATTCAACAGCTTGCCAACATGGCATCGCTTTCAAGAAATATTAGCTCTATGCAGTCTTTTTGTATTGAGCCGAGGCGGCGAAACACTCAGCCAAGAAACAGAAAAAAAGTTAGCGCCTTATGGGGTCGAAGTCGACAACGAGCGACAGCTTATGGCGAAGCCCTGTGGCGGCTATTTTTTTGATCAAGACTTTGCCAACGATGCTTCATCTAGTTTGGTGAGGCAGGAGAAATTGCTGAATAAAAACCTTGCCGGGTTGTTAAGCCCTGAGGTTTTGCAATACATTGAAAACAATCACCTCTATCAAGAGATCTCATTAATTCACGGAAGGTGTACAGGTTGAAAAGCAAGAAATTATCAGGTGTTATCGTCGCGGCTCTAGATGACATGAAAGGCGAAAGGATAAGCTGCATTAACGTAGAAAAGCTCACGTCAATAACTGACTACATGGTTATTGTGACTGGCCGGTCTAATACTCATATTAAAGCCATGGCAGACTCTGCATTGAAAGCTGCCAAGGAGGCCGGGTGCAAGGTTGCTGGGGTGGAAGGTCGCATGCAGTCTGAGTGGGTTTTGGTTGACGCTGGAGATGTCGTGGTTCATCTCATGTTGGCGCCGGTGCGAGCGCTTTACAACTTAGAAGAGCTTTGGACCTTTGAGAGCGGCGCGGCCAAGGTTTCCGCGGCAAGCGCCAGCAGTGAATGAGAGTAGATGTTATTGCTGTTGGTACTAAGATGCCGGGATGGGTCGTGGCAGCAACGGCTGAATACATTAAGCGATTAAAGACTGATCTTCCGCTGAGTTTTATTGAAGTGCCTCTGGCGCAACGTGGTAAAGCACAATCCAGCGCAACGTGGGTTGAGCGTGAAGGTGAATTGATCCTTGCTAAAGTGCCTAAAAATAGTTTTGTCGTGGCGCTTGAGGTCACTGGGCGGGCCTTGAGTACTGCCGAACTGGCGGGCGAGGTTGAAAAAGTAGCGGGTTTGGGCAAGGACTTAGTCTTGCTAGTTGGCGGCCCTGATGGCTTAAGCGATGCCTGTCGCGGGCGCGCGGACGCGCTTTGGTCCCTGTCCAAACTCACTCTTCCTCATCCATTAGTAAGGGTGCTCCTAGCAGAGCAGTTTTACCGGGCTGTGAGTGTAATTAAGGGCCACCCGTACCACAGAGAATAGGGTTTCTTGCTTTTCGGCGGCATCGAGCCTTTTCGCTGCTGTAAAAAATTCTCTTTTAAGGTCTTTAGTTTCAACGAGTTTGAAGGCAATATTAAACTTAATTAGCACAAACTGGTCTAAACCTTGAGTATTCATGGCTTTAGCGCAGCGAATCGAAGCCGATTAAACTATATGCAAGCTTGAAAATTGACTTTCACAGGCACCAACCCCCTACTTTTTTAGAGAAATTTCATGGCCGGTAAATGGCAGCTTAAAGATCACGAAGCAGAAACACAGTTGTTTGTTAGGCGGCTGATAATTGCTGGGATTTTCGTTTGTTTGCTGTTCCTTGCTCTGTTACTGAAACTCGTTAATCTGCAAATAAGTCAGTATGACTATTTCTCTTCCCGTGCTGATGGCAATCGGCTGCATTCGCAGTACGTGCCTCCAGCTCGAGGTTTGATTTTTGATCGCAATGGCGCGCTGCTGGCGGATAACCAGCCCATATTCAATCTCACTATAGTACGAGAGCAAGTGCCGAATCTTGAGCAAACCCTAGATCAGCTGTCGAATATGATTCGTCTAACCGACGAGGATCGAGAGCAGTTTTATAAACGCTTGGAGAGAAATCGGGTGCCATTTAGTTCAGTGCCCTTGCGCTATGTGCTTACTGAAGAGGAGAAGGCGAGGGTAGCAGTCAGTTCTCATCTATTAGACGGTGTAGCGATCGAACCGCAATTTGTAAGAAGCTATCCGTTGGCTGAATTGACCGCACACTCGGTGGGTTATGTATCAGAAATTAACCGCGATGAGTTAGATAAACTCGATGATGTGGAGCGTGAAAACTACGGCGGTACCAACCATATCGGTAAAACCGGGATAGAGCGTACTTACGAAGATATTTTGCATGGGACGGTAGGCTACGAAATTGTTGAAAAAAACAATCGCGGCCAGATTATGCGCAGACTGGATAGAACTGATCCCAAAGCTGGAAAGAATATTACGCTCCACATTGATAGCCGGCTGCAAATAGCAGCAGAACAAGCCCTGGGTGACTTCCGCGGTGCTGTTGTTGCCATAGACCCCAACACCGGGGGCATATTAGCTATGGTCAGTAAGCCGGGATTTGACCCAAATCTGTTTGTAACCGGTATTACCAACAAGGACTACCGTGTGCTGGTGACGGACGTTGTAAACACCCCGCTGTTTGACAGAACGACCAACCCTTACCCGCCGGGTTCAACTGTTAAGCCATTTATTGGCTTAGCAGGCCTGCATCAAGGCCTCGTAGACTATGATTTTGCGATTGAAGACCCCGGCTATTTTCGTTTGCCGGGAGTCTCTTACCGCTGGGGTGACTACACCTTCCGAACCGCCATAGGCGGTGGCCATGGCCATACCGATCTGCAAAAGGCTATCTTTCAATCGTGCGATACCTTTTTTTATGACTTAGGCAATCGCATGGGGATCGATTCCATGCATGACTTTCTGTCCAAGTTTGGTTTCGGCGACAATTTCAGCTTGGATATAGCCTATGCCAGAACAGGTGTTTTGCCTTCGAAGGAATGGAAACTGGCAAGTAGAGGTGAGCCTTGGTATCCGGGAGATACTATTAACTCGTCTATCGGGCAGGGCTTTATGTGGGCAACGCCACTGCAACTGGCAACGGCGACTGCGATCATCGCCAACAAAGGCAAAGTGGTGCAGCCGCGCTTACTTAAAGCGATTGAAGGCCAGGACTATGTCCCTGTGATCGAAGACCCTGTGCCGGACGTGATAGTGGAAGATCCTGATTACTGGCGCTATATGGAAGAGTCCATGACGATGGTTGTCCATCGCCCTTACTCAAAGGTGTTTCGGGACAATGGAACCGCCTATGCGTCGATTGCGCAGGTGGATAAAAGCATGAGCTACAAAATGGCCGGTAAGTCGGGTTCAGCGCAAGTGGTGGGTATTAGTCAGGATGTTTTATCGAGCACCGATATTGTGGTGTCAGATTTGAGAAAAGATCACGGTCTGTTTATCTCATTTGCTCCTGCTGAAAACCCCCAGATTAAACCTCAAATAGCCATCGCCGTCTTCGTTGAAAATGGCGAGCATGGCAGCAGTGTAGCAGGGCCTATCGCCAAGGCCATTACAGACGCTTACTTACTAGATATTTTGAATATTGATTTTGACGCCCTTAAAGCTAACGAGTCGATGGTGTCCAGCACAGATGATTAGTCAAGATTTTGTCAGGCAATCGACAGGTCTGTATTCGCCCTCTAGCAGATCAAAGTCACTATGGCGCTCGCTTCATATCGACCCGCCATTTGTCATCGGCATTGTGTTGATTTGCTGTTTTGGCCTGCTGGTTTTAAACAGCGCCAGTGGCGGCGATGAGGCGGTGGTAAGAAGGCAGGCGCTGACTATGATGGTGGGGTTGGTGGTGATGTTTATTGTCGCTCAGTTCAACGTGCATTTTTACAGGCAGTGGGCTCCCTCAATCTACGTTGCAAGCCTAGGCATATTGGCTTTGGTTCTGTTTATCGGCGTGGAAAAAAATGGCGCCAAAAGCTGGCTCGATCTGCCAGGGCTGCCGAGCTTTCAACCTTCGGAGGTGATGAAGTTTATTGTCCCTATGCTGCTGGCTTGGTATCTAGCCAGTCGTCCGCTGCCGCCACGCTTTAAACACCTGTTTTGGTCTGCGATTATGATATTGCTTCCTGCTGGGCTGATTGTGGTGCAAAACGACATGGGTACGGCGATGATGGTGTCCATGTCTGGCATTTTTGTTGTGCTCTTGGCGGGGATCAAATGGCGGATTGTTTTCGCTGGGTTTGTTGCGCTGCTGCTGGCGTCTCCTGCTTGGTATATTTTCCTTGCTAAAGAACACCAACAAAATCGTATTCTGACTTTTATCGACCCCTATCGCGATCCAACCGGGGCTGGCTACAACATTATCCAATCTCAAATTGCGATTGGCTCAGGTGGCGTGTACGGCAAGGGCTACGGCAATGGTGCGCAGTCCCATTTGGACTTTATCCCAGAGAGCAACACAGACTTCATTATGGCCGTGTTAGCCGAAGAGTTTGGACTACTGGGCATTTTGTTTTTGATAGCGCTGTATTTGTTTGTGCTACTGCGAGGGTTTTACATCGCACTTTCTGCAACAGACATGTTTAGTCGCCTACTTGCCGGGAGTATTACGCTTACCTTCTTCTTTTACGTGTTCGTCAATATGGCTATGGTCTCAGGCATATTGCCTGTGATCGGCTTGCCGCTGCCGCTGATGAGTCGGGGCGGCACGTCGGTAGTTACACTGTTTGTGGGGTTTGGTCTATTAATGTCAATCCAAACCCATGCCAGACCAAAGCTCACCTAAGTTGTCACCAGGGCTATGCCAGGTCTCAGAGTTGCTGCTTAAGGAGCTGAAAAGGTTAATAAAAACTAATAATTGGACGCTAACTACCTAATACAATTGTGTCAGCGATGATAATTTAGGTGAAACATGAAAAATCTGCGATTTTCCAGTGTGCTACTAGCTTGCTCTGTTTTGATTGGGGCCTGTAGCTCGGGGCCTGCTCCTACCGCCCCAACCAATAGCAATAGCGGTCGTTACAGCATTAGCCAAGATAGGGCGCCGAACCGAGATGTTAACCTCTCCCAAGTTCCAGAGGTTGTCCCAGTGCCAGTTAAACGTACTATGGCAGGCAATCGCAGTCCTTATACTGTGCTTGGTAAATCTTACTCAGTCATGCCCAGCGAAGACGGCTACAGCGAGCGAGGTGTTGCCTCGTGGTACGGTGAAAAATTCCACGGCCACAAGACATCCAATGGTGAAGTGTTCGATATGTACCTAGCCTCAGCGGCCCACAAGTCATTGCCAATACCCAGTTTTTTGCAGGTGACTAACCTTGATAACAATCGCAGTATAATCGTCAGAGTAAATGACCGTGGGCCTTTTCATGGGGATCGGCTGATCGATCTTTCCTATGCGGCGGCTGTAAAGCTAGGGTACGCGGATCTCGGTACCGCCAGAGTGCAGCTGGATGCTATTGTGCCGCGGGGCGATATAAATAGAACTATTGCGAGCAATGGGCCGACTACAGTATTAGCAACAGACAATCTGCCTGGCACCGAAAAGTATTTGCAAGTTGGGGCCTATTCGCAAAGAGATTCGGCAGAGGCAGTCTCGGCCCAATTGCGCACGCTTACCAACCGTCCAGTGTTTATTCGCAGTGTGCAAACCCTCAGCAATGGAACCATGCACCGAGTCCGGATTGGGCCTGTGAATGACATCGGCGAGATTGATAGATTAAGCCGGCAAGTGATTTCAGCAAATTTAGGCAACCCATATACAGTTACAGAGTAGCTTTGGGTTCCTATGAGGCAATATTGACTGACTCTCTAACGCATATTTTTGCTATAATTCTTGCCTAAATGTAGCAAGTTAATGAATGGAAAACTTATTTTAATGTGTAGTTTAAAAGCACCAAACAGGATTTTAATTAATTTAGCGTCAGTTTTCGTGGCACTGGTTGCAAGCGCAAGCATCTCAGCGGCGCCTGCCATAATACCCAGAGCACCGGACATCGCAGCGACAAGCTATATCTTGATTGATGCCGCGACAGGCCAGGTAATTATTGAGAAGAATTCGCAGGAAGCCTTGCCGCCAGCTAGTCTGACCAAAATCATGACGGCGTATATTGTCGCTGAAGAGATTATGAGCGGCAATTTAAGTTTGAGCGACCAAGTGCATATCTCCGAAAAAGCTTGGCGGATGGAAGGCTCAAAAATGTTTGTAGGTGTCGACACTCAAGTCAGTGTTGAAGACCTGTTGCGCGGAATTATTATCCAGTCGGGCAATGATGCTTCCGTGGCCATGGCCGAGCACATCGCCGGCAGTGAAGAAGCCTTTTCCGATATGATGAATCAATATGCTGAAATTCTTGGAATGCAGCAAAGCTTCTTCATGAACGCCAGTGGATTGGATACCGAGCTGTATTTCAACACGATGTCGGCCAAGGATTTATCCTTGCTTGCCAGAGCAACCATTTATCGTCACAAAGAATTTTATCCGATGTATGCCGAACGTGAGTTTACTTACAATGGGATCAGTCAGGCCAATCGCAACACCTTATTGTTTAGGGACCGAAATGTTGACGGCTTAAAGACCGGGTGGACAGATGCGGCTGGGTATTGCTTAGTCGCTTCAGGAGAGCGTGACGGCATGCGTTTAATCTCCGTCGTTACAGGAGCCGCGAGCGAAGAAGCCAGAGCCGTTGAAACTCAGAAATTGCTGACTTACGGTTTTCGCTACTACGAGACTCACAAACTGTATGACTCAAATCAAGTGCTGGCTAACGTTCCTGTGTATTCAGGCGCGGCTGATGCGGTGGACCTAGGTATCGTTGAAGATGTGTATGTGACTATTCCGCGAGGCCAAGCGGACGAAATGAAAGCCAGTGTTGATGTTGACGAAATTATCAGAGCACCCATTACCGACGGACAAATTATGGGCGTCGTAAATGTGGTGCTCAATGACGATCTAATTTATCAGTCCAATGTTGTAGCCATGCAGGCAGTTGAGCAAGGCGGAGTGTTTAAGCGCTTTATGGATTGGCTGTCACTGTTTTTTGGCAACCTTTTCTCTTAGGACAATCTATGACTGATAAAAAGGGTCCTGAAGAAGTACAGGCACCCAAAATCGAATTTCCCTGCTTGTATCCAATCAAGGTGATTGGTGTGGCGCAGGGGAATTTTGAACGCGATGCCGTGTCCACTGTAGAGCTTCACACAGGTAAAATTGACCTCGAGCTGATTACAATAAACCGCAGCAAGTCAAATAATTACGTGTCTGTGCGGATAACTATTGCTGCCACGGGGCTGGAGCAGTTGGAAAATATCTTCGAGGATTTAAAAAAGCTGCCCAACCTCAAGATGGTGCTGTAGCTTGCGTCTGGCCAACTATAAGTGGTTTCAAGCAACCCCAGCAGTAAGTGAATCCCAATTACCTGATTTGGTAGTGCGTAGACTTGGTCTGCAGGACTACATACCCCTATTTGAATCAATGCGTTATCTGGCAGAACATCCTAAATCAGATCGAGCAGATCAGCTTTGGCTGCTGAGTCACAAACCCGTGTATACCCAAGGTCAGGCAGGTGGCGCTGAGCATATTCTAAATTCCGGGGCAATACCGGTAATACAGATCGATAGAGGTGGCCAAGTTACCTACCATGGTCCTGGTCAGTTGGTGGTTTATCTACTTTTGAATATTAAACGTCGCGCCATTGGTGTGCGGCAACTTGTTGATCTTATTGAGCAAAGCATTATCGCCACCTTGGCTGAGTTTGGCGTTAGCGGACAAACCCGGCCAAAAGCTCCCGGTGTCTACGTTAATGATGCTAAAATTGCTGCGCTGGGCCTGCGGATTAAGAACGGCTGGAGTTACCATGGTCTTAGCCTCAATATAAAGATGGATTTAGCGCCGTTTGCTGGTATCAACCCGTGTGGTTTCGAAAACCTGCAGGTGTGTCAGCTCAGTGATTTTCAAACTAATAACGAAGACTTGATGCAGCAGGCCAGCAAAGTTATGTGCAATCAGCTGTTGGGTCGGCTAGGCTACCAAGAGTATTATCCAAAGAATCAGCAACCTTAGACTATTTAGGAAAGTGCAGGCTATGGCCGAAAGAACTCGTCGCAATGTGATGGTAGAAGGTGAGAAGCTCCGCGGAGCAGACAAAGTCCGCCGTATACCTGTAAAAGTAATACCCACGGTAGATCTTCTGTCTAAGCCTGCTTGGATAAGGGTGAAAATTCCGTCCTCACCTAAAATTCAGCACATTAAGCAAAAGCTCAGAGAACATAAGCTTGCCTCGGTGTGTGAAGAAGCCAGCTGTCCAAACCTTGGCGAGTGCTTTAGCAATGGCACGGCCACCTTCATGATCATGGGTGACATCTGTACTAGGCGCTGTCCATTTTGTGACGTAGCCCATGGCAAGCCAAAGCCGTTAAATGAAAATGAGCCGCGAGAGCTGGCTGAAGCCATCTCTGAAATGGGGCTTAGCTACGTGGTTATAACCTCTGTCGACAGAGACGATTTAAAAGATAGCGGCGCTGCGCATTTCGCCAATTGCATCACGCAGTCTCGCCACTACAATCCAAATACCAAAGTCGAGGTTTTAGTTCCAGACTTCCGAGGCAGAATGGACATTGCATTGGATATTCTTCAGCATACGCCGCCTGATGTGTTCAACCATAATTTAGAAACAGTGCCCCGCCTTTATAAGAAAGCTAGGCCCGGAGCTGATTACCAGTGGTCGTTAGATCTGTTGCAAGCCTATAAAGCCCGTTGCCCTGATGTTATTACCAAGTCAGGTATCATGCTTGGCTTAGGTGAAGATTTCGAAGAAGTTAAACAAGTGCTGAGAGACCTCAAACAGCATGATGTTGACATGATCACTCTGGGGCAGTATTTGCAGCCGAGCAAAGACCATTTAGCGGTAGAACGCTTCGTTCATCCTGATGAATTTGATGCCCTGCGTGTGTTCGGTGAGGAACTGGGCTTTTTGCATATTGCGAGCGGCCCATTGGTGCGCTCATCATACCATGCTGATAAGCAAGCCCACGGCGAAGCGATTCCATAATTATCGGTACCTCTAGGCTATTGTAATGAAAATTAGCTTGCGGCAATTAATTATCAGCTTAGCTTCGCTGATGCTTGCTGTCGTTCTTGTGGTCTTCATTGCAGGCAGGGGAGCTGAAATTGGAAGTCAGGCCTTGGTTGTGCGAGCATTAGTGCTTGCGCTATCGATTACGGCCGGACTGATCGCGATTTATCCTATTGTGCCTGGCTTTTCAGGCAGGCCCGCCGCATTTGCGATGGCCATCTGCGTGCCGGCGATCGTACCCGCTTTCGTCTACTATTTAATGGTGTTGCCAAGCCAGGCTAGTGAGGGTTTCAGTGCCAGTCAATCTCGTAGCGAATTAATAACCGATGGTTCTAGTAATGGAATTGTGGAGGTTGGATTTAGCTACCCGATTTATACACCAACGCTTACAATCAGAAATAACGGTCTATACACCGAGCAGGTGAATGTGTTTTTGCGCATGATTGATAGTGGCGGCAGTATCGCGTTGTTTCGAGCTGTCAGGCGGCAGGTGCCGGGTGTTGCACTATCCGTGGAGTCCTCGGTTAGAGGGCTATTAAGTGAGCGAGACGGGGTGCTGTTCTTACCTCTCGCTATTGCCCCACTTCAAGAAGTAACCGGGCAGTTGGTATTTATCATCAGCAATTTAAACGACGGTACGAGTTTTACAGATGCCTTGTCCAGTGCCTACCAAGCACATTTTGAACTACGTGATCCGGCCAGCGGGGCATTGCTGTTTGAATTTCCGTTGGAACATATCTAGCGCGGTTTAGTTGCTAGAACTGTGATCAAGCTTTACGGCGAAATTAAACGCCACAAAGCTAATTAGATTGAGAAGCCATACTAAAAATAAAATAAAAACGAGGGGTGTCTATTGATGAACAAGCAACGAGTTTTAATTGGGTTTCTGGCAGTGCTTGGCAGTAATTGTTTGATTGGTGTTAGTGCAGTTTGTGCGCAGGCTGACGAGTTTGCCGGCAAGCGAATCGTCAAAATTCTTGAGGAGCCGCGTCACCGAACCGTGCACGTGGATGACAAGGTCTATTTGCTGGACGTGCAAATAAACCCTGGAGACATGACACTGCCCCACACCCACGACGCGGCGATTCTTTACACGTTTATCAGTAACGGTGAAGGTCCGTTGTTTGGACGCGTGTCGGGTAATACAGACTATGTGACAGAGAACCTAACTCACCAAGTGAGCAATGAGGGGCCAAATTTATTTCGCATAATTGCTCTTACTAATTACGGCGCTGGGCTTGATTCGCTTAGTGAAGGCAAAGCACAAGGCATATCCTCTGCGCCACAAGTGGAGAACCAGTGGTTTAGGTCTTATAGACTGACACTCAACCCAGGTGAGGAAACCCCGATACAGACCCTCAGCAACCCCAATGTTGTGGTTCAGGTGACAGAAGGTAAAGTGCATGTCACACGAGAGGACGGTATTACGGCGGAACTATTGGCCATGGGTGATTGGGCATGGCGCGATGCCCAAAGTCCTTACAAAATAGTTAATCTCGGCGGCACTGCGGTTGAGGTGGTTATCAACGAAGCGCGTCGCTAATTTCTGATTTGTTTAGGAGTAGTTATGAAGAGTCACAGCGGTATCAACTCACTATTTTTAAGTGTTTTTCTGGCAGGGAGCAGCGCAGCTGTGGGCCAAGATAACTGGCAACTACCTCGAACTGAAACCGGTGCTCCAGATTTTCAAGGCACTTGGACATCAGCAACTATTTCAACCCTAGAGCGAGATCCGGCATTTGGTGATCGCTTAATTATTTCTTCCCAAGAGGCAAGACAGGTTGAGAGCTCTGCAGCGTTCAACGTTCTATCTGAAGCGGACAATGCTCCGTCCGACCCTAACCGTGCGCCCCCTACCGACGGTGATACTGAAGCTGGATATAACGCCTTTTGGATAGATCCCGGCACACGCGTAGCAGAAATAGCCGGCGAATACCGTAGTTCATTTATCGTCGATCCAGCCAATGGACGGATACCCTATGGCGCGGGAGCGGCGGCAGCATTTGCCGGCTATCGTCAGACTTCAGGTTTCGATGGTCCTGAGCAGAGACCTTTGGGCGAGCGCTGTATGGTTGGTTTTGGCTCGAGCGGCGGGCCGCCAATGTTGCCGGTGCTTTACAATAACAACTACCAAATAGTGCAAACTAACGACTATGTAATGATTCTGGTGGAAATGAATCACGATGCTCGCATTATCCGCTTGAACCAAGATCATCTCGGTGAAGCCAATAACCCTTGGTTAGGTGATTCGGTTGGCCATTGGGAAGGCGATACTTTAGTTGTCGAAACCACTAACTTTCATCCCCAGCAAAGCTTTCGCTTCTCTATTCAGCACACGCTTTATTTGCCGCCTAAGGCAAAGGTAACTGAACGTTTTACGCGGGATTCCGAATCGACAATGCTGTACGAGTTTATTGTTGAAGATGATACTGCTTTCACTCAACCATGGTCGGCACAGATACCGTTTCGAGCCACCGATGGCGAGCTGTATGAGTATGCCTGCCATGAGGGAAACTATGCGCTGCCAGGTATTTTGGCGGGCGCCCGCCAGCAAGAGAGGGACGCTACCCCATAAAGCGTCACATACGCCTCGCTAAAGCGCGGCTGAGCTGATGGGGTTTCTGGCTTTGCTCAAACCAACTTTTTGCTCAAACCAACTTTTGCTGAATCCAACTACAGCCAAAGAAATACCGAGAAAACTCACGCACAGAACAATTGCGACACTGCTGCTGAGTAATACAACACAGCAAACCACAAGCGCGGCGACTCTTATCGTTTCTAATACTAAAATACGTTCGTTGGCTTCCATCCAGCCCCCAAGTACATAAAGACTAAACGCCTGTACGGCTACACTCAGCCAAAGTATCGGGCTGCTTATCTCGGCTGCATCAATAATTAGTGTTAGTCCAAGACCTGTGGCAAAAACAAATTGAATCAATACATACGAGCTGAGAAAAGTAGTGATTGGCGGGTTGTACCGTTGATTTAGCTCTTCGGCTGGCTTGGCTTTACAGGATGTTTTAAGTCCAGCGGGTTGCCAACCCGGCGGCATAAAGGCCTGTTTAAACTTATTACTAAGCCCCGGTGCTTTCATGATGTCTTGGCAAAGTCGCCAATAGACATGGATATTGGCCCACAGTGGGTTCCAGCTATTGAGGGGTTTTCGGAGTCCATAGACTACCGGCTCAGATTCCAGTTCTTCTTGAAAGCTACCAAATAGGCGATCCCAAAGTATCAAGAAGCCGCCGTAATTTTTGTCCACATAGATGGAATTGCGGCCATGATGTACTCGGTGATTTGAGGGAGAGACAAAAAACCATTCGAAAATCCCTAATTTTGGTACGTGTTCAGTGTGTATCCAAAACTGATAGATAAGGTTTAAGCTAACGCAGGTGAATAGCACCTCGGCGGGAAACCCGAGGAAAAAGAAGGGTAGGTAGAACAAAAAGCCGTAAAAATCGATGCTGGACTGTCGTAGTGCAGTGGATAGATTGTAGTTCTCGCTTTGATGATGGGCAACATGGGAACCCCAAAACAAAGCCACCTCATGGCCCCAGCGATGCTTCCAGTAATAAGCGAAGTCATACAGCACAAAGCAGCTTACCCAGACCCAAGCCTCATCCCCAGGCAGTTGGGTTAACTGATATTGCTGGACAATGACTTCATACAGCCCGCCTGAGATCCCCAAAATCACAAGCCCCTGCAGCCGGCTGAGTGACCCCATGGAGAGGCTATTAATGGTGTCATTGACTCTGTAGGTATTGCGCCCGCGGGCAAAGCCGTAGCCTATCTCTAAGAAAATAAGTAAGAAAAAGAAAGGGATAGCGTAAAGAATAAGATCCATAGGGTAGCCATTGAGGTTTGTTGGCGCGGAACTTGGGCCGACGTTCGGGTTAAACAAAACACAGGTTTAATTGTATTAACGTAACTGTAGAGGGTCACAATAATGTCAAAACACGGTACTATTCGCCATCAGTTTTCTTGCCGTGTTTTTGGGAGCCACCTCCAGATGAAAAAACTTAGTTTATTTGCTTTATCCATTGCCGCTATTGTGGCGTGCAACACTGGCTTTAGCCAAGGTATCCAACAGACCAAAGGCAATTATCAAGATAAATTCCGCCAATTGGATGAAGTTCTGCCAACGCCTAACGTCTACCGTAATGCATCCGGAGGCCCAGGTCATCAATATTGGCAACAGGAAGTAGACTATTCTATTCAAGTCACTCTGGATGAAGATAGCCAAAGCCTGAGTGGCACTGAAACGATCACTTATCAAAATAACTCACCAGATACACTTAACTATTTGTGGCTACAGCTAGATCAGAACCGCTTTCGCAGTGATTCTATGGATCAAATGAGCACGCCATTTGGTGGCCAAACCCCCACCAGCTCTGATAACACGCCGGCTCGCATTAGTTTGAATAGCCTGCAAACTTTGCAGTATATGGAAGATTCCGATCTTGGCTACACGATCACTGAGGTTGCAGACAGCAGCGGCAATACGCTAGCCAGCACAATCGTTGGCACTCTGATGCGGGTTGATCTGCGCCAGCCCTTGCGCTCAGGCCAAGATGTTGAGTTCACAGTGGATTACAACTACAACATTGTTAATGGTGATGTGCTAGGCCCTAGAAGTGGCTATGAGTATTTTCCTGAAGAAGGCGAAAACGGTAACTATATCTTTGCGCTTGCCCAGTGGTTCCCGCGTCTGGTTGCCTACACAGATTATGAAGGATGGACTAATAAAGAATTTTTAGGTTCAGGTGAGTTCACTCTTGAGTTTGGTGACTACGAAGTTGCGGTGACTGTACCTGCTGACCATATAGTGTCTGCCACGGGCGTGCTGACTAATGCCAATCAGGTGTTGACTCGGCAGCAACGAGACAGGCTGGTAGAGGCGGAAACTGCCGCAAAGCCGGTATATGTAGTGACCCCCGAGGAAGCCTTGGAAAACGAAGCTGAAGGCACTGCTGAGACTAAAACTTGGCGCTTTGCTGCTGAAAACGTTAGAGACTTTGCATGGTCATCCTCCAGAAAGTTCATCTGGGATGCCAAGGGTTATGCCCAAGAAGGCGCACAGCAAGAGCAAATCATGGCCATGTCGTTCTATCCGAAAGAAGGCGGCACCTTGTGGTCAGAGTACTCCACGGAAGTTGTGATCCACACGCTGCAGGTATATACCCGGTTCTCATTTGATTACCCTTACCCAACTGCGCAGTCAGTTAATGTCGGATTCGTTGGCGGTATGGAATACCCCATGATCACATTCAATGGCCCGCGCACTGAGCTGCAGGATGATGGCAGCCGGACCTATTCACTGGCCGAAAAGCGTTTCCTTATTGGCGTGGTTATCCATGAGATAGGACACTTTTACTTTCCAATGATTGTGAACTCTGACGAGCGCCAATGGACTTGGATGGACGAGGGTATCAATAGCTACCTAGATTCGGTTGCTAGCCGTGAGTGGGATGCAGAGATTCCTTGGGGAGTTGAGCCTCGGTTTATTACTGACTACATGGTTTCGTCTAACCAAGTGCCGGTGATGACTCAATCAGATAGCGTGTTGAGGTTGGGCCCAAACGCCTACTCGAAGCCAGCAACAGCACTTAATATTCTTCGCGAAACAATCATGGGCCGCGAGCTTTTTGATTTCGCATTCAAAGAATATTCCAGACAGTGGGAGTTTAAGCGCCCAACCCCGTCTGACTTTTTCCGGACTATGGAAGAAGCCTCAGGAGTTGACTTAGATTGGTTTTGGCGGGGTTGGTTTTACACCACTGACCACGTGGATATTTCACTTGATCGCGTCTACAAAATGCGGATGGATACTCAAGATCCAGATATCGACTACAGCCGTCAGCGAGAATGGGAAAAGACTCAGCCACCGTCGCTATACAGCGAGCGGAATCGAGCCGAGGGCCGCTTGACTTGGGTTGAAGCAAATCCTGATGTGCGCGATTTCTATGACGAAAATGATCAATTCACGGTCACTAATGCTGAACGCAATACATACAATAGTTTTCTTGAGGGCTTAGAAGACTGGGAGCGTAAAACCTTAGATCGCGCCATCAACGAAAAGCTCAATTATTATATTTTGGAGTTTTCCAACGTGGGCGGTTTGGTGATGCCCGTCATTGTAAGTATGGAATATGCTGACGGCAGCAAAGAAGAAGTGCGCTTGCCAGCGGAGCTTTGGCGGCGCAACCCCCACGATGTTAAGAAACTGATGATTTCTGAAAAAGAATTGGTCAGTGTGGTTGTCGATCCAGGTCAAGAAACTGCTGATGCTGACATGGAAAATAACTATTACCCAAGACGGATCATTCCATCTCGTATAGAGAACTATAAGCGTTCAAGCAGTTCTAGCTTACTAAGCCGAGATATCATGCAGGATATTAAGACTGAGCTTAAGAGCGAAGATGATGAAGATGAAGAGGATGATAGTTAGCCCTGTTTCCGCCTTAATACCAAGCCGGCGAATATCCGCCGGCTTGGTTGTTTTTGTCTTTCTGAGTTTCAATCTCTCATTGAGTTTCGCTCACGTTCAAAAAACCGCAGTTACTCGAATCCTGTTTAATCCAGAAACTTCTAATATTGAGGTGATGCACCGCTTTCTCATTCACGATGCCGAGCACGCAGCCCAGCAACTTTTTGGTGCTGGGCAAGATTTGTTGGGCTCGGAAGAGTCCCGCATGCTGTTTAGCAGTTATGTCATCAACCGCTTCAGTGTTGATGCCGGGTTTGCCGATGGATCGATGCAAGCTCTAGATCTCGAGTATTTAGGCGCTGAGATAGACGGGCAGTTTATCTGGGTGTACCAAGAAACTAAAATTCTCGAAGGCATAACGTCATTTAGCATGGTGAATATGGCGCTTCGAGATGTATGGCCAGATCAGAGTAACTTGGTCAACATTGAGCGCAAGGGCAAGATAGTAAGCGCGCTGTTTGATGCTGGCGCTGAAATTAAAAGTTTAGCAATTTAACGCTTAGCAATTTAACGATTATCAATTTAACTACAGCACATCATCCTGATGGCTGCCTAAGGCATAATATTCTGCAATCGCGAGACCCGCTGCCACACTGGTGAATGGGTCATGTTCAATGACTTTGCCAGGAAACTGCTGATTTAAATTTTGCTTGATGGCGGGTATCAGTGATGAGCCACCGGTGCGAATCACCAAGTCTATTGCGCTGGCGGAGACATTAGCGTTGTTAAGGACTTTGTCGATAGCGGTTTGAAACAACTCGAGCACACTGCTGATCATTTCTTCAAATTGTTGCCGAGTGACCACAAGCTCGATGTCCAGCTCTGGAATATCAAGCAGCGCCTCGGTTTGGTCTGACAGTGTCGCTTTGAGGTCTTTGATGGTCTGGAAGACTAGGTAGCTATAATTGTTTTTGATGAGGTCATATAGACGCTGATATTTGACGGCGGCTTCATCGCCTAATTCTATGCGCTGCATGATCGGTGTGGTGTATTTATTTTGGTTGAGTATATAGCTCACCGCCCAGTTCAGCAGTAGTTCTTCATATTGCTCAAACGGGAAAAGGGTTTCGATTTCTCGATCAGCACCTGCTCGTCTCCAACGTTCGCCTTTTCCCAAAAGTGGGAAAAGTAGTTTTCTAAACATTAGCTGATCGATATGGTCCCCACCTAAACCAATGCCGTGGGTTGCGATGACATCATAGCCAGATGGGCTGTGCTTAAGAATGCACAAGTCTAATGTACCGCCGCCGAAGTCCACCGCGAGCAGCAGATTCTTCTTTTCGTCGGGATTATCATGCAGGTAACTTAATGCCGCAGCGATAGGCTCGGGATAATAGGACTTTTCAGTAAAATCAGCATATCCATAGGCTTCTGCAAGCATGGCGAGCGCGGCACTGTTACGGCCTTCTTGACTGCCTTCGAAATTTACGGGGTGGCCGATACAGGCATGTTTGGTTTGGGCACCGTCAATAGATTTGGCGCGATCATCAATCGTGCGCTTGATGCGAACCAGCAGTGGGGTAATTAAGGCGACGAGTCGAAACGCGCGGTTGAACACCATTAGCCGCTGTGAGTCTGCGCCCCCGAGAAGCCGCTTAATACCCCTAAACAATCTGCCGGTTTGTCCTCCATCAACGAAAGACTGACCGTAGATTTTCTCGGTGCTGCCTTCTTCAGGCAAGCCGTGGTCACCAATTTGGCCGGTAGTGCTGCGGCCTTCACCCAAAATTTCTGCGGAAAGCTCTACTGTCCGGCCGGTATTACTCTCGATATAAGCGTTAATCGCATCTTGGCCTGTGGTGATGCCGAAATTTTTATCGATATAGGTGGCAGAAGGCATCACCGTGGCATTCTGTTCAAGCTGAACTAAATGGACTCGCTCGCCATCGAAGAGGGCGGCGGCACTGTTGCTGGTACCAAAGTCAATGCCAATGCCAATAGGGCGCTGCGGGCGCACAGACGCTTTTGTGGCTGCGGAGTCGTCGAGGCTGGAACTTGCTTGGGAAATTCTTGAGCCCGAGCTTGATTTTATCTCTGTAGCCACTACCACTAACGCCTTCAACTTAACTGAACGATTAGGCAAAAAATATTTCGCCAAGAAGCGCAAGTATAGATGAAATGGGTGAGGCGAGCAAAACATAAGGCTCTGAAATAAGGAGTATTTAGACCGCTATACGGAGGTAGATTGACGGTAAGCAGTTGAATAAATATGGAACTTAACCTATCCTCATCCGGTCATATCAAGGGCGCAATCCGCCCTATTTCGGAGTTTTCATGTTAAAGCGTTTGTCTCTACTATGTTCTGTATTTTTGCTGCCTTTGGGAATATCTGGGCAGTCTAGCGCTGGCACCATTGTTCGGGTCAGTACGACTATGGGGGACTACTCGATAGAGCTGCTGGATGACGTAGCGCCTTTAACCGTTCAAAATTTTCTGAATTACGTGGCGAAAGACGATTATAACGGTACCTATCTGCACCGAGTTGTGGACAGTTTTGTTGTACAAGGTGGTGGCTACGGCTTTGAGCTTTTCGTTGGTCCTATAGAAATAGTCGCTGATCCGCCAGTGCCTAATGAATTTAACGTCTCAAATACCCGTGGCACAGTGGCTATGGCAAAGCTGGACGGTGACCCGGATAGTGCCACCAACCAATGGTTTGTAAGTCTTGCTGACAACAGTGCCAATTTGGACAATAGCAACGGGGGGTTTACCGTGTTTGGCAATGTTCTGGGCGATGGCATGGTGATACTAGATGCTATCGATTCGTTACCAACGGTTGAACTAGGCACTAACACACCGCTGGCGCCTTTTTTCACTGCCCTGTATACCAATCCGCTTGATCTGGTCTACCTCAATGTGGAAGTTGTAGAGCGCTTTAGCGGCGCGCCAAACGTGTACGAGGTGAACTCTGGCTTACTGATTGCATCGGTGAGCCTAGACGGAGGTGCTTCAATTATAAGTGTCAATTTTAGCACTGTCAGCACAGCAGGAGAGGTGGTATTACAGGCTAACCCATCAAGTGTAATTCCCCGCCGCGATACTGTAGATGGTATCGCAACATTCTCCAATGGGGACAATCGATTGCGAATCCCTACCCTCGAAGTGAATGACAGGGGCACAGTATCTTTAGTCACTGATGTAGTGTTGGTATTGACTGACCCTGAGCGTCTTCAGTTCACACTGGAGTCATTTACTCAGTAAAATTCTATGCTGGGTTTGAATTTCGTTTCCTCCATTGGTAACTAGTCGTGCCGATATAAGAGCTAGCATAAAAAAACCAAAGGAGTGACCTAATGGCAGCGCGCGGAGAATTTAGTTCCAGATTTGGGTTTTTGATGGCAGCCTCTGGATCGGCAGTAGGGCTCGGTAATATCTGGGGCTTTCCAACTAATGCTGCTTCAAACGGTGGCGCCGCTTTTCTAATTGCTTATCTAATTCTGGCCTTTGCACTGGCATACCCCGCACTAATGGCCGAACTGATTATAGGTCGTCATGCTCGAGCTAATGCAGTCACCGCGTTACAAGCAATTTCACCCACAGCTACCGGCAAGAAATTTGGTTTAGCTGTTGGTTTTGTCGGCATCGCTACAGTGAGTTTTATATTAAGTTTCTATGCCATTGTAAGCGGTTGGATGATTGCCTTTTTCATCGACCCGCTATCGAGAATCCTTGGGCTTGACGGTGTTTCGCAGTGGCTAACCACCGATGCTGAAATACGAAACGGGATATTTGTGGTTATCTTTATGGCTATGACTGTCCTGATAATAAGCGCAGGCGTCAAAGACGGGATTGAGAAATGGGCTTCCAGATTGATGCCCTCTTTGGTGCTGATACTGGTTCTACTAATTCTCTATGTATTGACCTTGCCCGGCGCTATGGATGGCCTGCGGGCTTATTTAGTCCCCGACTTTAGCCGTATTACAGACCCAGGCTTGCTGGTAAACGCCATGGGGCAGGCATTTTTCTCGCTTTCGCTGGGCGTTGGCACGATGCTAATCTATGGCTCTTATATTCCTAAAAATGAAGACTTGCCAACGCTTGGTGGGCTAGTGGCCTTGCTTGATATAGGCATCGCTGTACTCGCAGGGCTGCTTATACTGCCCGCGATGTACGTTGCGTTGGCCAATGGCGTAGAAATTTATAATGCCGATGGCGGTCTAATTGCTGGGCCAGGTCTGATTGTGTCGGTATTGCCTGCGCTCTTTGATAGCATGGGCACGGTGGGCCTGTTCGTTGCGCTAGCATTTTTTGCGCTAATGACTATCGCCTCTCTAACATCTTCTATCTCAATGCTTGAGGTTCCCGTTGCCTACGCGGTTGAACATCATGGGGTAGAGCGCAAACTCGCAGCAGTGGTTCTCGGGGTTGTTATTGCTATCATTTCATTGATTATAGTGATGAATTTTGACCCTCTGTTTGACATAGTGGTGACCTATACGACCGAGGTAAGTCAACCACTGCTCGGCCTCTCGTTCTGTATCTTTATTGGATGGATCTGGAATCGAAGCGAAATTCTAAAAGAGATACAGCAGGGCGCAGCGGACGCTGAAAATGGTTTGTTCTGGAAAATTTGGCCGTTCTATATAAAATTCATCTGCCCGCTGGCCATTTTGATTGTCTATTTCCAGTAACTTCAGCTATACGGCGGTAATGGGTCAAAGGCAATATTTTTACTTCAGTGTCTAAATTTCAACACTTAAACTACAGGCCATCGACGGCTTCGACGAAACGATCAATTTCGGCGCTAGTATTGTAGTAGTGTATAGAGGCGCGATTGACGTCCCCGATATTGTTTTTCGCGAGGTCTAGCTGCGCGTTCTGTGCTTTGGATACTGACGTGTTGATTTGGGCCGACCTTAATTGATTGGCTAGGTCATTCGCTTCTAAACCCTGCTTTTGAAATGTCACAATACCGGAGCGAGCGGCAGATTGCTCAAATACAGTGAGGCCTTTGAGTTCAGCAAGTTTGCTAGACAACTCCTCACCTAGGCTTCGCACTGCTAATTCTATATTCTCAATGCCGATTTCATTGGCATAAGCAACAGCTTTAGCTAAACCGATTTTCCCTGCAATATTTCGCTCCCAAGTTTCGAAACGCAGGGCAGTCTCTTGAATACTGTAGGAATTTCTGCGCTGCCACAGCGCAGAGTGATTGTCGACGAACACCGGTTCAGTAACTTTGCGCGCGGCAGCTGAGGCAAATAGAAACCCTGTCCCTCTAGGGCCTCTTAAATACTTTCTTCCAGTGCCACAGAGAAAGTCACACCCCAAAGCCTGCACGTCCAATAGAAGTTGCCCTGCGGACTGGCAGGCATCTAAGAGATACATCACATTGTATGCTTTTGCCAGTTTGCCGACAGCAGCAGCGGGCTGTATGTCTCCACGCTGGCTGGCGATGTGAGTAAGCGCGATAAGCTTGGTTTTTGGACTTATAGCCTGCTCCAGTTTTTCTAGATCCACTAGCCCGTTTGCGAGACATGGCGTAAGAATTACTTCCACGCCTTTTTGGTGCTGTAAGTGCAGTAAGCCGAGGAAGTTGCTGACATATTCATTGTCTGCAGTGATGATCTGATCACCTCGCTGCCAAGGGATACTGTAAAGCGCCAGTTGCCATGCTCTGCTGGCGTTTTCAACAAACGCAATATCTTGCGCTTCACAGTTTAGTAAGGTGGCTAGGCCGCTGTAGAATGTCAAAATGTCAACGTTCGAAATTACAGCAGCCTCATAGCCACCAACCTCTTGTTCGAGGAGTAAGTGGTCAATAGTCGCCTTGGTCACAAGCTCAGGTGATAGTGCGCAGCCGGCATTGTTGAAATGTATGAGCTTAGAACAGCTAGGGGTATCGCTGCGAAAACGATCAATATCATGCATAGGTATTCCTCAAATCAGTGCCGTTTGACCATGAAAACAATTACGCCTATTGTTAACCAGCAAAAAGGCTATTACCAGTGGCGAAGCGTTAAAACAGTTTTGCATAGTTTTTTATGGAGTGCTAAGAGGAGGTGAGCAATGGCGCAGATTGTTATAGATGCGATATCAAAACAAGAAATCATAATTAAGTTAAAACACTATTTTGAGACTGAGCTGAGCCAAGAACTAGGTGGGTTTGAAGCGGAATTTCTATTGGATTTCTTTACCAAGGCTGTAGGGCCATACTATTACAATCAGGGCCTTTTTGATGGACTGAAAGCCATTGAATCTAAACTGGAAGAGTTTTCAGACATTGTCTATCAACTGGAGCAGCCCGTTCAGTAGACATCTGTGGTGTTAAGCTTTGTGCATTCGTAGGGGTAGGTGAATAAAAAACTCACTTCCCAAATCTCTAGTAGATTCGAATTGAATTTCGCCGCCTAGCTTCTCGATTATCCGTTTTACAATCACCATGCCTAGGCCCGTGTTTGTAGGATTGCTTTCAGTGTAGTCTTCGGCGTGGGAAAACTCTTGAAACATACGCGCCTTAAAGTCGTCGCTCATCCCTTTGCCGGTGTCTCTTACAAAAATTTCGATTCCGAGTTTGCGTTTAAAGTAGATAGCCTTGTAGCCAAGTGTTATAGAACCTTCATCGGTAAATTTTATCGCATTAGTTAATAGATTTATGAGCACGTGATGCAGGCGAGATTTGTCTGTTTGCACCAGTAGGTTGGCTGAAGAGAACTGGGTAAGTAGGGCCAAACTCTTTTCAGATATAGCGGGTGTCATAACCTCTTTGATGTCAGAAAGAAACTGAGTGATCTCGACCAATTCAAACTGCGGCTCAAAGCTATCAGAGTCAATTTCGGCCATTTCTAATAGGTCATTGATTAGATTGTGCAGATGCTCGCTTTGCTTTATCACGGTTGTCATATGTTGATGGGTGGGCTCGTCAAGCTTTTTGGCATTGACCGCCATTAAGCGTTTGGAGTTGGCGAGAATCAAGTGAACCGGAGTCAGAAATTCTTTTGACACATTGCTTAGAAAAGCACTTTTGGCTTTGGTTTCCAAATTAACTAAGGTAAACGCCTCGTTCTTTGACTTAACAAATTCAGCTAAAGAAAGCAGTAGCGCGATGCCTGAAAACGCCACCAAAGTCTCACCAACAATTGCAGAAAAGGTGCTTTTTTCCAAGATATTGAATTTGTAACCGAGAAACGAGAGATAGGCTAAAATTAATAGTCCCCATGTGGCAACAAGATAAGTAGCAGCCCTTGATCCTTGGGCAGCAGCAATCGAGGCCATGATGAAAACCACCAAGCAAACTAGAAGCCCTAGTGACAAAAGAGACTCTATGTTGCCGCCAGAAATAAAGTCGAACGGCAGGAGTAGAAAGTACAGGCTGGTAGGGATCATCGTATAGGCGATGAACCGCAGGACTATGACCACTCGGTCTCTCATCTTACCAGTAAGATTTAATGATTGGCCTAACAGACAAAAGCTTCCCACCAAGATCGCGCCTGATGCATAGCTCAATCTATTGTTCATTTCAATCGTCTCGCCCCAAAGCCATACTTTGCCCATGCCAGTGAGGGTAAGGAAAAAAATAATGGAGCTGCCAAAAAATACTGTGTAACCAAGAAACTGCCGATCCCGTTGAAAATAGTAGATAACCCAGCAAGCCGCAAAGCAGACCGAAAAGAAACTAAAGAAGCCGCCAAAAAAAGCGAGTTCGTTTTGCTCTGCTTCAACTATTTGCTGCATTGTTGTTAGATAAATTGGTAGTTCAATCCCTGACTGCGAACTTACCCGAATGTAAATCTGAGTTTCAGTGGCAGCTTGGTTTACTTTGAATGGAAATAACGGAATTCGATAGCGGGCCACCTGCTGGCTGAGTGGAATTGTGTCTCCGGCAAGTACTCTCTCTACGGGCTGTTCGTCTTGCTGCAGGTAGAATTCAATTCGATCAATAGTGGGCGCTTCGATGGACATGACAAGCTCCATGCCTGCTAGTTCCTGACCGCTGATCGTGATAGAAAACCAATGAGCAGAACTTGAAAAACCGAGGGTAGGGATGGCTTGTGTAGAGCGTCGCCATTGGCTTTTTAGCTGCTGTACATCCTCTATACCCAACTCGCCAGAAATATCCTCCATATGATCTAAATACAGGCCAAGTGACAAAGGTAGCTGGCTCTTGCTCACGTTGACTTCGGCAGCAGTGGCCGACTCACAGGCGCAGGCTAAAACGCTTATAGCCAGGAGCAGCCAAACTAGTGACAACAGGTTTTTATTAGTATGGTTTGAGCTAACTATCAATTGTAAAACCTACGTTCTATCTGGTATGCCCGCTAAGGCTGAGAATGAATTCGCTCAACTCGTCCCATACATTTTTCATTGCTAAGCCTTTTACACTCTGATCAATCAGTCTTGCATGATCTAGCAATCGCCAGGTCTCTGCGCTATTGAGGCGCTCGAGGGCGCTACCTACAGCCTGCTTGCGGTTGTACCACACCCTAGCGGTTTGCATTATGCCATTCACACCTTGGCCAAGCTGCTTTTTCTCCAGCATTGGCTGAAGGCTTCGAATTTCTTTCACAAAGGCGTTGAGGATAACGAGAGGGAATGTCCCCTCGCTGCGCAGGCCAACCAATATCCTTTCGGCTCGAGCAAGGTCTCCCAGTAAAGTTGCATCCACAAGGTTGTAAACACTGAAGCGAGAGCTATCAGCAACAACCTGCATTACTGTATTGGCGTCCAGTGTAATAGCTTCGGTGGCATTGGCATTGGACAATAGTTTAAGTTTTTCAATTTCTTGCATTGCGGCCAGTAAATTACCTTCAACTTTGTCCATCAAAAGCTGTAGCGCAGCGCCATCTGCACGAATATTTTCTGCTAATAGCCTTTGCTCCAACCAACTTGCAAGTCCGTCACGGTTGACTGGCCAAATTTGAACTAGAGCAGACTTAACTTCGATCTTTTTAAACCACTGGGTATTGAGTGTAGCAGCTTCGAGCTTAGGGCTGCTTACGAGTAGAATATTGTCTGGACTGACCGTGTCTATATAGTGTTGCAGCGCGGTCTTGGCGGGCTCATCGAACTTAGCTGAAGAAAATCGTAAGTCGAATATTTTGCGCTCAGAAAATAGCGATAAATTACTGGTCGAATGATGGAAAGTGTCCCAATCAAAACTCTTGTCGACAGAAAAGACCTCCCTATCAGTAAAGCCGTGATCTCGAAAGTGTGCCCGAATGCTGTCCGCTGCTTCTTGCATCAACAACGGCTCGTCGCCGCAAAGCCAGTAGAGTGGCAGCGCGTCACTTTTTAAAGACCTAGCTAGCTGTTCAGGCTTCAGTTTCAGGGGCTAACTCTCCAGAGATTCTAGCCTGCGCAAAAGTTGTAGTACTAGTTCTCTGCGCATCTCAGCCGAAATGATTTCCACTTCTTCTCGATTGCCGCTAATATTTTCAATATCTTCAAAATAAATTCTTTGCACGATTAGAGACTCCGGTTCAATCAGGTAACCGGCAGTATTACCCATAGCTATTGTTATTGACATGCGCAGCTCATACTGGGCTGCTCTTGAGCGAGCGTTAATAGAGACGGGGCGGCTTACTACTTGCTCGTCGCTCACCATGAGCACGGGCGATGATTCAGAAAAATCGCTGTTTACTAGGTCGACCTTAACTCCGGCGGATTGCAAACTACGCAGCAACAATCGAGAAAGCTCACTGTTAGACTGCTCAACATTGAGTTGTATAAAGTCGAAATTTGCGCTTAGCGAATCACCGCCTCTTAGACTATAGCCGCAGCTAAGCAGTGTCAGCAAGATGGTTAGAAGGCCAAGGCGGCGCAGTAAAAAAATCACGGGGCTAGTTGACCACTATGTTAACAAGCTTGCCGGGCACTATGATTACTTTGCGGACAGTGCCTGTTTCAGTAAATCTAATGACGGCTTCGTCTGCCATGGCAAGTGCTTCTAGATCGGCTTTGGCAATATCCTTAGCAACGTCGAGCTTAGCCCTAAGTTTGCCGTTGACTTGAACCACGATGAGCACAGTATCTTGCTTTAACGCAGCAGGGTCCACTAAGGGCCACTGCGCATCCATAACGGCGCCGTCATGGCCTAAATAATGCCATAAGCTGTGGCTAAAATGAGGCACAATTGGCGCTAATACTAAAACTATAATTTGCAGCGCTTCCTGTATCGCCTGCTCATCAGTGCTGGTCATGCTTGTGCCGCAGGCATCTTTAAACTT
>JBLGBD010000020.1:0-34614 GCA_047617585.1 Pseudohongiellaceae bacterium | reverse complement strand
TATGTGCATAAAATTACGGGAATTCTGTTTACTTGATTTGGAACAGCACGATTATCCACTGTTTTTATTGAAGTTTTTCAATCTATAATAACGCTCGTTCACAAAGACAATTTTTAGGACAATCCTCCAACACATGCTTAGCCTCAAAAAACGTTGGTTCGTTTACCTAATTTTCACCCTGTTAATTGTGACAGCCATCCTTGCCTGGGCCATTTGGCAAAAAACCAGCTTGGACCGCAGTAGCCGAGCTGCAGTTGCCCAAACTATTGCGGTCGTGCTCGATGCTGAGCAATATTCAACCTTGGTTACCAGCGCATTCGAGGATCGAATAAACCAACGTCCTGCCGCGGAGTTTACCAACTACTTAGCTGCCATGAAGCAAACCCTCGGGCCGTTTACGGAGGTCGCAGGAGTCTACGGCGAAGCGCAGGTGCCCTTGCTTAACTTAACCAGCGAACCTATAGCTGCAAACTACGAAGCCGATCTTAATTTTGCGCGCGGGCCAGCCACCCTGCGAGTCACGCTTTATTACACCGGCGGGCAATGGCAGATTAGTCTTTTCATGGTTGATTCACAGCTACTACTCAACTAGCCATCAAGTCATAAACTGCTGGCACCAGAATAAGGGCGCAGATAAGGGCAAATACGACATCCCTGTCGATGCTGTAGGATACAAGCGTTGCATCTGACAAGTTCACAACCACAACCCCAAGCAACACCACTAACGTTAGCCACAGCTTCTGAGAAAGCAGCAGCGCTGCCATAATTAAAGCAACTGAAAAGGCAACGACATAATTGCCCTCTTGCCCAAACCGGGAAAGAGTTTCATTAGCAATAGTAATGCCCAGGGTGATAAACACAACAATCCCGTAGGCTACGGTTTTAACACTTCGGCCGTTTCGCTCCATAATTACCTCATTGAATAGCGATCAAAAGGACTCTTCCCCTCTTGCTAAACTATAGAACATGGCGAGCGGCGTGGCAGTAGGCGGTTATTCGGATTTTTGAACTGGTTCAAACGAAAACTGCGGCCTGCATAGCAGTTTTCAAGCTCCCCTTGGCAGTGTCAGTCGGTCGAGGATGGCTTTGTTCGAGTATTTAGAAGCACGCGGCGAAATGCGGGCTGGGCACAGGCTCCCAGCCCCTATTGGCAGCGCTATTCGGCGACAATTCTGAGCAATTGCAGATAGTCTGTTAGGCCCTGGAAGATTTTCGCCACACCGTCCTGTTTCATGGTTCTCATACCGTCACTTAAGGCCTGCGCACGTATAGTGTCTAGTTCGGCTTTCTTGTAGATCATCGCCTGCAACTCGTTAGTGCCTACCAGCAATTCATGGATGCCGGTTCGGCCTTTATATCCGGTACCGCCGCAAGAATCACAGCCGACGGGGCCCATTAATTCAACGGTGTCCAGATTAATGCCCAATTCAGGGAATTGATCTTTGCCATAGGCTTTAATTAATTGATCTAGCTCTTTCTGAGCTGGCTTGTAAGGTGTTTTGCAGTTGCCGCATAGGGTTCGCATCAAGCGCTGGGCTAACACTCCAAGTAATGCATCCGAAAAGTTGACAGGATCTAAGCCCAAATCTAACAGACGGGTAATGGTTTCTGGTGCGGAGTTGGTATGCAGCGTCGACAACACAAGGTGACCCGTAAGCGAAGCCTCGACCCCAATACTGGCGGTTTCATGGTCACGCATCTCGCCGATAAGAATTACATCTGGGTCGGCCCGCAAGAACGCGCGCATTGCCCTGGCGAAGGTGAAGTCAATCTTGGGAATCATCTGCACTTGTTGCAAACCGGGCTGGGTAATTTCCACAGGGTCTTCGGCCGTCCAAATTTTTCGTTCCGGCTTATTAATGTGCCCTAGCACCGCGTGCAGCGTGGTTGTCTTACCGGAACCCGTTGGGCCTACCACCAAGAACAAGCCGTGGGGGTGCGCGCTGAGTTCAATCACGCGCCGATGATTGGCTTCCGATAAATTCAGTTTGCCCAAAGGCATCGCACTGCCAGCGGCCAAAATACGCAGCACTGCACTTTCGCCCTGCACAGTAGGCACAGTCGCAACTCGCAGTTCCAAACTCTTACCGCGCACTTTCAGCTTACACTTACCGTCTTGAGGCAAGCGTCTCTCGGCGATGTTCAAGCGTGAAATAACCTTGATACGAGCAACAAGCGCTGCACAGTGTTCTTTTGGAATTTTAAGCAATTCACGGCAAATGCCGTCTACTCGAATCCTAACCAGACCCGGGCTGTTGTCTTTACCAGGCTCGATATGAATATCCGATGCCCCGAGGCGGTCTGACTCGGTAATGATTCGATTCACTAGCTGAATGATGGCCGAGGTTGCCGCTAACTTTTCATCTTCTTCGTCTTTGCCCCCGCCTGATTCCACCTCAACCACAGATTCAGAATCCAAGGCCGAGAACACATCGTCAAAGCCCGACTCTAAATCTGCATCAGAATCGCCTCGCAAGTACTGCAAAATGTGTTCTGGCAAACCCACCCTGAACACATAGTTGCGGGCGTTGACAACACCTTGAATTTCCATGATGCGCTGATAATCTGACGGATCATCAATAAGAATAACCGCCTCTTCTTTATTCCCAGCAACAGGCAACCATAGGTTGCTGCGCAGATAGCTAACTCCAATATTTTCCAAAAGGTCGATAGGCAGTGCATGCTCTGAGTCATACTTCATGTAGGGTACACGGTAGTAGTACTCTAATGATTTACCGATAAGGTCGGCATCAACATTAAACTCATCCATCAAGGTGCGGGTTATCGACCCGCCGTATAAACCTACATTGTTTTTGATATCAGCTAGTTCAACACTTGATATCTTATTCTTTTGCACCAGATAATCGAACGGCCCTTGGGTGCTTTGCAAAGAAGAACGGAACTGCTTGGCCAGCATTTGGCTGACCATCATGGCGTGTTTTAAATCTTTCTTGGTGAAATCACGGTCGCCTTCAAAATTTATAAGCTGCATCACCCCCAGTAAGATTTCATCTTTAATCGGAACTACAATTTGTGATTTGATCTTCCAGCCTTTAGCGTCTGAGAAACTTGAATCAAACTGCAGGCGAGCGTGGATATCTGTGAGCTCTTCGCTATCCTTGACGTTCTTGATCACCAGCGCGCGCTGGCTAAGGGCAACATATCCAGCTAGGGAAGTGGTACTAAACGGTACTCGAATATCAACAGAACCATCGTCATCAGGATCCCCGCCCTTAAAGGATGCCAATATCTCTTTGCCATTATCAACACTCTGCCAAATGGTGAACAAGCGCACACCAAGCAGGTCTAGCAAGTCTTTTTCAACATCCTTCATCGCCGTCTTCAGCTTCTTTGAGTATTTCAGACGCTGATAAATTTTCGATAGCGAGGTGACAAACTCGTCCGGGCCGGGCTCGACGACGACTGCCGGAGGCGTTTCTATTACGACGTCATTGTCTGTGGTTGCTGTTTCAGCCATAGTTGTTCACGCAATCGGGCTCATCTGCCGACAAATTAGTTATTAGTTATCACGAGGTAGAACAAAGTATTGAACATTATTGAAAGAACTTGTAATCACACAATACTCCACACCTACCGCCGGAACAAAATGCCAGTAAATTCAATAAGTTTCAACCAATATTTAGGAGGAGTCTTGGGTGTTTTCCTTGCTTTTTCCCCGGCTTTTGCCCAATTACCCGCACTTAGTTCTGATGAATTAAGCTGGTTGGGCACACAAATCTATAAAAATGAGTGCAATTCAAGCTATCAATGCCTAACTAGCTGGAACCAAGGCGAGGACTTCCCTTCTTTAGGCATCGGTCATTTTATATGGTACCAGCAGCACCAACAGGAAATATTTGAAGAGACATTTCCTAGCCTTATCAATCACATGCAGCTAAGAGGCGCCAATCTCCCGAACTGGCTTGCGCAGTTAGAACCGAAAACCTCGCCTTGGCCTGACCGAGAGACTTTTTTAGCTGATCTCGATGGCCCAAGGCTAACAGAACTGCGGGCTTTCTTGATCGCCCACCAAGACCTGCAGGCCGAATTCATTGCTAGCAGATTGTTTAGGCTATTGCCTACAATGCTTGCCAACACTCAGGCGGCGGATCAGGAGAAATTACGGGCTAACTTCCACGATCTAGCCGCGTCTTGGGCACCCTACGGCCTGTATGCCTTAATCGATTATGTGCATTTTAAAGGCACAGGCATCAAGGCGTCTGAACGTTATAACAACCAGGGCTGGGGCTTGAGCCAAGTTTTACTCACCATGGAGAGCGGTTCAGGAATAGAAGGCTTTGTTGTTGCTGCTGATACGATTTTATCTCGTCGCGTCGACAATGCCCCCACTGCAAGAAACGAACAACGTTGGCTAGCGGGCTGGAAAAACCGGCTACAAACCTATCTGCCGCCTGCGTAGTTAGCGACTAAACCAAGGTGCGCTAACCGCACACAGCTTGCCCGAGGCAGCAAATACAATTACCCTTTGCTACCCTAGTTTTTGGTGTCATCCATTGGCGCTACTAGGTTACTGGCAGGGCTTGAGCCAAAATTCGATTAACCTATCAACTCCAAACAGTGAGCGGCATCTATTCCATGAGCTTCCAACGGCCACACATCGAAGCAATGCAAGGTTATGTTCCAGGTGAACAGCCACAGACGGCTTCAGTAATTAAACTCAATACCAATGAAAATCCTTATCCCCCTAGCCCACTGGTGCAAGAGGCACTTAACTCTATCGACATTGCCAACCTGAGGCGCTATCCGCCACCGACCGCGAAAGAGTTTAGAGACGTCGCAGCAGCCCTGCATCAGGTTGCCGCCGAGAATATTATCCCCACCAACGGCGGCGATGAATTACTCAGGCTCGTGATGACGACCTTTGTTGGCGGCAATGACATTATCGCGGTAACCAAACCGAGTTATTCCCTTTACCCGGTGCTGGCTGAAGCTCAGAACTCCCCGCTAGTTGAAGTTGAGCTCAATGATGACTGGTCGATGCCTGAAGATTTTGCCAAGCGATTGAATACAATAGGGGCGAAGCTTGCCATAGTAGTCAATCCTCATGCGCCCACTGGAAGCCTCTTAACACCCGACTATTTAAGCGCAGTTGCCACCACATTTAATGGCTTACTTTTAGTGGATGAGGCGTATGTTGACTTTATAGACCCTGAAAAAGGCTATGATTCTGCGCCCTTAATTAAAAAGCATGACAACATTATATTGCTGCGGACTCTCAGCAAAGGTTATTCATTGGCCGGGCTGCGTTTCGGCTATGGCATAGGCCCGGAATCCCTCATTAGCCCTATGATGTTCAAAACCCGAGACAGTTATAACACCGATTTAATTGCTCAAAGGCTCGCAACCGCGGCCTTGAAGTCCGTTGATTATGCTGCCACAACATGGGATAAAGTTCGCAACTCCAGAGCCCTGCTTACCCAGCGCCTTGAGCAACTGGGGCTGCATTGTCACCCCAGTCAAACAAACTTTTTACTGACCGAGGTGCCAACATCACCGGGCGCTCCTGCCCTCTACGAAGCCCTGAAGGCGCAAAATATTCTGGTCCGCCATTTCGATCAAGATCGGCTCAGGCACCGCTTGCGCATATCGATCGGAACAGAGGCTGAAAATACTGCCCTTGTTGACGCTCTAACGACACTTCTATCACCAGCAAAATAGAAAATTTTCTATTAAAGTCTACACTTAAAACATTGATTCAAACTTGTGATGTAATGCTTTATGAACGAACTCCGTCGTCACCGACGTATGAAAATCCCGTTAAAGGTAGAAATCAGGCACCCCAGCATAGGCAAAACTGTAGTTGCAGCCAGTGATATGTCTGATGGTGGGGTGTTTCTATTGATGCATGAAACTAGCGAGCTCCGGGTCGGAGAATCAGTTTTAGTCCGCACCCTAGGTCTTGGAATTAACGGCAGTGAGTCTGGTCCTCCTCTGATAATGAGCGTGGTGCGCCAAACAACGGATGGCGTTGGGCTTAAACTCGAGCCAACAGCATCAGCGAATCTTGAGTCATGGAATAGTGAAAACTTGACTAGACAAGCCATCCGGCAGAGCCTTTTCATCGCCAATGACTTCGAACAGCTGTTAGTGATCGACCGAAGTGGCGCCTGGTGTCTGCCAAGCCGTCAGCTTGTTAGCGGCGACACATGGCAACTTGGCATAGAAGCAATATTGGCTGAACTTAAAACTAAGAAAGTTACAAACGACGCTTACTGCGTTATCCCCGCGCCGCTGTGCTTACCTGCGGCTCTTGGCGAACCTGGCTCTATCGACCTACTTATTCCCTGCAGCATCACCAAGCTAAACCCAAACGAAGGCTTGAGCACTAGTTTTCTAAATAGCGAGCAGTTCAATTGGGTAGATGCCACAGAACTGTCTAGACTCATCCCCTGTCTTGACAGCAAAGTGATTGACAAGGCCCTTAAGCAAGTTCAACACTAGGACCTTCTCCGAAACCTCCGACATGCCCTAGCATGACTAAACAACCGGCCTCCGACAAAAACAGCCCCGTCCACGCCTGCCCCGATTGCAAGCAACCACTGCGTCTGGTCAATGGCAAAATGGGTCCGTTCTGGGGCTGCTCTGGTTTCCCCGCCTGCAAAACTAGCCTCAATGACTTAGACGGCAAACCCAGTGATCAAATCAATGAGTCATTCCGCTGCCCTATTTGCACTAGAAGGCTGGTTAAAGCTGACACCGGCTACTGGTTTTGTAGTGGCTTTAACAAAGGCTGCAAAGTCAAAATCCAAGATCTAGATGGCAAACCAGCACCTTCTTTTCGGTGTCGCAAATGCGGAAGTCTATTGACAAGTCGAACGGGTAAAAATGGCAGTTTTTGGGGTTGCAGCAACTTTCCTGTATGCTCTACAACTTACAGTGACGTCAACGGCAGGCCTGACTTTTGATTTTTTCAATGCTCAATCTGAGAAAGAAGACTGCGGCAACTCTCGCCGGAATTACTATTGGAGCGCTTTGTCTGTGGGGAGTCGCTCTGTGGCAAGATGTGTCGATAGCCGAGTTAAGGTCCATTCTGTTTGCGACGCTGCTCATGCTGGGCACGATAATTTTAGCCGCCGCGGCTTTAATTGCAGTCTTCCTTGGGATTAAAAAACTCGTAGTTATGGGGCTAGAAGGCACCCAAAAATCTGACGACTAAGGAATAGGCAGCGACCGCGACATCACTATCGCGTCTTCTCGAGACTCACCCTGAGGATAGTAGTTTTTCCTCAAACCCACCTGCACAAACCCCATTGAGCGATAAAGCTTTATAGCTGGGTCATTGGACACCCTTACCTCTAGAAAACACTCTGAGGCACTTTGCTTAACAGCCCTATCCAGCAAAACTTGGAAAAGTTTACGCGCGAAGCCACGTCTTTGGTACTCAGGAGACACACACAGAGTAAGTAAATGGCACTCACCTATGGCAACTGACATGACACCGTGGGCTACTATTTTTTGCTTGCTGGCCAAGACCCAACACTGATATCCCGAGCGCAGGCAATCAACAAAAATACGCTTACTCCAGGGCGGGGTTTTATAGGCTTCGGCTTCATTTTGAACCACGAGGTCTAAATCGCTGGTACGCATGGTGCGCGCAAAGAAATAAGATGGGTTAACAGTAGGTGAGAGCATTAAAGTACAACTAGGGCTTTAAATTATTTTTTAGTGTGCAACTAGCACAGGGATTAACGGCTTTAACTGCTGCCAGACTTGGCGCTTCAAATCAGGGTACGCAAACATCGCTGAGAGGCTAGAGGTGATCGTCATGGAAAACCCGGCTGCCAGACTGGCCTTATTCGCCTCAAGCAACGATTCTAATGAACCTGCAAATACTAGCAAGTGCTTGAAACCATGGCTACGGTGTTTTTGCGCGACAAACCCATTTAGCATTTGCTCAGCGGCATCATCTGGTGACTCATCGAATTCCATCTGAGTTGGCAACGGCCAAGCAATCGACTCGGCTTTAAAGTCGCATCGGGAATAATCGACTTCCAACGCCGTCAATATGTTTCTGAGCAACTCCAATCGGTCTCCATCTGAAATCTCAGTCTGAGCGTGGGGCTGCTCATCGACAATAGCAATCGAGCTATTGATCATATAGTAGTTTAGTTTAAATCTAAGCGAATTAGATTGAATAGCGCCAGCGCCTGCTGACCGTGGAGCGCCGCTTTCCTGCTGCTGAGCAATCACAACTGGCACTTCTTGGCCCGTCTTGCTCCCCAAGCTAGTCGCTGTATCTCGCTTTGCCGCAGCGGGCGTCTTTAGCTCCAAGCGAATTTTAGCCAATTCTGAGTGGCCGTAACCCTTAGCCTGGCCGGCTACAGCTGCCTTGCTTGGCAGTTCAACATTTGACAACAGCCCCGAACTAGGTGCCTTATCAGCTATTTCGCGCTCATCAGGAATTGAGTAAGCTGGGGAACTCTTGGCATGGACAAGCGGCTGTTTGAGGTAAAAAACAGCGACACCCATGGCATTGAGGTATGATCTTCGGGCTATTTCATTCATTAAAACTGACAAATTTTTACGAGGCAAGTTCGTGGCTTTGTGTAGGGGCAATATACCCTCTTAGGTAGTCTCCAACAATAGAGGATTTTCGACATTTTGTTTTGCCACTAAGTTTGAGTTAGACCATTAAACGTGGTTGAATCCGACTGCATCTTTTAAGAGGTATCGCAATGAAAGCAATTGTATGTAGTTCCTATGGCCCACCCGAGAATCTTAGTCTTGAGGACATCGCTGACCCAGTTCCCAAAGAAAATGAAGCCATAGTTGAGGTCTATGCTGCATCGCTGAATTTTCCGGACGGTTTGCAAATTCAGGGCAAGTATCAGTTTCAACCCCCCATGCCTTTTACCCCAGGCTCAGAAGTAGGTGGAGTAATTAAAGCAGTGGGTACGCAGCTTAAAGGGTTTAAGGTCGGTGATCGAGTTATGGCGACTCCAGGCATTGGCGGGCTAGCCGAGCAGGTGGCTGTAACGGCCGATGGCCTGCGTATAATTCCAGCAAGCATGGATTTCAAAACTGCGGCTGGTTTCGCAATGATTTACACAACCTCGTATCACGCTTTAAAACAGCGTGCGAATTTGCAGCCCGGCGAAACTCTCTTAGTATTAGGTGCCAGCGGCGGGGTTGGCCTTGCGGCAGTCGAATTAGGCAAAGTTATGGGTGCCCGAGTGATAGCAGCCGCTAGCACGGATGAAAAACTCGACTTTTTACAACAGCTCAATCCCGATGCCACTATTAACTACGGCGACGGCGAACTCAAAGAAAAAGTCAAAGCCTTAACCGATGACAAGGGGGCCGACGTCATTTATGACCCTGTTGGTGGTGACTTGTTTGATCAAAGCTGCCGCTGTATTAACTGGAATGGACGCCTGCTAGTCGTTGGCTTTACCAGCGGCCGCATTCCCGAATATAAGGCAAATCTTGCGCTCCTCAAAGGCTCGTCGATGGTTGGCGTCTTCTTGGGCCGATTTAGAAAAGAAGAGCCCGAAGAATATGAGAAAAACTTTGCCGAGCTACTCGCTCTTTACGACGCAGGCAAGCTAAAGCCCTTAGTAACTCAGTCATACGCCATGGAAGATTATGTAGAGGCTTTCAATGTGTTTACCCAGCGCAAGGTTATGGGCAAAGTAATGCTCGAAATTAAATCCGAATAAAAAGACGACTATATGTTAACAGATAATGAAATCCGAGAGGATTTAGGCAAACTAAAGGACATAGTCTTAGCTCACAAAGCGCCAGATGCCCCTTTAGCAATCCACAAAACAACTATTCACGGCATTGAATATGATGTCTTCTCCAAAGTACCCACCAACCTAGGTGGGCTTTACGATTTAGGCCTCGCTGATCCAGATCTGCCCTTTCTCGTTTATCAAAATGAGCGCTTTAGCTTTACTCAATCTATTACCATGGCACGCCAACTTGCAAGAGTGATGAGCCAGACCTACAAAATCACGAAAGGTGAGAGAGTCGCTATTTGTGCTCGCAATTCACCCGAATGGTGTATTGCCTATATGGCAAGCACAATCCTTGGCGCAGTCGCAGTGCCGATGAATTCATGGTGGCGTGGTCAGGAGCTCGATTACGGTCTGCGAGACAGTGGCAGCAAATTGTTATTCGTCGACCCAGATCGCTTAACTCAGGTCGAACCCTATTTAGAGGGCTTGAACTTGGACGTTGTGCTAATTAAACCCCAAGTCCAAACAAACCACCCAGAGTTCTACAGCTTGCTAGAAGGGGTTACCCCACTGTCAGACGCCGAGGTCAGTGCCTGCGAGGTCGCTGCAGATGACAACGCAACCATCATGTATACCTCAGGCTCCACCGGCATGCCAAAGGGCGTACTGTCTAGCCATCGCAATATCATTAATGCGCTATATACCTGGAAGTTTGTTAAAGAGATCACCGAAATCTTACGCCCTGAACTAGTAGAGGCAATCCCGGAGTTTCAAGCCGCTATTTTGGCCAATGTACCTCTGTTTCATGTCACAGGGAGTCATGCTCAATTTTTAGCCTGTTTCATTTATCAGCGTAAATTTGTAATGATGTTCAAGTGGGATGCACAGCGCGCCCTAGAACTAATTGAAGAAGAACGCATCAGCGTGCTGCATGGCGTACCAACTATGGCTTGGGAAGTGATGCAGTCGGACACATTTGCCCAAACGGATCTGCGCAGTCTTCGATCTGTGCAGAGTGGCGGTGCAGCCAGACCGCCAGAACACCTGAATTTAATGCTTAAAAAATTTCCGGCAAAAGCCATTCCAGGATTAGGCTACGGCCTAACCGAGACTAACGCTATTGGCGCCATCATTTCGGGCAAATTCTATCAGGCCAGACCCAACAGCACCGGCAGACCTACACCACCGGTGACCGCGGTCAAAATTGTTGATGAAAATAATCAAGAAATGCCGCCAGGGGGAGTCGGAGAGATATGCATCAAAGGCCCAACCGTCATGAAAGGCTACTGGAATAATCCACAGGCTACCGCGCAAGTCATAAAAGACGGCTGGTTCTTCTCTGGCGATATCGGCAAACTGGATGAGCTAGGCTTTCTCATCATCCTTGATAGGGCCAAAGACATCGTCATACGCGGTGGAGAAAACATAGGCTGCGCGGAAGTAGAATATGCCATTGCAGAACACCCTGCGGTCAGCGAGGTGTCAGTATATGGCATTCCAGACGAACGCTTGGGCGAAGTCCCCTGCGCGTCTATTATGATAGCGCAAGGAAAAAGCTTGAGCACCGAGGAGCTAACCGACTTCTTACAGCCCAAGATCGCGTCCTTTAAAATCCCCGCCCGAGCATTTTTCCAATACCAACAGCTGCCTCGCATCGCTACCGGAAAGATCGCTAAGAAAGAGCTTCGTCAGCAAGCTATAGAGTTCCTCAAGCTGTCTTAACGCCCGACTAAACCCACTTGCAGACTGAGTCCAAAAGCGTCGAAGAGATTATCTTCGACCAGACTCTTGCTATTTAAAAAAAAGTCCTATATAAGGCTCCAGAAAAATCATAGCCTTAACGATATAAAGACTAAGCCTGCTGTTTGGGCTCTTCTAAAACAACTGTTCTTATTGCGAGGTTAACAATGAAAGAACAACATTGGGACGATTCTACAGACGAAACATCAAAAGACATTCTTGAAGGCGCTGTGGCGCTTATGGATGACAATGATGAAGATGAAGTATTAGAGCGCTCTACTGTTTCCTCTAACAAACTTAAAGTGACTGAAATGCGGCGTCGAATTGAAGAGCGCTTGGACAGCAAGCGTATCTCCCTCCAATTTGACTATGAAGAGCTCGAAAATTGGACTGATACCCTCAATGATAATTGGACTGACAGCCTCCAATAAGTCGAGCTTCTAGCTACAGGGCCAGCTAAGGCCCTGTAGCTCCTTCTATACCTACTGGCTATAGGCCAGGCAAGGAGTTTTACCCCGAGAAACGTCGCTTTCCTAGACTTGAAATAATAGTCAATTTTTCTATTCAGTCACGGCTATACTTAGTATGATTAAAGTCTAGATTAAGTTAAGGTTTGCGAATGACATATTGTGTAGCGATTTCTGTGAATGCTGGAATGGTGTTCGTATCAGACTCTAGAACCAATGCTGGGGTAGACCAGATATCCACTTACAGCAAAATGTTTCGCTTCGGCAGAGATGGGGATCGGCAGTTTGTCATACTCACCGCAGGTAACCTAGCCACCTCTCAGGCGACCATCGCTAAAGTAAAAATAGACATTAAGCAAAACGCAGAGACGAACTTATTCAAGTTCGATTCTGTCGAAGACGCCGCAGACTATTTGGGCGATATCAGCCGGGAACAGCAAGAAAAACGCGCTGTTAACGGCAGTAAATTCCAAGCCAGCTTTATCATCGGCGGCCAAATTACCGGCAGCAAGCACTCGATCATATTGGTCTACCCTGAAGGCAATCACATTACTACCTCGAGCGACACGCCCTATTTGCAAATAGGCGAAAGTAAGTACGGTAAACCAATACTAGACCGAATCCTCACCCCAGAGTTGAACCTCGATACCAGCGCTATGACGGCATTAGTGTCAATGGATTCAACCATGAAGAGTAATCTGACGGTTGGTCCACCAATTGAAGCTTTGGTGTACATTAAAGATTCCTTTGTACTCGACAAACCCCACCGCTTTGAAGCCGACAGCGATTTCCTAAGAGACTTAAGTCGGTCTTGGGATCAGCGATTAAAAGAGGCCTTCAGACAGATGCCACCACTGTCGTGGGCGGCTAATTGGGATAAATCAGGCCGTGAACAAAGCGGAGCTTTTTAAGGGTCTGACTGGATAAGACAAAGGGGTAGGCATCTTCCAACCCCATGCTTCTATTCAAAGAGTTAAGCACCATTGTCAGCTCTGACCATTTACTTAAATTCTCATCAAACCTATCGAATTTGTCCACACCGTGCTGCAATTCGTAATCTCCTGCTGTTTCTAAGGTATCAATCATATGAAGGTAGTGGGCCCATACTTCGGCCCAATCCTCGTAGGGGTGAGACTGGGCGTAATGACTAATGAAGTGACGAATGCGGGTCGTGGTGTACTTCTTCGCGTAATATTGAGTGAGCGCCTGGTCATAATCAAGTCGCTCGTCACCAAATAGCTTGCGAAATTCCACCAGCTTGTTTGAAGGTTTTAGCAACTTTTCGAAATAGTAATGGCCACTTTCATGGCGAAAATGCCCCAGTAACGTTCGATACATTTCACCGGCATTGGCTCGGCTAATCTCCCTCGTTACATCATCCGCCTCAGTGATATTGATAGTGATTAACCCCTCAAAATGACCGGTCATCACGTGCTCTTCAAACACCCTCGGATTGGTGCGCTGGTCCTCTATGAATCGAAATGCCAATCCGCCTGGGTTTGTGTCTTTGCCTTCAATAGGCAACCCCAAACGTATTAAAGTATAAATCAAACGCCGTTTTGCATGCTCCAAACTCTTCCACCAACGGCGACGATTTTTTAGCAGCAAATTAGGAATAGTTTGGTTCAACGAACAGGAAAGGCAGAAGGACGCACCCGGGGACGTCACAAACCAATTGCAAATCCCATAGTCGGCTCTGTTTTTACAGAAGTATTTATTGCCTGACACCGACATATCCTGGAAGGGATACATTGTCATTTTTTGAGGATCAAAACCAACTTCACTGTTACATTTTAAACACCGAGTGTTTTCAAAAAATAACAGTTGTCCGCAGGCACAGACAAAGTTCTTCATAAGCTATGTCTGTGGCAGGAACCAAGTTTGAGCAATTTTTTGATGAATATGCCCGATTTCAATTTGCATCGCGTCGATATGCTCAAGCAACCCCCTCTCTAGCAACGAAGCGATGTCAGCAGTGCGGACCACACGAAGGGCCTTATTAACTTGAGTGGAGGCTCTACCATGACGAGGCAAGGTTTTAAGTAACACTTTAAGCTCATTAAGGCTATAGATCACGGCTCGAGGAAAGTCTTCATCCTTAAGTAGAAATCCAACCACGTCCTTAGAATTGACAATCTCTTGCACGTGTTGCCGGTACATTTGATAGGCACTTTGTGAGCGCAAAATATTCATCCAAAGAAGGTTTTCATAAGGCTCTAATGCTTGTTGGCTACCATCTCCACCGGTTAACCCTGGCAATAAATTTCCAGAGCCCACATCGACAATACGAGTAGTCATATCAGCTCGTTCAATGTTTCTGGCTAAAGAAATAAAAGTATAGGTGTCATCACGGCTCATTGTGCCTGATATTAGACCGGTGAGCTGTTGGCAGCTGCCAATAATCTTTTCTAACAACTCATGTTTTGCACCAGGCTTTTCGCCACTGAGGGAATTATCTTTAGCGAAATGATATAGCGTATTAATGTGTTCAAAGGCTTCTGTTGGCATAACCTCTCGGGTGGTGCGCGCGTTTTCCCGCGCCATAACCAACATATGGGAAATAGAATAGTCGTTTTTATCAGCCCACATATAACGCATAACCGAGCGTTCATTAGCAACTTTATGTTTTTCATAAAATGCCTCTGAAGCCCCAGCGATTTCAATTAAGGAATGCCACCCAAGTTTAGTCTTAGGCGGAAGGTCCATCATGAGAGAGGAAAACACACTTAACAGGCGCGCAGTATTTTCTGCTCGCTCGAGATAGCGTGACTGCCAATAAACTCGTTCAGCGACTCTTGATAGCAACATTAGTTGGTCACCTTAAGCACCATCGACAATCCAAGTATCTTTACTGCCGCCTCCTTGAGAGGAATTAACTATATAGGACCCTTTCACCATAGCAACCCGAGTTAAGCCGCCTGCAGTAACATAGCTTTTATCCGCTTGCAAAACAAAAGGCCGCAAATCTACGTGACGGGGCTCAACTACCCGGTCACTTAATATCGGCACTGTAGACAAAGAGATCAACGGCTGAGCCATATAATTTCTAGGATCCGCATTAATGCGGCGTGCAAATTCCGCCAGTTCTTTTTTAGTCGCCTGGGGCCCTATTAACATGCCATAGCCACCCGACTCGTTAGCGGGTTTAACCACAAGCTTATCCAGATTTTTCAATACATGATCACGCTGCGCCTTATCGATGCACATGTAACTTTCGACATTAGGCAAAATAGGATCTTCGCCTAGGTAGTATTTAATTATTTTTGGCACAAAGGTATAGATGATTTTATCATCTGCCACCCCTGCTCCCGGCGCATTGGCCAAGGCAACATTGCCTTTAACCCACGCATTGAACAGGCCAGGAACCCCTAGCATAGAATCTTTGTTAAACACCGTGGGGTCAATGAATTGATCGTCAATTCTACGGTAGATGACATCTACTTGAGAAAGGCCATCAATGGTTTTCATGTAGACCTTCTCATCTTCGACAACTAGGTCGCCGCCCTCTACCAATTCCGCACCCATGCGTTGAGCGAGAAAAGAATGCTCAAAATATGCTGAGTTATAAACACCCGGTGTTAATACAACCACTTCAGGGTGCTTTACTCTTCTTGGAGAGATTGCAGAAAGGGTTTCTAACAGCTGGGCTGGGTATTCTGTGACCGGCCGGATATTGTAATCGTTATCAAATAGCTCGGGGAAAACGCGCTTGGTGACACGGCGGTTTTCAAGCATATAGGAAACACCGGAAGGCACCCTAAGATTATCTTCGAGAACAAGAAACTCACCGTTATCGCCTTTGATTAAATCAGTGCCACAAACGTGCGCCCAAACGCCAAAGCGAGGCTTTATACCTAAGCACTCTTTACGAAAATTTGTTGATTCAAAAATAAGCTCTCTTGGGACTACCTTATCCTTAAAGATTTTCTGATCGTTATAAACATCATTGATGAAGAGATTTATAGCTCGAAGCCGCTGCTGTAAACCTGCGGAAGTCTGGTCCCATTCTTTCGCCGCAATAATGCGAGGAATAATATCGAAGGGCCATTCTCTGTCGATGTTGCCCGCGTCACTGTAAACTGTGAAAGACACACCCATGGTTTTGATGGCGAGTTCTGAGGCGGTTTTTTTCTCTAGCAACTCCTCATGGGTAAGCGAACTAAGATAAGCCGCTAAGCGGCGTGACGGTTTTCGCGCATAGCCGGGTGAAGAGATCATCTCATCGAAGAATTTTCCCGGATTGTAAGTTTTCCAATTAACTCGCATAAAAAAGCTGCCTAAGAACCAATAGCTACATTACCCAATCTGCGACAACTGCGCAACAACGACTTGGCTTACCCTAAAGGCCAAATTTTAACGGCCAAGTAAAACCCTACAGTGGCCAAAATATTAATAGCGTGGGTGTTGCGACACAAACAATAATAATTTCCAGCGGTAGTCCCATTCTCCAGTAGTCACCAAAATGGTAGCCACCTGGACCCATTATAAGTGCGTTATTTTGATGCCCAATTGGGGTCAAAAAAGCACAAGATGCACCTACCGCAATTGCCATAAGAAAGGCGTCCGGGTTGAGATTTAAAGAGATAGCGATGTTATAGGCGATTGGGGCCATTAGTATAGCGGTAGCGGCGTTGTTCAGTACATCTGAAACCGTCATTGTAATAACCAGCAACAAGACTAAAATAACTACCGGCGACAAGTCCCCTGCTACACTTAAAATGCCTGACACCAACAGGTCAGTAGTGCCGGTTGTCTCCAACGCCCCGCCCAATGGAATCATGGCACCTAACAAAACCACAACCGGCCAGTCCACGGCCTTGTAAAAATCCCTAACAGGTAAAATCTTAAATACTGCCATGGCTATTGTCGCCAAGCCCAACGCTAGTTGAATAGTAATGAGGCCTGAACCCGTTGCCACGATAGCAGCAATAAACGTTGCCATGGCTGGGATGGCCTTTTTATTACTGCCCATGGTCAAGTCTCGTGCCGCCAATGGGTAACATTCTAACTTCGATAGAGCTTCTTGAAGATCTTCATCGTCTCCATGTAAAAGTAGCACATCACCCACTCTAATTTGAAAGTCTCGCAGCCTATTCCTGTGGGGCGAACCAGAGCGCGATACCGCAATTAGATTAATAGAATATTTTCTGTTGAAGCGAATTTCAGCAGGCGTACGATTGACGATTGGTGACTTCGCAGTAACCACTACCTCTAAGATCTGCGATTTCTCCGAGTCGAATAGTTCTTTGCGTGCGTTATCTGCAGCCACCAACTGCAGCCCCACTTCCGATGCAAAAGAAGTAACGTCGTCATGGGAGCCTTGAAGCATTAGCAAATCGTTTTCAGTCAGCACATGACTATTTCTTGCCACGTTCATAGTGACTCTTTTATGCACCAAGGACAGCAAGTCAAGCTTAGCCTCTGCCAATGCCGTCTTCAGCTCAGCCACGGTTTGGCCTACGAACTCAGTTTCAGACGTCACTTTTAATTCGAACAGGTACTTATCAACATCAAACAGTTCAAGCCCCGCAGTCTGCTTTCGCACTTTAACCAGTTTCCAGCCAAACAACAGCATGAACACAATGCCGCAAAGGGCGACACTGCCGCCAACTGGGGCAAACGAAAACATTGTGAACGCCTCACCCGTAACATCGGCCCTGTAGTTGGCGATAAGGATATTTGGCGGCGTGCCTATTAAAGTAACCAATCCTCCTAGAATAGAGGCGAAAGACAGCGGCATTAAAATAGTTGCCGGCGCTCGACCCGCGTTTTGCGTGGACTGAATTGCGATTGGCATAAGCAGGGCCAATGCACCCACGTTGTTCATAAACATGGAAAGAAACGCAGCCAGGCCTGATAGCATTGCCGTATACAGAAAAGGTCTATCTGCCATGGGTTCAATCAGCGTTGTGACAAAACTAACCGCGCCGGATTTTGTAAGGCTGTAACTTATGATTAGCACTAAGACGACTGTGATCGTGGCTGGATTTCCAAAGCCGGTAAAAATTTCAGATTCAGGTACGACCCCGAACAAGCTCGCCGCAAACAACGCTCCCAGAGCAACCACATCGTAGCGCCACTTGCCCCACACTAAGAACACTAAGAGCCCAAAAAGAATCGCTAGAAGTATTGCCTGATGGAATGTCATTTAAGCCACTTCAGATTGCAAAAGGGTTAAACTCAGCTCACCGACACCCTCGATGCCGGCAATCACTTTATCACCTATAGAGACAGCACCGACCCCGCTGGGAGTGCCAGTGAATACCAAGTCCCCGGCTTTAAGCTCGAAGAAAGTAGAAAGCTCGGCTATTATCCCAGCCACATTCCAAATCATGTCGTTGGTGTTGCCGTCTTGTTTTATGTCGCCATTTACGCTGAGCCAAATGCGAGAGTTTTCCACGTCGGGACAAAGCTCGGCGGGTTTAATCGCCGAAATCGGCGCGGATTGATCAAAGCCTTTCGCCACATCCCAAGGCTGGCCTAAGCTCTTGCATTTTGCCTGCAAGTCTCTGCGGGTAAAATCTATCCCCACGCCATAACCAAAGACTGTTTTCCCGGCGTCTTGTGGTGACAATCCCCGCCCACCGGATTTAAGCGCAACCACTAGCTCGGCTTCATAATGCAGGTTTTCTGTTGCCCAAGGGTAGGCAATAGACTCATTGTTTATGACCACGGCATCAGCAGGCTTACTAAAAAATACCGGCCTTGTGTTGGCGGGGTCCCCTCCCATCTCTCGCACATGCTCAGCATAATTTTGACCCACGCAGTAAATACGGCGCACTGGGAAATTGCAGTGACTATTAGTGACAGGAACTGACGCTTGCGCTGAGGGTGAGATTATAAATTCCACGTTATATCCTTATGAGTGTTAATGGCTGCAGCCAAATTCGTCGGCTAGATCTTCCAACCAGTGCGAGTCGAATGTGGGGAAAAAATCTATTTGCGAGAGTTGCTCTAACTCGGCAAGGCTAAGCTGATATTGGCAATAGGAAACCTGAGGAGCAACCTCTGCCGGAAACAAAAATGCCGCGAGCCTATTGTCTTTGGCTATCACTTTGAAAAATCTAGCCGCCTCTAGCGCAGCCGGCATGGACTGCGCTGCGACCTCTAGCGGGCCGCTAACCACATAGAAATACCCACCTTGCGCACTGCTCTCATTGACCGCTTGATCCAATCTTGACCATGGACCTAAGCGCAAATTTGGTGGCAAAGGCGACATATTGCTCAGCAGGTTTAACTCATGCAGATAGGGTGTATTGGCAAAACTGGTCATCGGCGCCAACCGACCACGCTCGTCATTCAGCAGCCTTATCTCATTGACTCGATACTCGCGGTCTTGAGAGTTTTCCAAGTTCGGCTGAACAAATCGAGGGGATGTGTCGAGCTGAGCTTTGGACACGGCTATCTCAATAAGCGGCTCAGCTTGCCATAACCTTGGAAACAAAGAGGCAACCCCTACTGTTTCAGCGAATACTTTGTAAGCCACCCAATCAGCCAAGCCTTTGTCATTAATCGCCGCCGCAAAAAGATGACGAGCCACAAGGGTTCCAGCACCGCCACCACCCACGGGGCAGCCATGCTTGCAGTGATCGATGAAAACTTGTTCAGCCCAGACCTGATTCGATAGCAGCATTAACGCCGCAAGTTTAGCCCATTGGGTAAGGAATTTGCGCATGCACTTCATCACACTGTTTCATGATTTCATCACTCAGCGTGACATCCAACGCCGCTAACGATTGTTCCAACTGGGCGGCCGTTCTCGCCCCAATGATAGTTGACGCCACGAAATCAAAGTTCATGCTCCAAGCGGTAGCCAAAGTGACCGGGGACATACCGGCTGCTTCTGCAATGGCTACATACTTTTCCGTTGACGCTAACGTGCCTTCATTTACAAAGCGTTTCGCCATGGCTTTCTGGCGCGCATTCGAATCAGACGCATAGTCTCCGAAACGGCTATTTGGCGGGTTCTTACCATTGTTATACTTGCCACTGAGAACACCGCCACCGATAGGTGAATATGGCAGGCAGGAAACATTTTCTTGGCGGCAGACGTCGGCTAGCTCGTCCAGAAATCGGCGGTGCAACAAAGAGAAGTTATTTTGAATCGATTGAAATCTGGTGAAGCCCTCATACTCAGCCACAGTGTTAGCTTTGGTTAGGCCGTATGCAGTTTCATTAGAAGTTCCTAAATAGCGAACCTTGCCTGATTCCACCAAGCGGTCTAAAGCCTCCATTGATTCAGCGATAGGAACGACCGTGTCAGGCCAATGCACTTGATACAGATCGATATAGTCAACCTGCAAACGCCTCAAACTGCCTTCTACCGCTTGCTCAATATGGTGTCTATCTATGGCTGTCATACCACTACGAATCGGTGGCACAAACCAGCCAGACGCAGCGCCTGCAACCTTAGTCGCAACAATCAAGGAATCTCTTGGTTTAGTTTGGATCCATTCGCCAAATATTTCTTCGCTCAGACCTACCGTATCAGCCTCAGGAGGCACAGGGTAGACTTCCGCAGTGTCGTAAAAATTAATACCCCTATCATAAGCGGCGTCTAAAATTCGGAACGACTCGGCTTTATCAGTCCAGCTACCAAAACTCATGGTCCCCATACAAATAGGTGAAACTCGTAACCCACTCTTACCAATGTAGCGATACTTCATACAATCTCCCTCTAATTCTTGTTAATTTTACCGCCGCTTGAGTAGTGCTATAAAGGGGGACAACTGTCGCCTAAATAACCACCGCCTCCGCAGTAGCCAATATCCTGTAGTTGAATCCGAATACCGTCAGGGTCAGAAAAGTACACCTCAGGTGTTCCCCCTTCAACGCCCCCTCTATTTGGCATTCGCAAACTCACCCAATGCATAAGCGGCTGAGTGTCATTGTCATTCATTCGAGCAGTGAGACCAAAATCAGTCAGCTGTTGGAGAATACCAACAACTGAAAAATCTCGCATATTAAAGCACACATGATCGATTCGCCCCGGGCGCTGGGGCGCAGATTCATCAGCACCGCCAACATACATTAGAAACTGTAATCCATCACCCACCCCTACAATTGGAAAGTTCTCTCCTTGGTAGGCCTGATACGAAAGCCCGAAGGTTTCTGTATAAAATTTATTGGCCCGGTCTTTGTTAGCCAGAAAAGTGGTGAAGTGACTTAAATCAGCAAGCCTGAACATGCCAGGGCTTGGACTTAGTTCCAATCCGGTACAAACTTCGCCATCAAAACCAGACCCGCCGCAATGCTCAAGCGAGGATAACTGATAGCTTATCCCTTCGATGTCGCGAAAATACAAATCGGCGGCGCCATTGGCGCGTCTATTCACCCAGTAATTCATAGCCCCCTCAAGGGAGTTAGCCGCAGGCGCGCTATCTATTGCCGAGAGTCCGAATCCCTGCAGTTGAGCGACTACTGCTTCTAGTGAGTAGTTTTCCAACCCCAAGCCTATATGAGAAATGCCCGGGCTTTGCCCCGCGGAAGTTGGGCTAATGGAGAAAAAACGCGGGCCATCGCCGATTCGCAAGATCACTTTGTCATCATGCCGCGCCTGCACTGAAGCGCCGAACACCGCCTGATAAAAGGTGACCGAGCGCGCCACATCCGACACCAGCAGGCCAAAACTATGCAGCTTAGCCAACGCTATTGGCGACTGCGCTGCGGCTTGAGAGAACGCCAATGCTGACGCACTGCAAAACGGCAATACCGACAAGCCCTGAATGAATCGACGCCTTGAGTTAAGCGTTGTTGCTGTCGGTTGCGCTCGCATAGCCTTAGGTTTGGTCATGGCTGTTAAACTCCATTTATTATTAATCTGAGGCGAGCCTATTTTTGCGGCTTTGGTGGCAGGGGTTCAATTTCACCACCGTCCAAAATCCACTGAGTCATACCCCCGTCTAAGTGCGACACTGAACTCATTCCCATACTCTGCAGCGATTGCGCCGCTAATGCGGAACGCCAGCCTTTGTTGCAGTAAAGAACTATCTCACCAGCCTCGTCAAACACGGGCTTGTAGTAAGGGCTTTCTGGATCTACCCAAAACTCTAGCATGCCCCTTGGTATATGCAGCGAACCCGGAATGCGCCCCTCTCTTTGCAGCTCCCTGATATCCCTAAGATCTACCAGTATAACCCCAGAGGTGGCCTGCTTTATTTTTACCTCGGCACTGGACACAGTAGTGACCTCCAGCAGTGCCTCTTGAACCAATGCTTCGACGCCTTTGCTAACTTTCATCGGGTTTCCTTGTTGTTATTAGGTTTGGAACACGCCAGCTTTATGTCGCAGAAACTAAACCAGTTATGAGCTCAGTGCAACCAACGACTAAACGAGGTCGATTGTAGATAATCCTCTACCAATTCTGAGAAGCAGCGCCCATTATAGAGCAATAGTCGGCATCTGGTTGACTAGGCAATTGAGCCTTAGCGACTCCGTGGCTAGACTGGTTAAGCTTACCGCACTCATCCGCGGCAGTATTAAAAGGATCTAGAATATGACCGAAACTGACCTACAGCTGTTACTGCGCGCGAAAAACCAGATCAAACGTGAAGCGACTTGGCGCTCTTTTCTCATAGTGGGCATTGTTTTCGCAGCCGTGTTAAGGCTCATAGGTTTTGATTTGCCTTACCTGTACTTCTTAATTTTCACTCTGTTTTTTGTTTCGTTGCTGCTGACATCGGATTTGCTGCTGAATATTGGCACAGTCACCAAGCGAGACTTAGTGGGTCTCATTGAGAACACTGTTCACAATGACCCTGCCATTCTTAGTAAATACGCCAACTTAAAGGACAAAGCTTAGCCAGCAACGAGGCCAAGCCTTGGCCGCAAGTACTAAGCCGCAACAGGCGATTGCTTGATAAAAAATTGCCTTATCACGACCCCAAGCAGCAGAAACCCGGCGGCGATAGCAAATAAAAACACCTGACTGAAGCCAAACAAGCCTCCCGCTGGCAGCGCCAGGGTTAGTCCTGATAGCACAATCATTGCCCGGCTCAACACAGCAAATACGCCACTGCCTAGATTCCCCAGACCAATTAAATACCCCTGCAACGCACCGGAAACTAATATCACGCCCGCAATTGCGGTAGACAACGCCTGCAGGTTCTCGAAGATTGATGCTTGCAACAATAAGGCAGGATTCAATACGAAGAAAAATGGCACAAAGTAGATGATCGCTCCTAGGCGCATGGACTCCAGACCAACTCGCATTGGCGAGACGTTAGCAACGGATGCGGCAGCAAACGCGGCCAAGGCAACCGGGGGTGTGATAAAACTCAACATTCCCCAATACATAACAAACATATGGCTAGCCAATGGGTCCAAGCCTGAATTAGTCAGGGCAGGCACTAAAACAATGGCCAAGAAAATGTAAGCAGCAGTGACCGTCATGCCTATTCCTAAGATAAAACTAGTCAGCGCACCCATAACCAGCAGAACCAAGACGTTCTCTCCTGCCAAATACACCAGGTCATTGGCAATGGTGCCGGCAATCCCAGTCACCGCGAGACCGCCAATAATAAGTCCAATCGCCGCAAGAATACCGGCAAGTTCAGCCAGCAAACGACCCATGCTGGCGACCAATACCATAAATTTCGCTAAGTCTAACTTATGCTTTGTAAACTGATTAACAATCAACAGCATTGCAGTTGCATAAAACGGTGCAATTGCTTCCTGTTGCATGTACACCAGCATAAAGATAAGGGCTGCAAAAACTCCTATGAAATACCAGCCCTCGCGAAATACTTGCCCAAGCTTCGGCAACTCCTCAAGAGGCAGACCTTGTAAATTATTGCGCGCTGCATAGGCGTCGATCTGCATATAGAGGCCGAAGAAATACAAAAACGAAGGCACTATGGCTGCCAGCGCTACATCGACATAACTGATGTTCAAGAAGCTCGCCATAACGAAAGCGGTAGCGCCCATGATTGGCGGCATCAGCACACCGCCGGTTGAGGCACAAGCTTCTACTCCAGCGGCATATTCTTTGGTAAACCCTGTACGCTGCATTGCCGGAATCGACAATGGCCCGGTAGTCAATACATTGCTGATTGGACCTCCGCTCATAGAGCCAAGTAGGCCGGATGAAAAAATTGACACTTTGGCTGGCCCGCCGCGCAAATGACCGAGCAGAGCAAAGGCAAGGTTGATAAAGAACGGCCCACCTCCTGTGAACTGCAGCGAGACGCCGAAAATAAGGAAACCAAATACTAGCTGGGCAAACACCCGAAGCGGAATCCCAAACAGACTCTCCTCGCCAAGAATATGGAAAATTGCTACTTCTTGAATGGGAATACTCAAAGCGGCGACAACATTAGGCAGGGAATTAGCAAAGGTTGGATACAGTGAGAACAACAGCACAATGCAAAACACCGGCCAACCGCCAGCCCTTCTACCTGCTTCCAGCACAATCCCCCACGTGATCATAGCCAGCCAAACCCCAATAGGAGGCGATGCGTATTCCCACGCCTCCAACACGATTCGTTCGGCATAGTAAGCGTAGTAGGAAAAAATCACAGCGATAGCTAGCATGATTAGCACATCGTGGATCGGCACTCGACGTGCAGTTTTCTGGCTGCCCGGAAAAGTGATAAACACCATACAAAGCAAGACTCCGGTAATTAGATACATGTACCGGCTATCAAGCATCACATAGTTAACAAAAAACCCTAGGTTGAATATTTGGTTTATAGCTAACAGTATTGAAACCCCAGTGAGCGCCGCCATGATATAGCGCCATCGCTGTGAAAACTCTCTGTAGCGAAGGGTTAGCGAATCAGTACTTAAGGCCGACTCAACAACAATTTTTTCTGCCTGCACCATCTACAGCCCCTCGCCTAGTGTAATCATGTCAGCCGCTTGCAGCGCAGTCTCTCGGGCCACCAACCAAGCTTGTTCAAAGGTGTCGTAGTCGTCTGGCGCAGTTAGCATAAACTCTGCCCATGCAGTTGCCAGTACAGCTTGGCGATCAAGATTGCGTTGATTTTGCGCTTCGGCGGCTTCATCCCATACACCAACCTCTTTATAGTAGCGAATGGCTCCTGGGTGAAACGGCAGGAACGCCTGATCGAATTTTTGGCGCTCCATATTCCATCCAGTAGCGCCAGGGGCATTGTTTTTGTAGTCATCGAAATGATGATGCATTATTTTTACAATACTGTAGGCCCATGCTTCTACGGATGAATCTAAGCCAACTAACAATGGATAGGCAGAGGAGAAAACTTGCAGCCCTTCTTCTGGCAGGGTCGGTCCTTCAAAAGCAAGATGGGGTACATACCACGGTAGGCGAGAACGCACCCGGGCAACCGCCTCCAAATCGTCATGGGGTAAACTTGGAATAAACAACCCACGGGGAGACGCTTCTAGTCTTAAAAACGGCGGCGAATTGCAGGCACCGCCAACGACGTCTGCGCGATTGTTTAAAACGGCATCAATCGACGCATTGTAGCCACCTACTTCAACTGGGGTTACGTCATCCCAATCTAAATTAGCGTAAGACAGTAGCGCTGCCATTGCATTATTGAGAGAAGGCGCACCTTGAACGAAGGTTACGCGCTTGCCGCGGATATCTGCGATTTTCGAAATACCAGCATCTTTGGCTGTGATGAAGGTAAAGGAGCAACTGTCGGAGTAATTGGACATTAAAGCGCGGATAGGCTGCGGGCCCCAAATTCTAGAGGCAAAGTTTAAAATGCCCTCTTGGGCATACACCGACTCAGACCCGCCTGCGGAAAAATGGACTCGATTAGCACGCAGGGTAGCCAAGCGCGACACATCATTGCGCCCGGGAATCACCCGAAGGTTAACCTTGTACTGCCTCTGCAAGATACTTCCAATCGCAACCGCCTGGCTATAACCCCCTGTTCCTGTTGGATAAGCTGACCATGCCATGGTTTTTGGCAGGTCTACACCCTGGGCAACCTGGGCTGCGATTGAGCCTGACAGACTGCTTATACCAAGGGTAAAACTAAGGGCAACGGCTGTCGGCCTGCAAGATCTAAAAACAAAGGCTTTAACTAGATGTCTATTCATGTTGGTGCAGTCAAAAGTGATAATTAGGTCGATAAACTTAACACCACACTAGCGCCATTGCACTCAGTTCGGCGGCGAAGCAGCTTTTACTAACGACTAAAGTGGGTTGCCATTTTTCCTGATTTACACATCGGTGTATCCGAACTATTTGTTGGCAATCAGACTTTCATAGGAACCTATGTCAACGCAGGAGCCTTGCGGCAAACAGGCTACACCGAGAACGAACTGCTAGCCCTCACCCCAACAGCGATCAAACCCTACCACACCGAAGCAGAATTTAGTCAACTGCTACAGCCCTTGATCAATGGGGGCGAACCATCAATTGTATTTCAAACCTATCATCGCCATAAGAAGGGCCATGAAATTGCCGTAGAAATCTTTCTCCAATACATAAAGTTAGAAGATGTTGGCGCAAGCTTCGGAGCGATTGTTAGGGATATCACAGATCGCAATCTTGCCGAACAAGCCCTTAAGGAAAGCGAAGAGCGCTTCCGCATTTTAGCCCGCCATGCCCCCGTGGGAATTCTGCGTGCAGATCAAACTGGCGCATGCACTTTTATTAACGAGCGCTGGAGTAAAATCACCGGCAATTCTGAGGCTGAGGCAATCAATGACGGCTGGTCGCTCGCATTGCACCCTGCAGATACCCCTCTAGTAAGAAACCATTGGCATAACCTTGTCACCCGCTCAATACCGTTTGATCCAGATTACCGTTTTCTGCACAAGAACGGCACTGAAGTATGGGTCGAAGCTAAGGCTATTGGCGTGTTCGATTCGAATCAAGATGTTACCGGCTTCCCGGCTACCATCACTGACATTAGTGAACGCAGACGCTTAGAACAAACGCTTCAGGACACTCAAAAATTAGAGAGTCTGGGCCTTCTTGCGGCGGCATTGCCCATGACTTCAACAATTTATTGACAACTATTTTAGGCAACGCAAGCCTCGCCAGTATTGAAATTGGAGCGGCATCCCCCTTACAAAAGCACTTCCAGAGAATCAACGACGGTGCCCTACGGGCCGCCGATTTATGCAAGCAGCTGCTGGCCTATTCTGGCGAAGGGCAATTCGTTGTTCAAAACTTTTGCTTGAATGAGGCGCTAACAGAAACGACTCATCTGCTGCTAATTTCCATTAGCAAAAAAGCCGTACTTTGCTTTAACCTCCATGAAGACCTACCCTCAATCGAGGCTGATCCAACTCAGATCCGTCAAATTTTGATCAATTTGGTGATCAACGCCTCTGCAGCGATTGGCGACAAAAGCGGCATCATTAGCTTGAATACTGGCCTTACTCGAGTCGATCGAACCTACCTTGGCGGCACCATGCTGGCCGATGACCTGCCGGAAGGAACCTATGTATACATTGAGGTGTCTGATAACGCCTGTGGCATGACTAAGGAGACTTTAGACAAAGTATTTGACCCCTTTTTTACGACCAAGTTTGAAGGCAGAGGTCTCGACCTGTCCGCCTCTATCGGCATTATGAGAGGCCATAAAGGCACTCTCAAAGTTTATTCTGAGGTTAATCGCGGAACCACCTTCAAGCTCTTGTTTTCTTGTGCCCAAGGCGAAGCCCAAGCGCTGCCTAAATCCAACAAAGCCACTGATTTGCGATTCGGTACAGGTCCCTGTTAATCGTTGACGATGAAGAATCTATCCGCAGCACATTAGCCCAAATGGCCGAGTCTCTTGGTTATAGCTTTGATCTAGCGTCCGATGGCCGAATGGCAGTGAATGAGTTTCAAGCCAATCCAGATCGCTATTTATTGATCCTAATGGACTTAACCATGCCACACCTCAACGGCGAACTCGCCTTTGCTGAGATGCGAAATATAAGGCAGGACATACCGCTGGTACTGATGAGTGGATTCAATAAGCAACGGGCAATAGCTCGGTTTGCTGGCAAAGGCTTATCAGGGTTTATCGAAAAGCCTTTTACTATTCATACTCTTGCGACGGTGCTGGATCGAATCTTGTCTCTTGAAAAATCTTGAGTAACCTTTGCTAGCCTAACGATAAAAAAGACTGACGCAAACAGAACCCAGACAGATCAAAACCTCTGCAGCCGGTTAAACAGCGGCTCAGCTGTTTGCCCAACTCTCACAACAATCATATACTCCCTGCATAGTGTCGATTTCAAACCTGCAGCCGCGAGCTCTTTTAGGGAAACCCAGAATGCAACAACTCAGACGCAATTTTTATGCTCTCTTTCTTACCGGCCTAGTGTTAGCTGCCTGCTCGGAGCCCCAACCAGCGGCGCCAAGCTTAAGCTTCGAGGAACAACTGCAGCAACAGTTAATACAAGCACAGCCCGGTGATGTAATTGAAATCCCTGCTGGCACTCACAACATGTCCCGTAGCCTGTCACTGAATGTCTCGGGGGTCACTATTCGTGGCGCGGGCATTGATGCAACAGTTCTTTCATTTGCAGATCAGGTACAGGGGGCCGAAGGCTTGTTGGTGAGTGCCAATGATTTTGTGTTAGAAGACTTAGCCATCGTCGATACCGTCGGCGACGCGTTAAAAATCAACCAGAGCCGTAATGTGGTCATCCGCAATGTTCGCACCGAATGGACAGGCGGCCCCTTAAGCACTAACGGCGCCTATGGCATTTATCCGGTGCAGTCACAGAACATCTTGATCGAAGGCGCCGTAGCTATCGGCGCATCTGATGCAGGCATCTACGTTGGCCAATCAAGCCAAATCATCGTCCGTAATTCGCGGGCCGAATACAATGTAGCCGGTATCGAAATAGAAAATTCTACCTTTGCTGACGTCTATGACAATGTCGCCACGAACAATACCGGCGGCATTTTAGTGTTCGACTTACCCAACCTTCCCGTACAGGGCGGACGCAATACTCGAGTCTTTAATAATCGTATCGTTAACAACAACGTCGATAATTTTGCGCCTGAAGGGAACATCGTCGGCTCGGTACCAGCAGGCACCGGCATGATGATCATGGCCAATGACAATATTGAAGTATTCGGCAATGAGTTTAGTAACAACAATAGTGCTCATATTCTGCTAGTCAGCTATTTGATCTCAGAGCGCGCTTTCGATGATGCCAACTATGACCCGTTTCCTGAGGCGATTCATATTCATGACAACCAATACAGCGGCGGCGGCACGGCACCAGATTCAGAACCCTTAGCCATGTTACAAGCGGCAACTGGCCAACCCATACCGAATATCGTTTGGGATGGCATGGTGCTGCCAGGCAAGGCCGCAAATGAAATTTTATGCCTACAAGAAGGTGATGAGATGAGCTTCGTAAATCTGGATGCTAGCAATGGCTTTGCCGCACCTTCGTTTGATGCCTCTGTCCATAACTGTGTGATGCCGCCTCTGTCCGTTATTTCCTTAAGCACGACGGCGAACTAATGCGTCGCCTTAGACAAGTTTGTGCAATTTTCGCAGTAGTCCTACTCGTCTCCAGCTGCTCTGAATCAGACCCAACGCCCCATCTAGATGGCAGTCCTTTAAGGTTATCTGAATGGGGCTTGTTTCACCTTGACTCCAATATCCTTGAGCCGAACCCGGCCACTGAGGTGTACCTTCCAGCCAATCAACTGTTTACCGACTATGCCCACAAACTGCGCACCTTATATGTACCCGCTGGCAGTCAAGCAAGTTTAGTGGATGATGAAATACAATACCCTGTTGGTACCATCCTATCGAAAACGTTTTATTACCCTAAAGATGCGGCAGGCAATCTTTTAAAAGTTGTCGACAATTCCCTCAGGGAAATAGAGTTGGCAAACAACACTCTAGTGGAAACCCGTATTCTGGTGCACCGCGCGGCAGGATGGGAAGCATTTCCCTACGTGTGGAATGACGAACAGACAGAAGCTTTTTTGCGCATCGCTGGTGCTACGAAAAAAGTGAGTCTAAAAGGTGAACGAGACACCACAGATTTCAGTTACTTTGTGCCCAATGGGAATCAGTGCTCAGGCTGTCATGTTACTTCTCATCCCGATGGCGGCATGCACCCGCTGGGAGCGATTGCAAGCCAACTGCATGCCAAATTTTCACCGCCGGATTCGGATTTACAAACCACGCACCTAGTCGCCAAAGGCTGGCTCGACCAAGCGCCGAGCTTCGCTGCCACAGCGTCTTGGCAAGATGAATCTCTGCCGATTGTGCAACGAGCGTCTGCCTATTTGAACATGCAATGCGGGCACTGCCACAATCCAGAAGGTGCAGCCGACACCTCAGCCCTGATATTAAACGGCAGCCATGCCCTTGCCGTGAATATGGGAATCTGCAAGCCCCCTATCGCCGCTGGCGGTGGTGCAGGAGATCTGCGCTATGGCATATATCCTGGCAAGCCCGATGAATCCATTCTCATGTATCGAATGGCATCACAAAAGCCCGATGAAATGATGCCAGAGTTGGGCAGATCGTTGGCTCACGCCGAAGGCCTCAAGCTGATATCACAATGGATCGAATCGATGCCCGGCACTTGCCAATAAACAGTCAACAAACCTTGCAGGAGTGATCATTTTGCCAAGCTCATGGAAAAGGATTGCTTCTCGCAAAACCCCTCTTCACGCGCTCATTGTATGCATCTCAGTCTTGCTTATCTGCGCTGGCTGTAGCGAAAAAATCAGTGACCGCCGGGTTTATGTTCTTACCACCGGCAACACCGGCGGCACTTATTACCCCGTTGGAGTGGCTCTATCTACCGTAGTAACTGCAATTCCAGATGCTGAGTTTTCACTCACTGCCATTAGTTCGGCCGGCTCGATGGAAAATATTAAGTTGCTACGGGACAATCAGGCGCAGTTTGGTTTAATTCTTTCAATCTTTGCCGCCTGGGCATGGGAAGGCGAAGGTCCGATTCGAAACCCGCAGAAAAATCTTAGATCAATCTCTGCGATGTGGCCGAATGTAGAACATTTTGTCTTGAGCTCTAACTTTGTAACAACTGGCACCCTGTCCGACCTTGCTAACATAACCGGCCAGCGCTACGTGCTTGGAATGAGAAACTCCGGCGCCGAACACACTGGAATTTACATACTCAATAGCATCGGCATTGACTATAACAACGCCTTCAACACCGCCTATATGGGATATGGCGCCTCTGCTGGCGCTCTGCAAGATGGCAATATAGTGGGGATGAATGTGCCTGCCGGCGCGCCAGTGACGGCCATCACCCAAGCCTATGCGCAATTGGGCCCAGCGATGACAATTCTTGACTTTTCTGAAGACGATCTGGCGCGAGTCAACAGTCAGTTTCCCCTGTGGGATTTTTATACAATGCCACCTGGCACCTATCCATACCAAGACAGCCCCATACGAACCGCTTCAAGCCCTAATGTCCTCGTAGTGCGGGATGATGTTTCAGATGACGTGGTGTATCAGCTAACTAAGCTGCTGTGGGAAAACCTTTCCACTCTGCAAGAAATTCACAGCGCCACCAAACAAATGAATCTAGCTGATTCGTTAAAAGGTATTCCTGTTCCGCTGCATAAAGGTGCTCTACGCTACTACCAAGAGAGGGGTATCAGCATACCCAACCACCTGCTCGGCGGTTAACCCCTAGGCCGCACAAACAAGCCTAAGGATCAGAGCCTGGGTTATCCCACAGTTCGTACTCGGTGATTCAACATTGATGAGTCAGTGCAGCTTGTAGCTCGACTCGCTGCTATTGCGAAACTCAACGCATTCTCTTTGAGTCGATTTAACCGATTCTCAAAAGAACCGGCCTATCACCACAAGACGTTCTGTAGGCGCGTTTTTAGGTTGTCTCATTTTCTGAGATTTTCTTGTAGCAACATAACTGAATCCCATAGCTGGCGGAAATTCCATATTTGCAGAGCCAAAGCAATGTTCGCATACACAATCGCAAGCACCGCAACCCAACTGCTGCTGGTTAGTACCGTGTTCAAAATACCCAACAGTACCAGCACCAAAATTGTAATGAATGCAAAACCAAAGTCTTTCAAACCCGCCGGGCTTCTGCCTCTGAAGAACAGATCATTTGCAGCATCGGCCCGTGCTCTAGAGAAGGTTGAGTGGGAAACCCAATTACCCACCAAGAAAATACTGGCCAAGACATACAGCCACATTACATTAAATGGCTCCGAGACTAGGGCTATAAGGCCAAATTCTTGAATGCCGATTACAAACGGCAAGATAGAATCTCTTAACCCTGGGCGCCAAGTGAAGCCAATTAGCATCGTAGAATACATCACCCAAATTGCGAGCACCCCCATAAGCGAAACGCTAATCATCCCCCAACCAATGAGTGCCGCAAGACTGGGCTCATATAAAAACTCACTGCCGATAGTCTTATTCCACAACAATTCCAAGGCTAACGCCTGAATAATACTGATTAGCGTCAGTAATACGGTGGGAAACTGATTCTGTGCCTGAAACTTTGGGTCTTCCATTTGCCTTGTCCTAGCGTATGTCAAAATCGAAATAGTGATCAGGGTATGGCTCAGGACTCAGAGTAAAGTGCCACCATTCCTCTGCCAGTGGCTTGAACCCGGCAGCAAGCATTGCCCCGCGAAGCAAGTCCCTGTTGGCTTTTTGCTCAGCACTGACTCCAGTGCTTGCAGGCCATGACAGCGGATCAAAAAAATCCCATGTCGTACCCATATCTAACTCAATTCCGTCACTCAGTGTAATGAGCGTAAGATCTACTGTAGAGCCGCGAGAATGCCCTGAACGCGCTGCAATATAGCCATCTCTAAACAGATGTTGCTTGTCCACATTTGGGTAATATTTTTGCTTCATCCGTACATCCATGAGATCTTCAGCCCAACGCACAAAATGGTCAACCGCTTGCTGAGGCCGATAGGCATCAAATACTTTCAACCCCAACCCTTGGCTTCGCAATTGCCGTTGAACTCGCAGCAACGCGGCCGCAGCCTCTAAGGTGATGAATATTTTTGGTTTTAGGTAACCATCAACTGGCGCGCCCACAAAGTTATCAGAACTAAAATAGCGTACATCAGTCTGAACCTGCAGGCCGGCCCCTTGAAAGAAGTCTTCAAGGTTTTCAAATCCAGCGGGTGGCTGTTGGGGCGAATTAAGGCTAACGTTGCTACAGGCTGATAGCAGCGTAACTAACGCCACGAAAGGGAGTGTTACTAGCACTCTTTGAAAAGCTGTGTTCTTCATACTGTGACCTGGGCTGCTCTTGAGTAACGTAACTAAAAATACCTAGTCGGAATTAATTTCACCGATTTTGTTAGGCATTTTATAGCATTGGCCATGGTAAAACATGGTCACTTCGGGCAAATCAGATTAGAATACTATCCGTTTTAGATCCATATTTACTGCAGTGCGCGTTTCGCGGGCTGCTCCAAAGGAGAGATATCATGATTCGCAGAGCCCTACTGACTCTTACTAGCGTTGCCGCCCTCATGGCTGCCGCTACCACGCTGGTGCAAGCAGAAGAATACCACTCCAAGGCCCACACATTCGAGACCACTCAAATTGCCGATGGCTTAGAGGTGCCCTGGTCCATGGCTTGGCTGCCCAATGGCGACATGCTGGTCACTGAGAGACCTGGCCGGTTGCGCATTATTCGCAATGGCAGCCTTTTAGCAGCGCCGGTTGAAGGCGTACCTGCTGTGCATCATCAAGGCCAAGGCGGCCTATTTGATGTGGTGCCCCACCCTGATTTTGCTTCCAACAAATTAGTCTACTTAAGCTTTGCCAAACCACTTGGCGAAGGCTCTACTACCGCAGTCGTGCGCGGAACGTTTGAAAATGACCGTTTAGCTAATGTAGAAACTATATTCGAGGCAGATACTGCTGGCCGCGATGGTCACTACGGTGCCCGCATTGTCTTCGACGGCGATGGCTATCTATTCATCTCCATCGGTGACCGTCAAGCGTCCCCCTCTGGTGACTTAGCTGCACACGCGTCACAGGACCTAACCAACCACAACGGCACCGTAGTCAGGCTGCATGACGACGGCCGCGTACCCAGCGACAACCCTTTTGTAGGACGCAGAGATGCCCTGCCAGAAATTTACAGCTTTGGGCATAGAAACCCTCAGTCGCTTACTCTCAATCCTATTACCGGCGATTTATGGGCGGGTGAGCACGGACCACAGGGCGGTGATGAGCTTAACATTGTTAACCCAGGCGTAAATTATGGCTGGCCTGTGGTTGGTTATGGAGTGAACTACGGTCCTGGCCGACCAATCCATGCGACTCAGGAGCAAGAAGGCATGGAAGGCCCTAAGCACTACTGGGTACCCTCTATTGCTACCTCGGGCCTGATGATCTACGGCGGCGATCTATTTCCAAATTGGAAAGGTGATGCCTTCGTTGGCGGCTTGCGCGGTCAACTACTTGCCCGCGTAGACATCAACGATGCCGGCGACATGGCCATCAGTGACGAGTCTTTGATGGTTGGCATCGGTCGTGTCCGTGACGTTCGTGAAGGCCCTGATGGCGCGATTTATGTGGCCACTGAAAATCGGGGCATTCTGCGTTTAACCCCTGCTGACTAGTTCCTCGCAGCGGTCATATAAAGCCCACCTCGGTGGGCTTTTTTTATTGCTCACTTCCAAAATCGCATAGGGAAGCAAGATGAAAACTATTGGCATGTTTGGCGCCATGAGTTGGGAATCTACTGTGACCTACTACCGGTCAATAAACACCGGTATAAAAGCCTCTTTAGGCGAGCTTTTTTATTGCTCACTT
>JBLGBD010000019.1:0-34723 GCA_047617585.1 Pseudohongiellaceae bacterium | reverse complement strand
CTCTTCATTTGAGTGAGCTGATCTTTGAAGTCTTCGAGATCGAACCCTTTACCTTTCTTGATCTTTTGCGCTAGCTGCTCGGCTTTGACCTTATCAACCTTGCGCTCTGCTTCTTCGATAAGCGAAAGCACGTCACCCATACCGAGAATACGAGAGGCAATACGATCGGGATAGAAAGGCTCTAGCGCATCGGTTTTCTCACCCACACCAATAAACTTGATCGGCTTGCCGGTGATATGCCGCACTGACAGAGCGGCGCCGCCTCTGGCGTCGCCATCTGCTTTAGTAAGGATTACCCCGGTCAACGGCAATGCGTCGTTAAAGGCTTTCGCCGTATTTGCTGCATCTTGGCCGGTCATTGCATCGACTACAAAGAGCGTTTCTATTGGATTAAGTTGCGAATGCAATTGCTTGATTTCATTCATCATCTCATCATCGATTGCCAGCCGCCCCGCGGTATCTACCAGCAACACATCAATGAATTTACGCTTAGCCTCAGCCAAGGCTGCCCGAGCAATATCAACCGGCTTTTGAGTCTCATCACTGGCAAAAAATGCCACCCCAACCTCTTCGGCCAGAGTCTGAAGCTGTTTGATTGCAGCCGGACGGTAGACGTCGGCACTAACTACCATCACCGACTTTTTGGCTTCGTTTTTGAGATATCTTGATAACTTGGCAACGGACGTAGTTTTACCTGCACCTTGCAGTCCTGCCATCAGCACCACAGCAGGCGGCGCAGCTTTAAGGTCTAATTCGGCATTAGCCTTGCCCATTATGTTCTCAAGCTCAGCCTGCACTACCTTGAGAAAGGCCTGCCCTGGGCTCAAACTTTTAGAGACCTCTTGACCAATTGCGCGCTGGCTAACCCGGTCGATAAAGTCTTTTACAACCGATAGAGCAACGTCGGCTTCCAGCAGAGCGCGACGGACTTCTCGCAAGGCTTCTTGAATGTTCGCCTCAGATAGAGTGGCTTTGCCCGTTAGTTTTCTAAACGTGCCCGAGAGTCTGTCGGTTAAATTATCAAACACTGACTGTATACCGCCTTAGTTGAACATTCATGAATTCTTGGAAGACCGTCATTATAGCCAAACCAGCAGGGTTAAAAAAAGAACTTCAACCAAATGCTTGCTTGTGCGAAACTTATTCGACTTTATCACGGTTATGTCACACTGTTTTCATTCGATCTTGCGAATTTTTATATTTCACCAAAAGTGTCAACACTGGACTAAACAGCCCCCCATGCAAGTTACTCTCATTTCTGGCCTGCTGGCCGTAGCACTTTATCTGTTGGGCTGCGTCTTTCAAGGGCTGAACTTTTCCAACACCAAGCCCAACAACAAGATCTCTAAGCGAACTGTCTTTGTGGTCGGAATTCTTGCCGCACTTGCCCACGGCATTAGTGCTTACGGGGTGATCAAAGCAGCCAATGGCTATCATTTTGGCATTTCTCAGATCAGTACACTGATTACCGTGTCTATCTCTCTGCTGGTTATTATTAGCAGTTTGCGCAAGCCTCTTGAAAACCTTTTTTTAGGGTTGTTTCCACTAGCCATAATATCAATCCTAGCATCGCTTACTATAAGCAGTCAGTTTCCACCCACGCAAATGAGTCTGAGCTTGGCGAGCCATGTCATCATCTCAATTTTGGCCTACAGTTTTTTTACCATCGCTGCGCTGCAGGCTGGGTTTTTAGCCTATCAAAACCACCATTTGAAGCACGCCAAATTGGGGGGCATGATTAGTAAGCTCCCACCACTGCAAGACATGGAATCCTTCCTGTTCGAATTGCTGTGGGTAGGACAGCTGCTCTTAAGCTTAGGCATAGTGGTTGGCGCTGTGTTCATCGACGATATTTGGGGCAGAGACGGCATTATCCACAAAAGCTTCTTCTCGGTTCTGGCTTGGTGTGTATTTGCGGTCTTATTATGGGGGCGGCATCAGCTAGGCTGGCGAGGCGTGACAGCTATTAAAGGCACCCTCGCAGGTTTTGGCCTACTGCTGATCGGCTTTTATGGCTCTAAGTTTGCCTTGGAATACCTGCTTGCTCAGCCTTTATGAATTCTCTAATTAGCCGTCGTTCAAAAACCTATGAATCAAGATGACTCGTCGTTAGTATTTTTACTGATTTCATTTTTTTTACTCATTGTTGCCTCAGCTTATTTTTCCAGTTCAGAAACTGGCATGATGAGCCTCAATCGCTATCGCCTCAAGCACCTTGCTAGAACTAAGCATGCTGGCGCCATCCGAGCCAGCAAATTGCTGGAATCCCCCGACAAGCTGATCGGCATCATACTGATTGGCAACAACTTTGTTAACTTTTTGGCCGCATCCATAGCCACCTCTATTGCCATTCTTTTAGTGGGCGATCCGGCACCTGTGACCACCGCCGTTGTGCTTACTCTGGTAGTTTTGATCTTTGCCGAGGTCACGCCAAAAACAATTGCTGCGCTGCACCCTGAAAAAGTCGCATATCCTTCCAGCTTCATCCTCGCCCTACTCTTAAAAGCGCTGTACCCGGTGGTTTGGATTGTAAATTTTGTATCCAATGGCCTAGTTCAGATACTGGGCTTTGCCGTTGACGACAATGACGCGGGACACCAGCTCACCCAAGAAGAACTGCGCACAGTGGTATATGAATCCAGCGAAGGGCTTACCAGCAAACACCAAGGTATGCTGCTAAATATTCTCGATCTTGAGACAGTGACAGTTAACGACATACTTGTTCCCCGCAATGAAATCGCCGGCATCGATATTGAAGACAGCTTAGAAGACATTTTAGATGACATAGCCACTAGTCAGCACACCCGTCTGCCGGTTTACAAAAACGATATCGACAACATCATTGGCACCCTCCATTTACGCAGCGTAGGCCGGTTATTAAGGGTTGAAACTCTGAATAAGGCAGCCTTAATTCAGGAAACCACAGAGCCCTACTTCATACCTGAAAGCACACCGCTGCATACTCAACTGATGAATTTTCAAAAGAAAAAACTAAGAATGGCAGTTGTGGTTGACGAGTACGGAGCGGTGAAAGGAATCGTCACCTTAGAAGACATCCTGGAAGAAATTGTCGGCGAATTTACAACCGACATGGCGGCCAATATAAAAGAGATACATGCCCAAGGTGATGGCACCTATTTAATCGACGGCTCGGCCAGTGTCAGAGACATTAACAAATCGTTAGAATGGGAGCTAGACAGCACCGGAGCGAAAACACTGAACGGTCTGTTAACAGAAATCCTAGAATCGATTCCGGATTCTGCCGTGGGGCTTGAACTTGATGGTTACTATGCGGAAATCGTTCAAGTTAAAGACAACGTGATTAAAACCGTGAGAATGTGGGCTTCCCAACCTGCTCAGGAAAAGGACGCTCCAAGCTAAGCTGCTAATTGCTTCGACACACCTCAGGCTGAGACTCAACTGCCTTGTCCGACTTTAAACAATAGTGCTTTATGGTCTGAATTTGCTGCCCAGTGATCGACTTAGCGGCAAGCGCCAAGTTAAAACCTTCTACCGCATTTATCTGCCAAAACTGCCACTGTTTCGGGTCATCGTCGCACCGCGCATCAAACACTATGCTAAGTTGGCCATCCTGAGGAAACGCAAAACTGAAGTGGCCTAGATCAATGGCCAGGCCCATGCCGCAGGCCTTGATATAGGCTTCTTTTAACGACCACAAATCGTAAAACCGCGCTTGCCAATGGAGTCTATCAAGCGTCAAAAGGCTGCTCACTTCGGCATGAGAAAAATACCGTGTGGCAATTTTTTCAACCCTCCGCGCCCGCGTATTGCATTCGATATCTACCCCAAGTTCTTCCAGCCTTGCAACGGCCAGCACTAGGGTGCCTCTGGAATGAGAAAGATTAAAATACAGCGGCGCCGAAAGTTGGCGCTGCTGGAGGTCATTAAGTGCCGGCTTACCGTAATCGTTATAGCAAAACTGCCACTGTTCTGGTGTGAGCGCTTCGTAGTGACTAAACACTTTACGCATTAACACTCTGCCCAGTAATAATTGCTTCTTGTGATCCTCAAAATAGTAGCGTTGCAGCCGGCTTCGCTCTGCCGCGGCTAGCCAGACATCAGCCGTTGCTGCAAGTTGCTCGAAGCCGAAATCATCAATATTCGCATGCCAGACATGAATCTCATCGCTTGGCAATCGGTTCATCTCAGCTCAGCCTGGGTGTCCAGCACGCAGTGCAGCTGCTTGCGGGAAATACGTTCCTCACTAGGGTAGGCAAAGGCGTTGTTAACAAACCGCGTCGCGTCTAACTCTATAGAACGATTGACGTGGCTATGGCCGTAAATGTGGATATCAGGAGCCAATTTCGCCACCTGATCCCCCAATGCGGCGCTGCCCAAAACGGGGTAAACGATCCGTCTTTTGTTTGGGATTTGTGGCGGCATAACATCTATTCTGGGTAAAAAATGCGAGAAACTGATAACTACTTCATTGGTAGTAAGCAGTCGATCCTGGTTTAAACTTAAGAAGTGTTTCGAGACAGAGTCCATATCATTCAATGCACTTGGCCAGCGGCAGGACCGAAAATCTCGCCAGCCGCGAAGCAAATGTCGGTCTGGCTCACCAAAGGAATAGTCGTACCAACTAAATAAAGGCACTACGCTAACCTGACTATAGCGAGTTACATCTGTCTTTATGTCATGGGACTTGCACAGCCGCTGTATCACCGTGAACTTTTCTAAGGAGCAGTCGACGTCCTCTTCCCGTAACCACAACTCATGATTGCCGGGTACAAATAAGATATCGGTGAATTTTTCCCTTAAACTCGCGAAGACGCGGCTCAGCACGGCAAGGTCATCGGTAACATCGCCAGCTAGAATTAGCACATCATTGGCATATTGCTTGGGGTCTAAATTCCTAACCCACTGCATATTTTCTGGGTAATCAACGTGAATATCCGATAGAGCAAAAAATCTCATGGATTAGTTATACCCCTGCTTGCCTAAATTTTACGACTGACAAGCCTGTCTTTTTTTTCTGAAAAACTTGGACCACAGACAACCTGCTGAGATCGCTGTTACTGTGGAGTTCAAGACGAGTAGAGCAGCCCACTATTTCACACGGTTCTTAATAAATTCCGCCAACATTAGGTATTCTTTCCGGCGAGGGTCAGATTTACGCCAAGCCATACCGATTTCCCGCGATACGTTTCCTTCGCGAAAGTGCTTCAACTCTAAATGTGTCTCACCTAGCACATCAGCAGAAATAGCCATTTGTGGCAGCAAAGTCACACCGAGACCGTTGGCGACCATTTGCACCAATGTATGCAAGCTATTCCCCTGATAAACAATTTGGGCATCCTCCTTGCTCAGCTTACAGGCCTCCAAAGCATGATCTCTCAGGCAATGGCCCTCCTCTAACAAGAGCAAGCTTTCCCCTTGGAGGTTTTTCTGGGTAACGAGTTCCGAATTTTCAAGCTGATGACCTGGCGGCAGGCAAAGTAGGAATTCGTCATTGAAGAGCCTTACTGATTCCATTTCCGGCAGCGCATAGGGAAAGGCCAAAATAATCAGATCAAGCTTGCCCTGCTGCAGTTGCTGCAGCAGCACCCCACTGAGCTCCTCTTTAAGGTACAGCTTTAACTTGTTGTATTCTTTGCGTAACTGAGAAAGCAGCGAAGGCAGTAAAAATGGCCCAATAGTTGGAATAACACCAAGTCGAAGCTCCCCTGTTAGCAGCTCATCATGAGAACGGGCAATTGAAACAAAGTCCTCAACATCCCTTAGAATCACTCTAGCTTGACTTAGCAGGTTCTCCCCCAAAGGAGTAACCAGCACATTTTTCTTGCTGCGCTCAAAAATGATAACGCCCAATTGAGACTCAAGGTCTTGAACAGCGGCACTGAGGGTTGATTGCGTGACGAAACAGGCGTCAGCTGCTTTACTAAAATGGCGGTATTCGGCGACCGCACAGATATACTTTAATTGTTTAATGCTAGGAATCATAACGTCAAATCTTAATCGATAAAACCGATCATGGCATTAAAAAATTCTATTAGATTTGATATTCAAACAAGCGTAGAGTTCGGCGATGCATTTAAGTAACCTTTCCACTTCAAGTGCTGTATACCTTGATGATCATATGACAATCACGACAGGAGAATCGACATGTCCCTCAAAGGATCCAAGACAGAAGAAAATTTAAAGGCGGCGTTTGCCGGCGAGTCGCAAGCGAATCGTCGCTATTTGTATTTTGCTCAAAAGGCTGACGTTGAAGGTTATAACGACGTTTCTGCGCTATTTCGCTCCACTGCCGAAGGAGAGACTGGACATGCACACGGTCATTTAGAGTACTTAGAGGCGGTCGGCGACCCCGCCACAGGTATGCCTATTGGTGGTACAGCAGACAACTTAAAGTCTGCAGTTGCAGGTGAGACTCATGAGTATACCGATATGTATCCTGGTATGGCCAAAGATGCTCGCGACGAAGGCTTTGATGAGATTGCAGATTGGATGGAGACCCTTGCTAAAGCCGAGCGATCTCACGCCAATCGGTTTCAAAAAGCCTTAGATGCCTTGGACGATTAATGTTCGGACTCCAAACCTGCCGCCTGTTGGACGGCAGGATGCTAAACACACTTTATTCGATACGGAGACCTGCTATGACTGGCGATGGCAGAGAAGGCGGGCTAGGCGCGCCAACACGGCACCCCCTCAATCAAAACGACCCTAAATTCTGGGATGAAAACGACCTCAACAAAGAGCTAGAAAGAGTCTACGACATCTGTCACGGCTGCCGACGCTGCGTAAATCTTTGCAACGCCTTCCCTACCCTGTTTGATTTGGTAGATGAAAGCGACACAATGGAAGTGGACGGTGTCGAGGTGGCAGACTACAAGAAGGTCGTTGACCAATGCTATATGTGTGACTTGTGCTATCTCACCAAGTGCCCCTATGTCCCCCCCCATGAATGGAACGTAGATTTTCCCCACCTCATGCTGCGGGCAAAGGCCATTAACTACAAAAAAGGCGACATTAAATTTCGCGACAACCTCATAACCAGCACCGACTTTGTTGGGAAAGTCGCCTCTAAACCGATAATTAATACCTTGGTGAACTCAGGCAACAGTAACAGCATAGTGCGCGGCCTACTTGACAGTGCCTTAGGCATACACAAAGATGCGGCCCTGCCTCAATACAGCCGAACTACCGCTCGCAAGAAGCATGACGCGAGAATTTTTGACCCAGCGCAAAACCTTAAACCCCAAGCCCCAGCTAGCCTCAGCGACACCCAAAAAGTCACCCTTTTCACCACCTGTTACTGCAATTACAACGAACCTTCAATCGCAGACAGTGTCATTAGCATCCTTGAGCATAACGGGGTCACGGTGGAGCTAGCAGCTCGTGAACACTGCTGCGGCATGCCAAAATATGAGCTTGGTGATCTTGATTCGGTTACCCGCTTAAAAGACCTAAACATTCCCGCTCTGTTCGAGACTGTACAAAATGGCAATGTGATTATAGCGGCCGTTCCTTCCTGTGTTTTGATGTTCAAACAGGAACTCCCGTTGATGTTCCCCGACGACGAACGTGTGCTGGCAGTAGCAAAAGCATTCTTCGACCCGTTTGAATACCTTCAGAAACTCCACAAACAGGGCCGCTTGAACCTCGACTTCAAAAAGTCCTTGGGAAATGTCAGTTACCACGTAGCTTGCCACCAGCGGGTTCAAAGCATCGGGCCGAAGACCAAACAAGTGTTAGAGTTAGTTCCAGAAACAACGGTCAAAAATATTGAACGCTGCTCCGGTCACGATGGGACTTATGGCGTCAAAAAAGAGACCTTAGAGTTCGCCAATAAAATCGTCAGACCTATCGTCAGGCTAATCAAAGAAGCTGAGCCCGATTATTATGGCAGCGATTGCCCGGTTGCCGGAAAACATATTGAACATAATTTGGACACCGGCCAAAAGACAGTACATCCCATAGATCTACTTTTAATTGCCTACGGCCTCGATGCAAGTTAAATTCATACCCCATCCCAGCCGTTGATTCAGGACATAGAAATCATGAAAAAAATTACTCTTGCCGACCTACTCAGCGTTGAGGAATACGAAGCGCAAAGGCCTGCAATTCGCCAAGGGATTATGGAGCATAAAAAAACTCGGCGCGTCCCTCTAGGGCCTAATGCGATGGTACATTTTGAGGATTACATGGTTATGCGCTATCAGGTGCTCGAAACTATTCGAGCTGAGAAAATGCGTGACGAGAACAGCATCCTTGAAGAACTCGAATCGTACAACCCGTTAATACCCGACGACCGAAACCTCAAAGCGACCTTTATGCTTGAGTATCCCGATGCTGCCGAACGTAAGCAAAGGCTGTCTCAGCTGATCGGTATTGAAGAACTTATTTCAATTCAAATCGAAGGCTTCGATGCGGTATATCCCATCGCCAACGAAGACCTTAAGCGATCCACAGAGGAGAAAACAGCGTCTGTGCATTTTTTGCGATTCGAATTTACGCACGACATGATTGCGGCCGCCAAGGCTGGTGCTAAATGGACGTTGAAATCCGAACATTTGAATTATCAGTATAACAATTCCCCCCTCGAGCAAGCTGTTACCCAGTCATTGCTGCGGGATTTCTCCTAGCACCTCGGATTGGGAACCACCCTCTCAGCGCCTGTGTTGTGAGGGGTAGCGGAATCAGATACCATCTTTGGCCTTAACAAATACATCCCGATCTAGGGAGAGGCTTGCTTGGATGAAACACCTTAAATTAACCACACAGTTAATCACCGCCACTGGCGCACTCTGCTTTAGCCTTGCTGCACTTGGCGATCATCATTTGGATGACAATCCAGCGTCTATAAAACTAATCGACTCAGAGCAGTTTGGGATTTCAAAAGCAGAGATTGCCGACATTCGGCAAAAAATGCAGACCGCTGTGGACGGCGATTTTATTCCGGGCGCCCTTTTGCTGGTTGGCAATAGCGAAGGCGTTGGTTTAATGGAGTCGGTTGGTTATCAAGCAAAAGGTGCCAGTGTTGCCATCGATGAAGAGACCATTTTTCGAATCTACAGTATGACCAAGCCAATCATAAGTGTTGCCATTATGACCATGGTTGAAGATGACCTCATCAAATTGGATGACCCTGTGAGCAAATACATCCCAGAGTTTGCAGATCTAAAGGTTATCGACCGGGAGTCTAGCGCAGTCACACCCGCCAAAACTGTTATGACTATCGAGCATTTGCTGACTCAAGAATCCGGCTTGATTCAAGCGATTTTCTCACCCGACAGTGCATTGGGAAAAATGTATCAGTCAGAATTAACCGGCGATCTTACAGCTCGGGAATTAGCTGGTCGCTTAGGCAAGTTGCCCGTCTATTTCGAGCCCGGCAGCGCATGGCATTATGGCCACTCGACTGATGTATTAGGCGCGATCCTTGAGGTTGCTGCCGGTAAAACCCTAGACCTGGTGTTGGCCGAGCGTATATTCGAACCCTTAGGCATGGACGAGACAAGTTTTTGGGTCCCTGTGGCCAACGCCAATAGAATCGCTGAGCCCATTTACGGCGAAGGTATGCAGGATAACACCATACCGAGAGCCATGCTCTCCGGCGGTGGCGGGCTTAATTCGACCACTGAAGACTACGTGCGCTTTGCCCAGATGCTGTTAGAAGGAGGCGAATACCGTGGCCACCGCATTATTGAAGAGGCAACTCTGGACATGATGACGCAAAAGTACATAGGCGAGGAGGTCTCGCGCGAGTTCTATTTTTTTGGTGAGCGCGGCGATTGGGGCTTAGGCTTTCATTTGCAGCCAAGTACCGAAGACAGCAGCGGCCCGCACAATTTTGGTTGGCGCGGCATTGGCGGCACGCTATTCGCGGTTGATAGAGAAAATGATTTCTTCATGATTTATATGGAGCAAAAACGTGGTGGCCCGGCTGCTCCGTTCAACAACAATGTTGCCCAGCGCGTTGTCTATGACGCCATTATGAATTAAGCAATCGCGTTTACGCTGAGGCTACTGCCCCAGCAAATCATACTTACGCAGATAGCCGCGCAATTGATGATAGGTTAGGCCTAAAATCTCCGCGGCTTTCTTTTGATTAAACTGACTCTTCTCCAGGGCCTGCTTTAACAGCCGAATCTCAAAGTCCTGAACCTCTGTTTTAAAGTCAATTTCAACGCCTTCACTGACATGGACCGCAATCTCGTCGGCCTCGGCACTATCGGATTGGCTCGCTTCCTCACTGCTGGCTCGACGCGCTTTATTTTTAAGTCGGAAAGGCGATTCAAATGGATTAAATACAACGTGGTTGATCAAACCACTGCCGTTTTGATAGACCGCTCGCTCCACGACATTTTTTAGCTCTCTGATATTCCCAGGCCAAGAATAATTGCGCAGCGCCTTTGCAACGCTTGCTGAAAAACCTGCGAAAAACTCTCCCTCGATCTCCTTAACCATACCAACCGCAAAATGCTCGGCCAAGACTAATATATCGTCATCCCGCTCTCGCAGCGGCGGCAAAGTTATAACGTCAAATGCCAAGCGATCCAGTAAATCTTCCCTAAAGCGCTTCTGTCTTGCTAAATCGGGCAGATCCTCATTGGTTGCGGCAACTATGCGCACATCCACTTGAATAGTTTCATTGCCTCCCAAACGTTCAAACTCGCCGTATTCTATTACCCGAAGGATTTTCTCCTGCACCGCCATAGCGGTATTTGCTAACTCATCGAGAAACAGAGTCCCGCCATTGGCCCGCTCAAAGTAGCCTTTACGTTGTTTTATAGCCCCAGTATAAGCACCCGCCTCATGGCCGAAAAGTTGAGCCTCGAGCAGGGTCTCGCTCATCGCCGCGCAGTTAATCTTCAGAAACTCTTGTTGCCAACGTTTCGACAAAAAATGCAGTCTAGCGGCTATCAGTTCTTTGCCGGTCCCCCTTTCACCCACTATGAGCACAGGTTTGTTGAGGGGAGCAACCAATGAGATGTGTTCCTGCATCTCCAAAAAGCTAGATGATTCGCCAATCATTCGAGGCGCTGAGTCTTGTTTTGCCATTGCTACTCTCTATTAAACACGATTGCACTGAGCCGCCGGAAAGACCAAACTCAGGAAGTCAAATTACAGGGTAGTGAAAATTACCACTTGTTACGCGTTTAAGCTATTCAGCTCGTACCGAACCTTCCTCAAAAAATTAAAAACCTATAAAAAACAGATAGTTAAAATAACCTTGTTAGTTGGCATGGTAGCTGCAAAGTAATAGATAAACCAACGCTGTTGGGTAAATTTGACTTCGAACTAAGAGGCATCAGCAATGAGCATATTTTCAAGACTATCAGATATCATTAACTCCAATATCAGCTCCCTGCTCGACAAAGCTGAAAACCCAGAAAAAATGATTCGCATGGTGATCCAGGAAATGGAGGAAACCTTGGTTGAGGTCCGCAGCGGGACAGCCAAAGTTATCGCCGAAAAGAAAACCCTGATGCGGCGCGCTGAGCAACTAAAAAAGCAAGCCAATGACTGGGAAGCAAAAGCCGAGCTCGCTCTTTCTAAAGGCCGCGATGACCTTGCCAAAGCCGCCTTGCTGGAAAAGTCTAACTTAAATTCCAGCGTCGAGATCACTGAAAAAGATCTTGGGAAACTAGACCTAACCCTAGACAAACTCAGTAGTGAGATTGAGCAACTGCAGGCTAAGCTGAATGATGCGAGGGCTCGGCAGAAGACAATTGTTATGCGCACCAAAGCTACTGAGTCGCGTTTGGATGTCAATCGCCACCTCAATAGCTACACTATTGACAACGCCATAGACAAATTTGAGTATTACGAGAAGAAAATTGACATGATGGAAGGCCAAATGGACAGCTCCATGGCACAGCAGCGTGGCCTGCAAAGCGAATTTGATGAACTGGAAAAAGAAGAGTCCATTGATCGCGAGCTAGAAGCGCTTAAGAGCAAACTAAAAGCACAACAGTAAGGAAAAATTATGGGCGTCCTAGAGTTCATCTTATCTTTGGTAGCGATAACACTCACTGCCATCACGATTTGGATTGTATTGCTAAAAAAATCCCGGCGTCAGGCCTCAGCTACGGCTAGTGGTGCCTTGAATATGGACGAATTAACTGCCATGGCCACGTCACTCAATGAGCGAATCGACGTTCTAGAGTCGATATTAGATGCCGAAGTACCTGACTGGAGAGAGCAAGATGAGCAGCACGGTGAATAGCGGGTTTAGCAAACTGCATCGCAATAAAGAAAACGCCCGTTGGTTGGGGGTTTGCGCTGGAGTGGCAGATTGGCTTGAAATACCAGCAGCTTTAGTTAGAGTGATTTTTGTTATTTGCGTCTTTGCCTGGCCGACCTTGGCCATTGGCTATTTCATTTTGTATTTTTGCCTGTCTGATGAAAGTAACTCAGAGTCGCTTAAAGATTACCTAAAAAACAATAAGACCACCGATCACTTTAAGAAAATAAACTACCGCAAGCCTATCTATAAAAATATGCGTAAAAAGCGCATTGCGGGTGTCTGTGCGGGCCTAGCGGACTACTTGGAAGTTAGCCCGCTCATTGTAAGAGTCTTGACCCTTGGTTCACTGTTTATTTTGGGGCCATTCACCTTTTGGGCTTACATAATCTGCATTTTCGTTCTAGAGCCAGACCCAGCCACTGTCGAGGACGACTACTGGGATACTTCTTGGCGAGGTCGTAGACAAAAGCGCAAAGCAAGCAGGCGCGAGAGACGCGCGGCAAAAGACCAACGTTACGCTACAGGTTACGAAAATCTACAGACCAAGACTAACATGTCCGCTGGTGCGACCAATTCACACGCCTCTAACGCCAGCAAACCTTCCCAGGCTTCTGCTGACGAGTGTTCGCATGCCTACAAACAGATGGAAAAAAGACTCCGCTCTATTGAAGCTTACATGACGTCAAAACGCTTCCGGCTACACTGCGAAATTAATCGCATCTAGCCACTTTAAGCAGTCTTATTGTTTTTTTGGTGCCCACTATTGGCAGACTCTAAGTCTTGTTTTCACATTGGCGGCATAACACAGTAGACTACCGCTGAGTCTAACTCTAGCGGTTTCGCTGGTCCTACCAAATGAAATATTGTCAACAATGCGCCTCTCCAATTGTTCTGCGAATTCCTGTCGGCGACGACAAGATGCGTCACTGCTGTGACAACTGCAGCAGCGTGTTTTACCAAAACCCAAAGAATGTTGTAGGTACCCTCCCGGTTTATGGCGACAAGGTATTGCTGTGCAAAAGAGCCATAGAGCCTCGGCTTGGCAAGTGGACCTTGCCTGCTGGCTACATGGAAAACGGGGAATCTAGCCTCAGCGGTGCAATTCGTGAGACTAAAGAAGAGGCCGGCGCCGAGATCATAATTTCAGCGGATTCTCTATACACTTTGTACAACCTACCGACAATTAATCAGGTGTATATGTTTTTTAGAGCGGAGCTTGCCAACCTTGAGTTCTATGCGGGTGCCGAGTCTCTTGAAGTCGGCCTCTTCGCTGAGCAAGAGATCCCCTGGGATGAAATTGCTTTTACTGTAGTAAAGAGCACGCTTGAGCTGTATTTCGAAGATTTGCGAGCGAATAAGTTTCCAGTTCGCATGTTTGACGTTCACCATGGTGAAGACCGTCAAGTTTCAACAAAATTAATTAGTCACAGCCATAGCCTAGTTACGCCCTAAATGACGCCCTAAGCCACAAAATGCGGGCTTCTTTATCTTTGTTGCCAGCAATTCAAGCCGGGTCTTTTTCCCTATTTTTCCTTTACTCGCTTAACAAATTAGCAAATAGCTGCTACCTTTAATTGGGCGGGATACCAATTCCACAGCGCAAGCCCAGTGCAACCCTAGGCTAGCTGTTAAAGTCATTTATCTGGTAAACACTCTAGCTCAAGAAAGCAGCCATTAAGAAAGGCGGATAGGTCGAAATTATGGAATTATTTATAATCCCTGCGTTATTCGCAATCACACTCAAAATCGCTATATTTTGTCGCTATAGCGAGTCGCTGCGCAAAGCCAATTTTAACTTAGCCTTGTTTTTCGTCGCAGCCTGCGCAATGAACTTCGTAGAGTTGTTTGGCTTTGAGGCCCACTATGAGGGCAATACCATGCTGACAATTTTGTTAGCTTACTATTGCGCTGTCGTTCTTACAGTGCATGGTTATCTCAACCTAGCACTACATTACTCAGAATTCTCTTGGAAGCTGCCTCAGATCAAGCTCATACTGAATGCTTTGCTAGCAATTATGATAATCAACATTATTTTTAATCGCCAAATCATCGCTGGCGTTGAATTTACTAGCATAACTATCACTCGAACCAGCGGTCCACTGTATGGGTTGTTTCAAGCCTACACAGCAGGCGGCGTGTTGGCAGGCATTCTTATTCTTGCAAAAGGCTTCCAAACCCTAACATCGAATCTTTCGCGGCAGCGCTGCTTCGTCATCCTACTAAGCAGCCTTCCGCCGGCACTAGTCGCCTTGGCAGTGTTAGTGATAATGGCAAGTGGGCTCGAAATTACTGCCGCTCTAATCATGCCGATTGCAGTAAGCCTGATGGTCGGCGCGATTGTCTATGCCGAGGAAAAAACCCGCTTATTCCAATTGCTCACCCTCGTGCCCTACAGTGCCGAGCGCAAGCTTCACAAACAGTTAATGAACAAAATTACTAACTGTTTGCTGATTAATGATGACCCATCGGCCCAACCTCAGCTGAACTTAAAACACATGATGAAAGACTTTGAAGTCAGCGTAGTAGAGCACGTTATTCGTTATTACCACGGCAACCAAAAGCTCGCCGCAATGGCGCTAGGGGTATCCGAGGCGACCATTTCCAGACGCGCAAGAGCCATGAACCTGAAAGGCTCCGACTCTAAGCCAGCTAAACAACCCCAGAACCAAAGAGACCAAAGGGGTCAGAGCAACTTGGTACTCTAACAGGACCAAAGAGGTCGGAGTAACTTGATACTCTAAAAAACTGACAGCTCTATCTGCCGCTTTAATTACACCTAAACTAGAGCGGCATTTGAAGCTGGTCTTGGTTTTCAGTCACACTGAAGGCTGCCAGCTCTAACATCTGCTGAGCACTGTGGGGGATTCTAGCCAGAGCAATATTCCTCCGACCGGGCCCATGAAAAGCCAAATCAATGGCGAGCGCTTGGTTAATTTTTGATAGGCATTCTGGACAGTGATTCCAAGAAAGCTAAAATTCAGCAGACTGGATCGCTAAAATAGCGAATGCTACTTCTTCATAGGGGTGTGTCTGTTTAAGTGTCGCCAAGGCTTGTTTTAGACAAGCTTTTTCGCACACCATTTCGACCTTAAATTCTTTGACGGTTTCTAATCTATGCACTTCGCCAACAAACGCCTGGCTGCTAGGCAGCGGTCGGTACTGTCCCTGGCCTTCAGTTTGCCACGCGCAGCAATCGTAGTTACCCACCTTGCCCGCACCCACAGCAAACAACGCCTGCTTAACACTTTCTAGATGGGATTCCGGGACATAGAATTCTAAGCGGTATATAGCAGACATGTGTATTCCATTCTTGGCAGGAACCCGTATCAATCCAGCCAGCAGCGGGCGTTTCTAAACATGCGGATAGACGGTGCGTCTTCTTGCCAATGGGAAGGCTGCCAAGAATTCTGAACTGCTCGAAAAACTCGCTCGGGATGAGGCATCATTAATGTCACCCTGCCATCCGCACTGCAAATGCTGGCTAAACTATCGAACGATCCATTGGGGTTCGCTGGATAAAGCACCGCTTTGTCGCCGCTGTTAGCAAGGTAACGAATAGAGGCACAGCCGCTGCGAAGAAATTCATCCGCGGCTGTAGCTGAGCTAAACGTCGCCCGCCCCTCACCATGGGCAATTGCAATTGAAAACTGCGAGCCTGCCATTGAATTTAAGAATACTGCAGGGGACTCTTCAATTTTTACAAGGCTTGAGCGCGCTTCAAACTGCTCCGACCGGTTGCGTTCAAACCGCGGCCAATTAGACGCTCCGGGTATTAGCTCATGCAGTAGCGATACCATCTGACAGCCGTTGCAAACCCCTAACGTTAAGGTGTTGGGGTTTGCAAAAAAGCGCTCAAATTGCCGCCGTACTTGGTCATTGAAAAGTATGGACTTTGCCCAGCCGCCGCCGGCACCCAGCACGTCACCATAGGAGAACCCACCGCAGGCCGCAAGGGTGTTGAAGCTATCGAGCTTTACCCTACCGGCAATCAAATCAGTCATGTGAACATCAACGGCTGCAAAACCGGCGCGGTCGAATGCCGCTGCCATTTCTACCTGACCATTAACACCCTGCTCTCTGAGTATCGCCACTTTCGGCCGTATTCCCGTGGCGATGTAAGGAGCGCTGATGTCTTTATTAACATCAAAGCTTAAAGTTACATTTAAACCTGGATCGTCTGACATCAACAGCGAGTCATATTCTTCTTGAGCGCAATCTGAATTATCTCTCAGCTTTTGTATTTCATAGCTAGTGCTCGCCCACTGCCGCTGTAACTCACAGCGAGGCCGAGAAAATAACACGGCATCGTCCTGCTGAATGGTTATTTGTTGAGACTCGGCAACCGTTGCCAACTCAATAAAGCATTCTGCAAAGCCCAGTTCTGCCGCAAGCTGCAGCGCGAATTCTTTATGCTCATTGGGTATTTGTATCACTGCACCAAGTTCTTCGCTAAACAAAAACTGCAGCGCATCGGCGGCTTCAGGCAGCACAACGTCCAACCCACAATGGCTAGCAAATGCCATTTCTAGAAGCGTGGCAACAAGGCCTCCGTCAGAGCGATCATGGTAGGCAATTAACGCTTGCCGTTGCCGCAAACCCTGCAACAAGGCAAAGAAATTTTTCAGATCAAGAGGTGAATCTAAATCCGGCACGGTGCCATTCAAATCGCGATAAACCTGAGCAAGTGCTGAACCTGCTAAGCGGTTGCGTCCACGACCCAAATCCAATAGGAATAATTTGCCACAGCCCTCGGCAACATTCAGCAAAGGTGTCACAGTTTGGCGAATATCCCTCACCGGTGCAAAAGCACTTACGATAAGCGATAAAGGTGCCGTGTTGCTCTTTTCGCCGCCGCCATCTTCATCCTTCCAAACAGTTCGCATAGACATCGAGTCTTTGCCGACCGGAATGGCAATGCCAAGCTCCGGACACATGTCCATTGCAATTGCCTCAACCGTCGCAAACAGCTTTTCATCTTCATAGCCATGACCTGCCGCAACCATCCAATTGGCCGACAGTTTTATATCACTAAGGCTGTTGATATTGGCGCTCAAAATATTGGTAATAGCTTCTGCGATTGCCATCCGGCCTGAAGCTGGGGCGTCAAACAGTGCCAACGGTGAACGCTCACCCATTGCCATTGCCTCACCGCTATAGCCCAAAAACGACGACGCAGTGACAGCCGCATCAGCCACAGGCACTTGCCATGGGCCTATCATTTGATCACGGTGAACAAGACCGGTAATTGAGCGATCCCCAATCGTAATTAAAAATGATTTGCTTGCCACAGTGGGTAATGCAAGAACACGATCGATAGCTTCATCGAGGACAATACCATCAGTCAAAAACTCAGTCGGCACACTCACTTCGGTAACGGCTTCACGATGCATCTTTGGCGCCTTACCGAACAGCACATCCATAGGCAAATCGATTGGCATGTTGTTGAAGTGAGAATCACTAAGCTGGATTTGTTTCTTCGCAGTCGCCTCGCCTACCACGGCAAAAGGGCAGCGCTCGCGAGCACAAAGAGATTCAAATAGGGGCAGGTTAACCGGGTTAACTGCTAGGACATAACGCTCTTGAGATTCGTTGCACCAAATCTCTAGCGGCGACATTTCTTTTTCGGCGTTCGGTACTGCCCGCAGCTCAAACTGACCACCACAGCCCCCATCTTTTACAAGTTCCGGCAAGGCATTTGATAAGCCACCAGCACCCACATCATGAATAAAGCTTATAGGATTGGCCTCGCCCAGTTGCCAGCATTGATCAATAACCTCTTGGCAGCGGCGTTCCATTTCGGCGTTCTCACGCTGTACCGAGGCAAAGTCTAAATCTTCGTTACCGGCACCGGCCGCCATTGATGAGGCGGCGCCGCCGCCCAGACCAATTAACATCGCCGGCCCGCCCAAGACGATAAGCTTGGCACCAATATCAATTTCGCCCTTTTCAACATGCATCTCTCGAATATTGCCAATGCCACCCGCAATCATTATAGGTTTGTGGTAGCCGCGCACCTCGGCTTCTCCCGCGCTGTTGATTTTCACTTCCTCAAACGTTCTGAAGTAGCCACACAGGTTGGGCCGACCAAATTCATTGTTAAACGCAGCACCACCCAATGGCGCTTCGATCATTATATCTAAGGCTGATGCGATATGAGCAGGCTTGCCAAAGTCTTCTTCCCAGGCTTGCAGCGCAGATGGTATTCGAAGATTCGATACGCTAAACCCAGTAAGTCCTGCTTTGGGCTTACCGCCTTTGCCGGTTGCGCCCTCGTCCCGTATCTCACCGCCAGAACCGGTTGACGCACCTGGGAAAGGCGCGATTGCTGTGGGGTGATTGTGGGTCTCCACCTTCATCAGTATGTGGATAGGCTCTACCGTGAATTCATAAGTCTTTGAGGCAGGGTTGGGGAAGAAACGTCCGCCTATGTTGCCGCTCATCACGGCCGCATTATCTGAATAGGCCGACAGCACATTTTGGGGTGATTTAGCGTGGGTGTTTCGGATCATTGCAAACAGGGATTTATCTTTCTTTTCACCGTCTATTTGCCAAGACGCATTGAATATTTTGTGACGGCAATGCTCCGAGTTTGCCTGGGCAAACATCATCAGCTCAATATCATTTGGATTTCGATTCTGAGATAGAAAACTGGCACTTAAATAGTCGATCTCATCATCTGCTAACGCAAGACCCAAAGTTTGATTGGCTTCAACCAGTGCCTCTCGGCCTTTTTCTAACAGAAGTATGGCTGTTACTGGTTTTGGCAGGGCGCTGTGAAACAGAATCGACGCATGCTCCAGCGACGCCAGCACTGCTTGGGTCATGCGGTCGTGAATTAGGCTGTCTAATTGACTAATCTGAGCAGCAGACAAAACAGCGGCTGAAGTAATTTCAAACTGAATGACACGCTCTACACGGTTTACGTTTTCGAGCCCGCAATTATGAAAAATGTCTGTCGCTTTGCTCGACCAAGGAGAGATTGTTCCAGGCCTTGGCGAAACTACTCTAAGCAGCAAAGCACTTGCCCCCGTTGGTTGTGCACTAAACGCTTCACCATAGCTAAGCAGTTGGTTGGTTTTGTCAATTTCAGCCGTAGTAAGGGGTTCTGAGCAGTCTAGCAGGTGCACATAACGCGCTTGGATCAGAGAAATACTAGGAAGGCTAGCTTGCACGCTTAGTAACAGTTTGGAGGTAGTAAAGGTCGTGAGAGCGGATGCTCCAAACATCACTTGCATGAAGTGGTCCTCAAATTTATCAGAAATAGAAGGCTATAACGCCGCCTGAGTATGGGCGCAATGATAATAGATTCAGCTCACAAATTCAGAAAAAACTAGGGAGTTTTAAGAGGGATTGTAGCGCCCGGCTTCTTTCGACACGATCTCTATTCCATTCATGTCCTCGACCCAGAAATCCACATGGCTGAGCGTAGTGATATCTTGCTTTTTTGACTCATCAAAATAAGGCTGTGCTTTTACTGTATATTCCATTCCCGCTCTGGCATTAAAACGTAGGGTGCGACTTAAATTGTCCTGTGCCATTGCATAGCTAACCAAGGCCTGCGCCAAGCCTCGCTGGCTCCCCATATCCCAGTAGAAATAGACTTCAATATCGTGATAGCCAGGCTCTACCTCAACCGATCTAAAACTACTGCCATCGTCAATTTCCATCTCGTCGATGCGAGCGAACTTGACGGCGTCAACATAGCGATTGATAGAGTCTTTGCGGATAAACTGACTGCCTTTTATAAGCGAAACCCGCAGCGGAGCCTTAGGCTCACCAAGATAGGCCCTATAGGTTAAAGATGAGGAGCAGCTGCTCACTAAGCAGGCCAAAAGTGCTATGAGCATGCCTTGCTTTAGGTTCATAGAAGTCTCTTATTTAGTCGCAGCCCAAGTTATACAAGCGCTCTGCTCATTTGGCAAGACGTTTGACTTGGAAAAACTCTTGAATTAGCGCTCCACATTCTTGCGCCAAGACCCCGCTGACCACCTCGACGCTATGATTGAAATGAGCAGCCGCTAACAGTTGCTGCTGACTCTCCACCATACCGGCTTTAGGCTCGAGAGCACCGAAAACGACACGGCATAGACGCGCGTGAATAATTGCACCCACACACATGGCGCATGGCTCGATGGTCACATAGAGAGTGCACTGGGGTAGCCGGTAATTGTGAAGGGTTTGGGCGGCTGCGCGCATTGCCTGGATTTCAGCGTGGGCGGTCGGGTCACAGGTGCCGATAGGCCGATTAAACCCTGTTGCCACCAACTTGCCGTCTTGGACTATAACTGCTCCCACCGGTACTTCATCTAATTTCCGGGCTTTCTTAGCCTGGGCTAAAGCCAAGCGCATCCAGTGTTCATGATCATCGCTAAAATTCACTCTACAACCCCGTCTGTGCTGCCAATGTCTTCCGACACCCACAGAACCAGTAGTAATCCCACGGACAAGGCAGGGCCAACGCCAAACGCGAACAGCAAAGTACCAAAACCTATCGTCCCGCCAAGCAACCAGCCAGTGACCAGCACAGCTATTTCAATGGATGTTCGCACAACAGCAATCGGGCGACCCGTTAGTCGCTGCAACCCAGTCATAAGACCATCCCGGGGACCCGGCCCCAACTTAGCAATGAGATACATGGCACTGCCCAAGCCAATCAATACAATCCCCACGACAGATTCGATAGCCTGCAGCACAATAGAGCTTGGCGCAGGCAAATAAGGCAGGCTTAAATCGATCACCGCCGCAATTATAAGCGCGTTTAATATAGTACCTAAGCCTGGCACCTGACGCAGCGGTACCCACAGGAGTAACACCGCCAAACTGATTACAAACGTTGTCATTCCTATACTCAGCCCAAGCCCTATTGAAAGACCATCGGCCAACACCAGCCAAGGGCTCACACCAAACCCTGAAGCCAACATCAATGCTTCACCAAGCCCGAACAACGTTAACCCCGCACATAAGTTAACCAGGGTTAATAGCTGTGGCCGGAAGTTCAATGGGAAACTTGAACTCCAGCTGGTGGTAGGAATTGCTCTAACCGAAAACAAGTTCACTGGCCCACTCCTGAAATTCCATCGGACGGTATTTTTTGATTAAGGCCCATAAAATGGCTACGGTTTGGTGGTCTAGCTCACCAGAATAATTAGCAGGTCTAAAATGCAATTGGAGCGCACGCAGCGCGAACGCCATGCTATGGTCTTCAGTGCCAGTAACCTCTACTGCGTAACCGAGGATCAATAAGGCCCTTTGCACAGCGCTTATCGTTGGAGAGGCGCGCAGTGACCGCGCTAAAAACTCTTCAACGTCCGCGTCATTGGGCCAAGCGCCAATCCCTTGCAAATACAAATCGTGCCAAGGAAATTGAGGCCCAGGATCAGATTTTCGCATCAAGGCAATATCAGAATGGCCAACTATATTAATGGGCTCTATCTGCGGATGGCGCTCTAAAATATCTTTGACAAGCAAGGTTAGTAATTTTATCTGCTGCTGGCTGTAGGGAGGGAAAATACATTCAAGGTCTGTAAGCTGAGCAGCATTCACATCCCCTTGGGGGTCTTCGCATTTGAATTCGTTCACTATCTCTATACCAATAGAGCGGTCATTCAAACCAGTTTCCCAGCCCCATCTACTGACCCCGGCATGCCAAGCTCGTCGCTCCTCGGGAACTAAAGAAAAGTTTTTTAGGTCTTTGCTTGGGTAAGTCGTGTCATTCTCAGTGGGCACTAAATAGTGCGAGCTCACTGGGTTATTTGTAGCGGTCGTTAACAACCGCAGCGACTCAGTAAAATTTTCAGAGGTAGCATGAATTACCAAATAATTAACTCGGCTATTTTGGTTGTTGGACGCTATCACTATATAGGGATTCCCGCTGCAGCCGCCTAGCAAAGCGAGCAAGAAACAACAGTTTAAAAGCCTAAATGATAGTTTCACAATCAATCTATTTCTTCATGACCAGCACGTCTCTGATTATGGACTCGCTCATTCGATGCTTGGCAGAAAAATTTAGATCGATCAGACCTTGATCGATAAACAAGGAGGTGAGTTCCGAGCGCTTTGGCATATAGCTATTAAACGCTAGCACCATGACCCCGTCTTTGCGTAGGCACTGCACCCACCCCTGAGCACATTCTGCAATGACATCAAGCGGGTTTCGAGTATTTTTCCCCCAGCGATATTGAATACCATAAGGCAGATCGCAGACGATGAGATTAAACTTTTCCGATTTGAAATACTCATTGGCATCACGGGAGTCTCCCGTTACTGCCCGAGCCGAATTCTCATTGATCTCCAAATTATAAAACTTACCGATAGATTGTTTGTTAGCTGGGCCAATAAAGCCATCCGTAAGTCGGTGTTTCTGGCGATGCAGTTTACACCACTTTTTGACCCCCGCCCTAAACTCGTCAACCGACTTAGGATCTTGTTCAAGGCCCTTACAGTCTATGCCATAGCGTAGCGACCACAGCAAGCTCGTGCCCCGCCCGCACATTGGGTCCAATAGCTTTACTGTCTGGCCCACCTCGCTATCAAGGCTAGCCAACCCAACGTTGAGCAAAAGCTGAGTCAGGGTTTCATTGGTCTTACCTTTGTATTTCGAACCAAACACGAAATCTTCGTGGAGTAAAAATTCGCAGCCTTGGGCTATAGGCACAAAACCATCCGTGCCAACTTCAAACAGACCTAGCACAAATGAAAGCCGCGCGAGCATAGGTAACGCATCACTTGGCGCATCCACCAGCAAGAAATCCATCTCGCCATGCTTTGCATGTTCAACGTCAGAAATCCCAGCCACCCAGTTCAGCTCGGCCTTGGCCACTTCTATGTAGGCGCTGAAGTAAGCGCCTTTCGCAAGGGGTGAAATTAAAATAGCTAAACGGGTCATAACAAATTTACTCTAAAAGATTCGTGTGGGAATCGTTACTATGCGCAAACCTTGGCAATAAACTCATCCGCCTTGGCAAAAATCATGTCCTTACGCTCTTGATCCATTTTCTCTAGGGTCTTTTGCATGAACGACAATCGCGGATTGCCTTTTATTTTATTCATGTGCTTGCTTACAAAGCGCCAGTAAAGTCCATCGACAGTGTGACACCAGTCGCCTTTTTTATAGTCGCTCATTTTCAAAATATAATTAGAACCACAGATATACGGTTTTGTTGCGAACAAGCCACCATCGGCAAACGTGCCCATGCCGTAAACGTTAGGCACCATTACCCACTCCGACGAATCCACATACATTTCCATAAACCAGCGATACACCTCGCGCGGATGTATTTCACTCAGCGTCATGATATTCGCGATCACCATTAACCGATTAATATGATGGGTGTAGCCAAACTTGGAGGAAAAGTTAATGGCATCATCTAGTGGTGGTATGCCAGTCTCCCCATCATACCAATGCTGGGTCAACTTACCCGTAAAGCCGAAAAAGTTAGCCTGTTCTTGGTCATTACCATGCTGCTGATAGACTCCTCTTATAAACTCACGCCAGCCGATGATCTGACGCACGAAACCTTCTACCGAGTTTAAAGGAACTTCAACCGTTTGAGTAAAGGCACTAACTTTATCGAGTATATCCTGTGGCGTTATCAGCCCCATGTTAAGCGCAGGGCTTAAGCTGCTATGAAACAAGAACGTGTCTTTACTGGAGATAGCATCTTCGTAACTGCCAAAATTACCAAATCTAGTCTCCAAAAAATAATCCAGCGCCTTCAATGCCTCCAGCCGAGTCAGTGGCATCCAAACACTGTCAAGAGAACCAGGGTGGTCTGGAAATTTCACCGCTATCTGTTTTTTTAGTTCTTCGACGTACTTCGAACTTGCCGCTTTATAGAGGGCCGGCAGCTCGATGCCCTTTGGCAATTTCTTTCGATTGTCTTCATCGAAAGACCACTGGCCGCCTTTCGGGTTTAGCTTATCATCGACTAAAATTTTGAACTTCTTGCGCACGTCTTTATAAAAATTGCCCATCAAAAGCGTTTTTCGGGTCGACACCAAGGCTGCAAACTCGTCTCGCTGCAAAAGAAACATTGGTGAGGGCAGGACTTCTAAAGTGAGCTCATGGGTTTCGGCAAATTTTATAATTCGCGTCTCGAACGGCTTATCTTCAATCTCGAAGATCTGTAGGTGGGATATGCCGTGACGCTTAATGCAGTGCTCGAGTTTAGACTCATACTTAGCCTTAAACTGTTCGTTATCAAGATCGTAATACTCAACGGAAAACCCATTCGAGCGCAGCTCATCGCGCTTCTCCCGCATAGCGGCAAGAAACATGAGGATCTTAAGCTTATGGTGTTTCTCGTAAGTGCAAAGTCCATTGTCTTCAGCTAGGAAAACATGATTAGGCTTTGCATTGGCAACAAATTCCAGCGGAAATAGCTGGTTGCCTAACAGAATTAGCAAACTTTGCACAAAAATTAGATCCTGATATTAACAACAAATAGAAGCCGCCAAGCGCTGCTCCCCGCGACTAGACTCGGTTAATTTTGCGCAGCAGGATTACTCCCACTCAATAGTGGCGGGTGGCTTGCTAGAAATATCATAAGCGACTCGCGACACATCGGCGATCTCGTTCATAATCCGATTGGATACCCTCTCCAGTAGCTCAGGATCCAAGCGTGCCCAGCGTGCAGTCATGAAGTCAATAGTCTCAACCGCGCGCAGGGTGATCACCCATGAATAACGCCTCATATCACCTACCACCCCGACCGATCTTACGGGCAGGAAAACAGCAAATGCTTGGCTGACTTTGTTATAACAATCGGCCTTGTGCAGCTCTTCCATAAAAATAGCGTCGGCTTGACGCAAAATATCACAGTAGGCTTTGGTGACTTCGCCAAGCACTCGAACTCCTAAACCTGGGCCAGGAAATGGATGCCGATAAACCATGTCGTAAGGCAGGCCAAGCTCAACCCCAATGCGGCGAACTTCGTCTTTGAAGAGTTCACGCAGTGGCTCCACTAGCCCCATCTTCATGTCTTCAGGCAGCCCGCCTACGTTGTGGTGTGATTTGATGACATGGGCTTTGCCGGTTTTGGAGCCGGCTGATTCAATCACATCTGGATAGATCGTGCCTTGGGCTAGCCAGTTAACGTCTTTAAGCTTGGTAGCCTGGGCATCAAACACTTCAATAAACGTGTTACCGATAACTTTGCGCTTCTCTTCAGGGTCTTCCACACCAACAAGCTTACCCAGGAACAATTCTTCCGCATCGGCCCGGATTACTTTGACTCCCATGTTTTTAGCAAAGGTAGCCATCACTTGATCGCCTTCATTCAAGCGCAACAAACCGTTGTCCACAAACACACAGGTCAGCTGATCGCCGATAGCCTTGTGCAGCAAGGCTGCCACTACCGATGAATCGACCCCGCCGGACAAACCCAGCAACACCTTTTCATTGCCCACGGTGTCTCTAACTTTTTGAATCGCGTCTTCGATAATGCTTGCCGATGTCCACAAGGATTCGCAGCCACAAATATCGTTGACAAAGCGCCGCAGGATTGCTTCACCTTGAAGAGTGTGAGTCACCTCTGGATGAAACTGAATGCCGTAAAACGATTTCTCTTCATTGCACATAGCAGCAATTGGCGCGCTGGAAGTTGCCGCAATAAGTTCAAACCCAGGGGGCACTTGAGTCACTTTGTCGCCATGACTCATCCACACATCTAACTGGGGTAGGCCATCTTCAGCCACGTGATCTTGGATGTCTTCAAACAAACGATTGGGTTTGGTGACGTTAACTCTGGCAAAGCCAAATTCCGATTTTTCAGACGCTTCAACCTTGCCGCCAAAATACTCTGCCATCGACTGCATGCCGTAGCAAATCCCCAAAATTGGGATTCCTGCTTCATACAGAAAATCCGGCGCTCGCGGAGACTGCTCTGTATTGGCCGATTCTGGGCTACCTGAGAAAATGATCCCATTGGGGGAGAAGCTAGCAAACTCTTTTGGATCTACCGTGTAGTCCCATATTTCACAATAGACACCAAGTTCGCGGACGCGGCGGGCTATTAATTGAGTGTACTGAGAGCCGAAGTCAAGAATAAGAATATTCTGACTGTGTATATTAGTTGCAGTCATTGGCGGTAGTCTAAAGTGTAAGCCAGCAAACGCTCAAACAAGCTAGCCGAGGCTAGCTTACTCGATAGTTTGGCGCTTCTTTTGTTATAGAAACATCATGAACATGGGATTCATTCATGCCTGAGGCCGTAATCTTAACGAACTGGGTTTTTGTGCGCATTTGTTCTATATCTGCACACCCGGTATAACCCATGCTCGACCTTAGGCCGCCCATAAGTTGATGCACGATCGCGGACATAGGGCCTTTGTATGGCACTCTGCCTTCAATGCCTTCAGGCACCAGTTTTTCAGAGCCCGAATCGGTATCTTGGAAATAACGATCGCTTGAGCCTTGAGAATGTGACATGGCACCTATTGAGCCCATCCCGCGGTATGCTTTGTAGCTGCGGCCCTGATAAAGCTCGACTTCGCCAGGGGCTTCTTCTGAGCCCGCTAGAAGACTACCCACCATAACTACGTTGGCGCCCGCAGCGATCACCTTAGCTAGATCGCCTGAGTAACGTATGCCACCATCGGAGATAACACAGATGTTGGTCCCCTTCAGCGCTTCAACAACATTGGCGACCGCTGTAATTTGCGGCACACCAACCCCAGTAACGATTCGAGTGGTGCAAATTGAACCTGGCCCTATGCCTACTTTTACCGCATCTGCACCGGCCTTAACTAAATCCAAGGCGGCTTGAGCGGTGGCGATATTGCCGCCGATTATGGCAATTTCGGGGTACCGCTTTTTGATCCGTGCAACCTGGTCAAGCACTCCTTGTGAATGACCATGAGCAGTATCCACCACAATAACATCGACGCCTGCTTCAACTATGGCCGCAACTCGATCATCAGTATCGGGGCCTGTGCCCACGGCGGCAGCAACACGCAGTCGCCCTAGGCTGTCTTTACAGGCATTGGGATAGTCTTCAGACTTACGAATGTCTTTCAGGGTAATTAAACCTTTGAGGTCAAAGTTGTCGTTAACCACCAATATTTTTTCAATTCGGTGACGGTGCAGCAATTCTTTGACTCTGTTTAACTTGAAATCCTCCCCCACCGTGACCAACTTTTCTCGCGGGGTCATGATGGTGTCGATTGACGCATCTAGGTTGGATTCAAATCGAACGTCGCGACTGGTTACGATACCCACCAAACCGTCATCACCGATAACCGGCATGCCAGAGATATTGTTTTCTTTCATCAGCACAACAAGGTCGCGGATGGTGGCAGACACGGAGATTGTAATCGGGTCTTTAACCACCCCAGATTCAAACTTTTTGACGATGCGCACTTCGCGAGCCTGTTTTTCAACGCTCATGCTTTTGTGGATAACTCCAAGACCACCTTCCTGTGCCATGGCAATGGCTAGGCGAGCTTCAGTGACGGTATCCATAGCAGATGAAATCAACGGAATATTGAGCGCAATACTGGCAGTAATGCGAGTTTCCAGGTTTACCGATTTCGGGAGAACATTAGAATGGGCAGGCAGCAGCAGAACATCATCGAATGTTAAGGCTTCTTCAGCGATTCGCAACATAAGATTACCACTTCTACAAAACGGGGATTATACAGAGCAAGCTGAATCTTGTATAGATGAGAAGAAGCAATTGCCCCTAACATGCAGGCCGAGGGTTGAGCCGACGAAAACCATATTGAGCCAGATAAACACTGACAAACAAGGAAAAGTAAATATTGGCAGCCACCACTGTATGGGGCGGCGGCACAGTAACCGCCAGCACACAGGACACTAGAGCGGTGGCTGCCAAGACCAGCCAAGACACAGAAGAATACTTGGCATAGTAAATCTCGTATTGGCTTAGAACCAGCTGCGCTCTAAAGCGCAGGGCATTCCAATACAGCGAAACGATGATGACCGCAAGGGTAAACAAACCAAAAGAAAAATACACAAAAAGGCTGGCTACACTGTTGTTGTCCCAACCTCCATTGTCGAATAAGCCGGTGTCGAGTATGTCATTGCTGAAATAGATGACAGTAGCCTGCACCATGAGTTTTATTGGGTAGACCGAGATCAGCACCAGCACCACGAGCGAAAGGCTTAGGAAAACCGTCAGCGAGTCTTGCAGCCCAAAGGTCCGACTCCAGCGAGTATGGGCGACCCATATCCAACCAATTAACGCGGCACTGAGAATAAACGCGGGGATATCTTTGGACAGCTCTATTAATTCTGTCGGGCTTTGGGGGATCTCATCAATACTAATCACTAACATGGTGAAGGCGAACGCGAATGCAGCATCGACAAAGGTCTCAATTCGAGTCATCCCCTCGCCCCGCAGGGTTCTGCCTTTGTCTTTGCGGCAGGACTCAAGGAACTGGGGCTTCAGCTTATCCATAGGCTTTCTCTCTTTACGTTAACAGCTACTGCAAGACCCTGTCTTACGTTACACTAATCAGCAGCCGTAGGCATACCCAAAATAACGCGCTTTAAATCGCTATGACAGAAACTCTACCCAAATCATCACTTGTGCACCGCGTGCTGGTCGAACCAACTAGCTACTTTGCGCTTATCGCATTGGCGCTCTTTAGTTTCTACTCGTTCAATCAAACTTTCGATCAAAATCGACTTGAGATTGACCAGCGCGAGATTGATGCGCGCCTGTTTTTGCAAGAAGTCTCTATTGGCGCAGAGCTCACAGCCGAGCAAACTCAGCAGGCTACCAGTGCCTATATTGAGGAGCAAATCCTAGTCAAAGAGGCCATGGCCATGGGCCTGGACAACGATACTCGGATTCACAATATATTAGCCCAGAAACTTCGTCACGTGCTCAGCGGCGATGTTATTCAACCAAGTGCTAGTGTGCTTGAAGAGTTTTTTCTAGCCCACGCCGACAAATACAGAAGCCTGCCAACGGTGTCAGTTAATGAATTGATTTTTAACACTAAGGCTGATTTACCAGCTGAAGTTCACAAAGGCCTAGCCGGCGGATCTCCGGGGGACTCCTTACTTAACTTTGCCACAGGCAGCAACTCTCCCCTGCCTCGGGTGTCCCACTTAGACTTGGCAAATATTTTTAGCGAGGATTTTGCCGATGCCGTGTTTGCCGCCACAGACAATATCTGGGCAGGCCCATTTATCAGTAATAGAGGGCAACATTGGATGCAAGTGTTTCAACGTAGCCCAGCGCTGTTGCCCGAATTAAGCGACATTGTCGACCTTGTGCGGCTAGATTGGATCGCTGCAGAAGAAGACCAGCGCTTGAACCAAGAAGTCGCGAAGCTGCGCAGCAAGTATCAGATTGTTATCACCAATGAATCCCAATAACCTCGGCAAACTCGCCTCAGCGCTAACGCTGATTACCGCCTTATCACTGCTTTTCGCACCTGCCAGCGCCCACGATATTAATATCACCGGCGTCGCTAGAGTGCTCATGGATGCCTACCCAGGCCAAGAATACCGCCTGTCTATCGCCGATCAGCAGGTACCCCCCTTGTTCAATATTGAGAGAGTGTTGCCAGAGCGCTGCGTGGGCCTTGACCCTGGCCGCTATAGCTATCGGTTCCGTTGTCAGCCTGAGCTGAACTCAGATGACCGATTGATATTCCCTTGGGGGTTTGAGGGTTTGGTCATTGCTGTCAAATGGAGTGACGGCAGTAACTATTCAGGGTTCTTCTCAGGCGACGGCAGTCAAATCGAGGTCCCTTTGTCGGATCTTCAAGCGGGGGCAGGCTCCGCCATGGGCTTGGCGCTAAACTATCTGGAACTTGGCGTTGAGCATATTCTGTTTGGGCTGGATCACCTGCTGTTCGTGCTGGGCCTTTTGTTGCTGCATCGAAAGACCAAAACGCTGATCCTGACAGTAACAGCGTTTACCGTGTCTCACAGCATCACCTTAGCCCTCGCTACTCTCAAGCTATTCCCTCTGCCTGGCCCGCCCATTGAGGCATTGATTGCTCTGTCGATACTGTTCTTAGCAAGGGAGGTGATTCTCGGCAAGCGGGGCCAATACAGCCTAGTCCACGACAAACCATGGCTAGTGGCATTTAGCTTTGGTTTAATTCATGGCTTTGGCTTTGCTGGCGCGTTGGCAGAACTTGGACTTGCTGCCAAAGATATTCCGCTGGCTTTATTGGCATTCAATGTCGGCGTTGAAGCAGGCCAGCTGGCCTTTATCCTTGCTGTACTTGCCCTGCTTAACGGCATGCGGCTTGGATTTGGCAAAAAAGTTGTTGGCGCCGAGATCGCGGCAGCCTATGGCATAGGTGGGATCGCGCTGTTTTGGTTTGTTGAGCGCCTTCACAGCGGCATTTTTATCTAGACCAGCAAGCCTAAGATCAAGTTTACTTAGTTTGATACACCTGATGACATGATTCGCAGGGCGGATATAAGTCGTCATTTCCCACCATGGCCAACAGCGCCTCTTCTTTAGCGTTGGCCGCTTGCAGCACTCTTCGCGCCGCTGCTACCATTTGCTGATTAAATTCTTGCCACTGTGGTTGCGCCGCGAATTCCATTTCGCCAGACCCAGCTCCCCCCGACTCCAACATTGCGCCGGCGTTGATAACAGCTTGAGCTGCATCCTTGACCTCTTCCCACTGGGCATCTGTTTTTAAGTCATAAGCACCCCAGATAGTGGCTGTGCTTGGCGTAATAATCCCATTCATAATTTGCTTTACCGAAAGCCGCGGCTCGGCCGCAAGCAAATTCTGCCCTGCCAAGACAGCAGCCCCAATGCCTAACAGAATCTTGAGAGGGTTTCTTACCATTCCTACTTTCATTGGATTAATCCTTGCCAGCGATAGAGCAGCAACGTTGAATTCAGCCTGCTCAGTTCGCCCCTATTGTCTATCAAACCAAGCAATAAGCAAAATCCTGTCTGCACTCCCTCTCACCAATTACAAGCCCATTTACTCAAGTGCGGCGGCCAAAATACTTGGCTCGAAACCCCGGTTTAGAGTTACCGATGGCAATGGCGGCAGACGAGCGGCAGAGCGCCTAGAGTCACTCCAAGGCGAAATCCTAGAAGAAAATAAGCCTCTATACAGGTAAACTCTGATCCGCCTGAGGCAGATGCAACAAATCCTCAGTAAACTGGTCTAAATCACTAGGTGCAGCGTTGTCAATTGTACTGATACCTAGGCTGTTACAGCCGAGTTGCGCCTTTAGTAATAGAGCTGGTGAAAAACCCACTACAACCCACTTGAAGCAGTAATGTTAAACCCAAGGAGATACGATGAAGAAGATAGTCATTGCAGTTGCTGGCCTATGCCTTAGCAGCCAACTACTCGCCGCAGACGCGACCGCAACCCGAGCCAAGGTCGAAGCAAATTTGTCCAGTGGCGATAGAGCCGCGGCTGAGATTGCTCGCGATGCCAACAGAAAGCCCGGTGCAGTGCTCGAGTTTTTTGGCTTAGAAGACGATATGAAAGTGCTGGAAATTTCTCCGGCTTCTGGTTATTGGTCTAAGTTTGTTGGCCCCACTCTGTGTGAAAATGGCGGCGAATTAGTGTTATCTGTAGGGGTCAGTGATTCCTATCGTAGCGACGTTATGTCACTTGACGGCATGGACTGTGCTACCGCAATCAATGACGATATCTCACTGGGCAACCTCCCAGTGTTTGATTTCGACGAGAGCGACTTTGACTTAGTTCTCACGTTCTGGAACCTTCACAACCCATCAGTAGAAGGCCGTAGAAACCTTAACCAAGCTGTCTACAACTCACTTAAAAGTGGCGGCATTTACGGCATAGTCGATCATACAAGACGTCATATGCAGGGCAGCAATCGCGCCGTTGGCAGAAGACTTGACCCAGTGCTGATGATAAAAGAGATGGTTGATGTGGGCTTCGAGTTTGTCGATTTCAGCGATATGCATTACCACCCGGAAGACGATCTCAGTCAAGAAGTGGGTACTCCTGGGGTGCAGGGCAACACGGACAGATTTACCCTTAAGTTTAGGAAGCCCTAAACCCATTACTTTATTACTGAGAAAAAACGCGGCTAATAGCCGCGTTTTTTTTACTCTATCTATCGCTATTACTGCATTTTTTGTTTAGCTGGGAGTCATCACGTTGACTGATCACATAAAACGCCACGATGAATCGCAAGAATACTTCTTCGAAGAAGGCTGCCACATCATTGAGGTTTCTAATTCCGAGCAGGATCCAGAGCTTTCCGTCGCAAGAGCAAGACTTGAACCTGGCAAAACTACGGCTTGGCACAGACTTAACGGCTGCCAAGAGCGTTATGTCGTCCTTGCCGGGAGCGGCATTGTCCAAGTCGGCGACAATGAACCTCAGCAAGTAAATACTGGCGATGTCGTGATTATCCCTGCTGGGGTCCGTCAACGCATCTACAACGACCAAACTTCAGACCTGCTTTTTCTGGCCCTTTGCACACCCCGCTTTGAACCACGCTATTATGAAGCAATTGAATGAAAAGCCGGCCTAGGCTAGCTCATCGCCCCGCAGTGGCTGCTAAGTTTGCAGCTTTCTGAGCGCCGTGCAAAAACCTAGTACTCTCAAAATAGACAATACCTTCTCACAAAGCGGCGGAGTTGCCTTTGTTATGACCACATTGAGCAGGCAGTTTTGTTACACTAGTGGCTATCCCTTCGACGCTTCGATTACCTTATGATCAGACAACTTACCAAGCTTCTTGCCGTTACTGTCCTCAGCATCTGGACTTGGGCATTGGGTGCCCAAGAACTCCCATCATGGGCCGGCCAGCAGGTTCTTACCACAACCACTTCCAAAGGCCTGACCATTTCGATGGAAAGTGAAATCGCGCCGCTGGAGATCAATAGAATCCACAGCTGGCTGATACGCCTGAATGATGCCCAAGGCAATCTGGTCAGCAATGCTGCTATCGAATTTATCGGCGGCATGCCCGAGCATAACCACGGCCTACCAACCCAGCCTCAGGTGACCGCGGAAATAGAACCAGGAGTCTATTTACTCGAAGGCTTAAGATTTCACATGCAAGGCGCTTGGCGCTTAGAATTGAATCTAAATTGGGACGACAGCGGCAAGCCGATTTCAGATACCGTAATTATAGACTTTACCCTGTAATGAAAAAGACCATCGCAGTTATTGGCATCTTAGGGATTGGCTTTCTGGTTTGGAGCTACGTCCCTTCGCCACTGAATACCCAGCTTTCCGATGCCGAGAAGAACCTCGTCGCGTCGCTGTCGTTATCAGCCCTACAAAAACTACCCCCAGACCCTAGCAATCGGTTTGCCGATAATCCTTTGGCAGCCAAGCTGGGCCATGCCCTATTCTTTGATACCAGACTCAGCGCTAACAACAGTGTTGCCTGCGCCACCTGCCATCAACCAGCCAAGAGCTATACCGATGGGTTGCCTTTAGCAGTTGGCACTGCCATGGGCCCGAGACATACGCCTAGTTTACTGGGAATTTCCTATAGCCCTTGGTTTTATTGGGATGGCAGAAAAGATAGCCAATGGGCACAGGCGCTAGCTCCGCTCGAAGCCGGTCACGAACACAATATAGATCGCACGCAAGTAGTTAACCTCGTGTTTGAGGACGCCCACTACCAAGAGCTATATGTTGAGCTCTTCGGAGACATTCCTAGGTTGAGTCTGGCTGGCGTATCAGCATCTCCTCTTGGCACTGCTGGGCAACAGCTGGCTTGGCAGAATATTTCAGAAACTGAAAAAAACACTATTAATACAGCCTTCACTAATATTGGCAAAGCCTTAGCAGCCTATCAGCGTAAAATTACTCCCGGTCGGTCTAGGTTCGATGACTATGCAGACAGCTTAACGAATGCCACAGCGACAGACTCAGGCTCTTTGTTAACTACGCAGGAAATAGCCGGGCTGAAAATTTTTATCGGCAAAGGACAATGTGTCACCTGTCACAATGGCCCGCTGTTTACCAACCATGAGTTCCATAACACAGGGGTTATGCCAGTGGCTGGAGAACTTCCACCCATGGCGAGATATGATGGCGTGCGTATCGCCCGTTTAGATCCATTCAACTGCCTAGGCAAGTTCAGCGATGCTACGGCAAGCCAGTGTATTGAGCTGCGGTTTGCTAGAGACACCAAGGATTTAGTTGGGGCCCAAAAAACCCCGACGCTGCGTAATATCGAAGCTACAGCACCCTATATGCACGGCGGGCAGATTGCTTCCTTAGAGGATGTTATTGCTCATTACAACAACGCACCTACATCGATGCTCAGTCACAATGAGGCAAAACCCCTTGGCCTTAGGCGGGTTGAGTCCCAACAGTTGCTTACCTTTTTAAGAACCCTGTCTGCACCGCTAGCAACAGAAAGTAAATGGCTAACCGCGCCCTCACCATAACACTGTTGTGAACAAAAGCCCTTCGCAGATCAATTTAGCCAAGATAGCCGTGCTGTGCCAATTGCACCAAGATGCCATCCGGATCTGTAAAATAAAGCTGATCACCGCCACTAGTTCGATTTGCTGGGTCTCGATTTACATTGGCCGTAATACC
>JBLGBD010000018.1:0-34901 GCA_047617585.1 Pseudohongiellaceae bacterium | reverse complement strand
CGGAAGAAATTCTTAGTTTTGCAAAAGGTGGCAAGGCGACTGAGTCGATGCTGGCGAAGTTTGATGATATCCACCGCATGCTGCGGTTGAATGCTTCGGGGCAAGCGGTTGACGCAATTATGGAGATGCTTGGCAGTGGTAAAACTTAAATCCGTTGAAGATCACTTTGCTGCAGCGTCAGTAAGGTTTGATCTTAGTGCCGCTGGCACCGATGAAGTTGGGCGTGGGCCCTTGGCCGGAGATGTGGTCGCGGCGGCGGTAATATTGGACCCCGCAAAGCCAATCATCGGGCTTGGGGACTCCAAAAAACTTAGTGAATCAGCGCGCAACGCATGCTTTGAGCAGATTGTTCTAAAGGCTCGGTGTTTTGCAATTGCAAGAGCCTCCGTCGCCGAGATAGATACGCTAAACATTTTGCAAGCGAGTTTACTGGCGATGATCAGAGCGGTAGACGGACTGCGCGATACTCCAGTATTCGTGTATGTTGATGGAAACCGCAAGCCGCAATGGGGCTATCCCTGTGAAACCGTGGTGAAAGGAGATTCTCTTGTTCCCGCTATCGCGGCGGCTTCAGTTCTCGCCAAGGTGACTAGAGACAATGAGATGAAAGCCCTAGAGCTTGTCTATCCGGGGTATGGCTTTGCTCAACATAAAGGCTATCCGACTCCGGCGCACTTGGCGGCGTTACTGCGCCTTGGCATTTCTCCAATTCATCGCAAGAGTTTTTCTCCGGTGGCTAGACTGTTAGGCTCAACATCGACTTGAAAAGTGGTATATTGCCACTTCAACTCTTCTTACAAACAATTGGTCCGAATGTCTGATTCTTCCCAAACAGCCGGTTTCGCTCATCTGCGGCTGCACACTGAGTTTTCGATTAGGGATGGTCTGGTTACCATCCCGCCGCTTATCGATCGATTAATCGAATTCGACATGCCCACGGTTGCTATCACTGACCTTGCGAATCTATTTGGTCTAATTAAGTTTTATAGCCGCTCCCTTGCAAAAGGCATCAAGCCTCTGTGTGGATGCGATGTTCGGGTGGTCAATACAACCACTGGCGCGATTACGCCGCTAGTTCTGTTGGTTCAAAATCAAGCTGGTTATTTGAATCTTACCCAACTCATCTCTGAGATTTATACCAACAATGCTGGCCTGGGTGAGGCCACTTTGAGTTTAGAAAAGTTAGCGGGACGCACGGACGGTCTGTTAGCGCTGTCCGGCGCACAATTTGGTGAGGTGGGCCAGTTGTTGCTAGGTTCAGAGGAGGCAGCAGCTCAACGTTGTCTGGCCCATTGGCAAACCCTGTTTCCCAATCGTTTTTATCTGGAGCTGCAGCGAGTAGGCAAAGCCAATGAAGAAACCTATATCGCTGCAGCATTGAAACTTGCTAGTGCCAGTGGCTGCCCCGTCGTCGCTACCAACGACGTTAGGTTTATAGACCAAGACGACTTCGAAGCTCATGAAGTGAGGGTCTGTATCAACGATCGCCGCACCCTAGACGACCCCCGTAGACCGCGGACTTATACGGATCAACAATACCTTAAAAATCAGCATGAAATGGGCGAGCTGTTTGTCGATATTCCGGAGGCAATAGCCAATGCCTGGGAAATCGCGAAACGCTGCAATTTAGAACTAGCACTGGGAACCCCGTGTTTACCCAACTACCCGACACCTGATGGCGTGAAGCTTGAAGATTTTCTTTCTCAAGTTTCAAATAAAGGTTTGCAAAAACGTCTACAGGTCATATTTCCAGGTGCTGCAGATGATGTGGAGCTCACCAAGCCATACCACGAACGGCTAGACATTGAACTTACAATCATTAACCAGATGGGTTTTGCTGGCTACTTTTTAATCGTGATGGAATTTATTCAGTGGGCCAAAGACAACGGCATTCCAGTAGGGCCAGGGCGGGGCTCTGGCGCAGGTTCCATTGTTGCCTATGCACTGAATATAACCGATATTGATCCGCTGAAATATGACTTGCTGTTTGAGCGGTTTTTAAATCCAGAGCGGGTTTCTATGCCGGATTTTGATGTGGACTTCTGCATGGACGGCCGTGACAAAGTGATTCAGCATGTTGCGGACCTGTATGGAAAGGAGGCTGTATCTCAAATAATTACATTTGGCACCATGGCTGCTAAGGCAGTGGTGCGTGATGTGGCACGGGTTCAAGGTAAGCCATATTCATTGGCGGACAAATTGTCAAAGCTGATTCCGTTTGAACCGGGCATGACGCTAAAAAAGGCTTTTGAAGAGGAGCCGCTGTTGGGTCAGTTTGTTGACAGCGATGAAGATGCCCAAGAAATAATGGAGATGGCTTACAAACTAGAGGGCATAACCCGAAATGTAGGTAAACATGCGGGTGGGGTTGTTATCGCGCCAACTAAGCTTACGGATTTTACGCCGCTTTATTGCGACGAGGATGGTCAGGGCTTAGTTACTCAGTTTGACAAAAATGATGTTGAAACCGCTGGCTTGGTGAAATTCGATTTCCTAGGTCTTCGTACCCTTACAATCATCGACTGGGCAGTAAAGATGATTAATGCGCGTAAGGCTGAAGGCGAAACAGCGCTGGATATAAATGAGTTGCCGTTGGCGGATGCCGAGGTCTACCGGCTGATGCAACGTGGAGAAACCACCGCGGTGTTTCAACTCGAATCCCGGGGTATGAAAGAGCTAATCAAGCGACAGGTACCAGATTCATTTGAAGACATCATCGCACTGGTAGCACTGTTTCGACCAGGGCCCTTGCAGTCTGGCATGGTAGATGACTTTATAGATCGCAAACACGGGCGCACCCCGGTCGAATTTCCCCACCCAGAATTGGAGCCTGTACTGGGCAATACTTACGGGGTAATCCTGTATCAAGAACAAGTAATGCAAATTGCCCAAGTTTTGGCCAACTACACCCTTGGTGGTGCTGATATTCTACGTAAGGCAATGGGCAAGAAAAACCCAGCAGAAATGGGCAAGCAGCGGACCTTATTCGTGTCGGGTGCTCAGGCCAGAGGAGTCGACGGCGACTTGGCTGAGTCCATCTTCGATTTGATGGAGAAGTTTGCCGGCTACGGCTTTAACAAGTCACACTCAGCAGCTTATGCTTTAGTGTCTTATCAAACGGCTTGGCTGAAAACTCACTACCCTGCGTTTTTTATGGCGGCAGTTCTATCGGCTGATATGCAAAACACCGATAAGGTGGTAACCCTTATTGAAGAATGCAGATCGATGAAACTGCAAATCATACCGCCAGACATAAATATGGGGCAGTTCAGTTTTACTGTGAATGATGCCGGCCAGATAGTGTATGGACTCGGCGCAATAAAAGGGCTAGGAGAGGGGCCAGTTGGCGCCATTCTAGCGGCAAGAAAGCAGGGGCTTTTTAGCAGCCTGTTGGATATCTGCCAGCGAGTTGATACTGCAGCGCTAAATAAACGCGCCATGGAAGCGTTGATTAAGGCTGGGGCCTTAGACAACTTGCTAGACGGCAACTGCGACTATGTTCGTGGCATGCTCAGTCATGTGCTGCCGCAGACAGTAAAAGCGGCTGAGCAGCAAAGCCGAAATGATGCCAGTGGTGTAGAGGACTTATTCAGCGAGATATCAGGCTTTGATGCGGCCAACGATCTGGATTTCTTAGGTGCGGATTGCCGGCCGTTGCTCGAGCAAGAGCGCTTATTAGCAGAAAAAGAAACATTGGGGCTTTATCTTTCGGGCCATCCAATTGATGAGTTTTTAGTGGAGCTGAGTCACCTAACTCAAAACAGGCTAGTTAACTTGCGTCCCGAGCGCGGCACCCAGATTATTGCCGGTCTGCTGCACGGGGTGCGCACTATGAAAACCAAAACCGGGGACACTTTCGCCATCGTAACCCTAGATGATCGCAGTGCCCGCTTTGAAGTTACGCTCTATGCTAAAGACTATGAGCTATACCGCGAAGTGCTGCAAAAAGACCTTATTTTGCTAGTGGAGTGCTCTATTACCGTTGATGAATACACTAGCGGTATGAGGGGGCGCGCGAAGCATGTAATGCCCCTTGAGCAGGCAAGGCAAAAATTTGCTCGGAGATTGACTTTGGAGCTGGAAGGTTCGGCATTAAGTGCTGGTTTTAGCCAGCAACTTGAAGGCATACTTGAGCCCTATCAGGTAGGAGTTAATGTGGCCTTGCAGTCTCAATTAACTTCCACTGGGGCAGAGATTGCGGTAAACCCGGTTGGCACAGCAGCGCAACACGGCTGTGAAGTTATGGTCAATTATCAACGGTTTGACTCGAGAGGGTGTATAATTCTTGGCCCTGGTTGGAAAGTGACTCCGGCGGAAGACTTATTGAAGCAGCTGAAATCACTGTTTGGAAAGGATAAGATTGGGCTTAATTTCGCCCGACCAACTACGTTAGGTTAGCGTGTTTAGTTTTTGAGCATAATGGGTAAGCAATGGATTCGAATTATTTAGACTTTGAACAACCAATCGCAGAGTTAGAGGCTAAAATCAGTGAGCTAAGACTGGTGGGCACCGATAATGATTTAAACATCAATGAAGAAATTCAGAATCTGCGCAATAAGAGCATAAAGCTGACAGAAAAGATTTTTGCAAATCTGAGTTCCTGGCAAATCTCCCAAGTTGCGCGACATCCTTTGCGGCCTTATACCTATGATTATATAAAGCATATTTTTACTGATTTCGATGAGCTTCATGGGGATCGTCTGTTTGCTGATGATCAGGCTTTAGTTGGCGGTCTAGCCAAAATCGAAGGTCGACCAGTAATGGTTATTGGGCACCAAAAGGGACGAGGCACTAAAGAGAAAGTCAGGCACAATTTTGGCATGCCTAGGCCGGAGGGCTACCGCAAGGCGCGCAGGCTTATCCTGTTGGCAGAAAGGTATAATTTGCCGGTATTGACATTTATTGATACACCTGGCGCTTATCCTGGGATGGATTCAGAAGAAAGGGGTATTAACGAGGCTATTGCTGAAAATATGGCAATGATGTCTCGAGTCAAAACCCCACTGATCGCAACTGTCACTGGCGAGGCCAATTCTGGTGGCGCGATCGCGATCGGTGTGTCTGATCATCTCAACATGCTGCAATATTCAACCTACACCGTAATTACTCCAGAGGGCTGCGCCACAATTTTGTGGAAGTCATCTGACTATGCGGCGGCGGCCGCTGAAGCAATGGGCGTGACCTCGAAGCGATTGGAAGAATTAGGAATTGTGGATCACACTATTCCTGAGCCCTTAGGCGGGGCTCACCGCAATGTACCTGCTATGGCTACCAGCATTAAAGAAGCGCTGGTAAAGCAGCTAGATCGATTGACGGCGATGCCTAAAGATAAGCTGCTAGCGCGCCGCTACGATAGACTAATGAGCTATGGGATAAGTGCTTAAGGGCGAGTAGTTCTCATTAGATCGACGCTATTTTGAAACAGCCCGCACAGGTAAAACTATGACTACAGTCATTGCTGCCCTTACTGCGGGCTTGGGGGCTATTCCCGTCGCTACACCGCTTTGTGTTGGACTTAGTGGTGGCCTCGATTCCATGGTGCTACTTCACGCCTTAGTCCACTTAACGCCACCTCGTCCTGTTCGAGCACTTCATGTTAATCATCACTTGAGTCAATCTGCTGACCAATGGCAGCAGCGTTGTCAGGATTATTGCGCGTCTCTCAAGGTGGGCTTTACGGCGAAATCAGTGGATGTGAATAGCGCCTTGACGGCGGCCGGGTCTGGCATTGAGGCTGCTGCCCGAAGTCTAAGATACAAAGCTTTCGAAGAAAATCTAAAACAGCATGAGACATTGCTGCTAGCTCACCACCTGGATGATCAACTAGAGACATTACTACTGCGTTTAATGCGCGGGGCCTCGGTTCAGGGCCTATCTGCAATCCCTGTGAGTAGGGCCCTTGGGTCAGAGCAGTTGTTGCGGCCACTGTTGCCATTGACTCGCAGTGAATTAGTAGACTATGCCCAGGCTAATGAGCTTGCCTGGGTGGAAGATGACAGCAATCTTGATATATCTTTTGATAGAAATTATTGCCGACACAGCGTTCTTCCAGTATTGGCCAAACGATGGCCAAATTACCGGGAGTCTTGGAGTAAATCACTACAGCTGATCTCTGAGGCCGCTGATATTGTTGATTCAGTGGCAACCCAAGACATTGATCAGGCCATTTCAGGGCATCCGGGCATACTCAATATAAGGGTCTTAACGGCATTGCCTGAGCCGCGCCAGCGCAGCGCGCTGCGCCATTGGCTGGCTCGTATAGCAGCGCCTGAACTTGGTTGGAAGCCCTTGAATGATCTTATTCAAAAGCTGAAAACTCATCAAGGCAGTGCACAAACTCTCAGTCAGTCTGGAAATTTTCAACTCATGGCCTATCAAGACGAACTGCACGGGCTGCGTCGACTCGAAAACCCTCAGTGGCCCCAGCGCAGTTGGTCTATGGCTCGCGAAAGCACTTTTGTGTTGCCGGCAAATGGTGAGTTGATTTTGCACCCCGACAGCGATCTGAATGAGTGGTTGGCAAACCTTGGGGAAGTTTCAATTAGGTACCGACAAGGCGGAGAACACTTCAAGCCTCGGGGGCGACCGACCAAATCCCTCAAACAAGTCTTCCAAGAAACCGCGGTTCCTCCGTGGCTGCGGGACCGCTTGCCGTTAATTTACTCGGGCGAAAGTTTAGTCTTCATCCCAACTGTTGGCGCCAGTGAGGCTTTTGATTGGTCGGGGCTAGGGCAGCCGGCGAGCGTTAACATAGTTTGGCGTCAGCCCAGCTTTAATTGGTTTGAATAGGTAAATCCGATTGAGCTGGTGGAGTCATTCTGGTACGCTGTAGCTCCATCTATGGGGTCAGTATTGAGCTGATCCAAATCAAACAGATGGGACCCTCATGACACGATATATCTTCATTACCGGCGGCGTAGTTTCTTCGCTGGGCAAGGGCATTACTTCTGCTTCTCTTGCTGCAATCCTCGAAGCCCGAGGATTAAACATCACCATGCTTAAGCTTGACCCCTACATCAACGTTGATCCAGGCACGATGAGCCCGTTCCAACACGGCGAAGTGTATGTGACTGAAGATGGGGCCGAGACGGATTTAGATCTTGGTCATTATGAGCGCTTCTCTCGCACGACAATGTTGCGTAAAAATAACTTTACCACCGGCAAGGTGTATGAAGAAGTTCTCAAGCGAGAACGTCGCGGCGATTATCTCGGTGCGACTATTCAAGTAATTCCCCACATTACAGACGAGATCAAGCGCCGGATTATAGCCGGCGCTGGCGACGCAGATGTAGCCCTAGTGGAAATCGGTGGCACTGTAGGTGATATCGAATCACAGCCGTTTCTGGAAGCCGTGCGCCAACTGCGAGTTGAGCTAGGCTCCGAGCGGGCGCTGTTTATGCATCTTACCCTGGTGCCCTATATCGCGACTGCCGGTGAGACCAAAACCAAGCCCACTCAACACTCAGTGAAAGAGCTTCGATCTATCGGCATACAGCCAGATATTCTGATCTGCCGCTCTGAAAAAGAAATCGATGAATCTTCTCGGAAAAAAATTGCCTTGTTCACCAGTGTGGATTTGGATGCAGTGATATCGTTGCCGGACACAGATTCCATTTACCGCATTCCTTCTATTTTGGGCGCCGCTGGGCTGGATGAAATCGTCTTACGGAAACTGCGCTTGGAGTGTGACAAAGCCGACTTTTCAGAGTGGGATAGGGTTGTTGACTCCCAGCTAAACCCAGAGCGCGAGGTCAACCTTGCCATGGTAGGCAAGTACATGGATCTGCTCGACGCCTACAAGTCATTGAACGAGTCAATTATTCATGCCGGCATTCAAACCCGAACCAGAGTTAATGTTAGCTATATCGACTCCAGCGATATACTGGAACAGGGCACCGGCATGCTTGCCGGGATGGACGCTATTCTTGTTCCAGGTGGGTTCGGCGAGCGTGGCATTGAAGGCAAAATCATGGCAGCGCGATATGCCCGTGAAAATAAAATCCCCTATTTGGGTATCTGCCTAGGCTTACAGGTCGCTGTCATCGAGTACGCGCGTAACGTGGCCGGTCTTAAGGGTGCCCACAGCACCGAATTCGATGCGAAGAGTGAAAACCCGGTGATTGCACTTATCAGTGAATGGACAACCGCCAGTGGTCATACTGAATTTAGAAGTGAGCATTCTGACCTTGGTGGGACGATGCGTTTAGGTGGTCAGCGCTGTATTTTAAAGAAAGATTCCATCGCCTATGACTGTTATCAAAGCGAAGAAATTGTTGAGCGCCATCGCCACCGGTATGAGTTTAACAACGACTACCTCGACACATTGTCTGATGCTGGGCTGCGCTTGGTAGGAACGTCCCACGATGGCATGCTGGTAGAAGTTGTTGAAGTGCCGGATCATCCATGGTTTGTGGGCTGCCAATTCCACCCTGAATTCACGTCCTCGCCAAGGGAAGGGCATCCTTTATTCACCGGTTTCATCAAAGCGGCTATTGCCCAACATGATGTCGTAGGTGGCCTAGAAAAGCCTCAGGCGGGCCAAGCGGAAACACGCTCTGAGTCCACTTCCTCAACCATAGCGCCCGATTGATTCGGGTGCTATTGCAGGCAGATGCCCCAAATGATTTCTAAAGAAATTCTGATATCCGGCATACCGCTGGCGAACGAACGACCGTTTGTTTTGTTCGGTGGCATGAATGTGCTTGAGTCACGAGATTTGGCCATGTCGGTGGCGCAGGCTTTTAAAGAGGTCTGTGTAAAACTAGACATACCCTTTGTCTTCAAAGCGTCTTTTGATAAAGCCAATCGATCCTCTCTAAACTCTTTTCGCGGCCCAGGGCTGGATCAAGGTCTGCGTTGGTTGCAAGATATTAAGCAGGCTTTTGATGTGCCAATTCTGACGGACATTCACGCCCCTGAACAAGCTGCGTCAGTAGCCCAGGTGGCTGATGTAATTCAGCTGCCGGCTTTTTTGTCTCGGCAGACAGATTTAGTGGCGGCGATGGCTAAGACCGGCGCGGTCATAAATATTAAGAAGGCACAGTTTTTAGCGCCTGAAGAAATGCGCCATATCCTTAACAAGTGCGAGCAGGCAGGTAACTCAAATTTAATTCTTTGTGAGCGCGGCTCATCCTTTGGCTACAACAATTTGGTGGTGGACATGTTGGGGTTTGCCGTGATGAAGCAGTTCGGCTACCCGTTAATGTTTGATGCCACCCACGCCCTGCAAAAGCCCGGAGGTCTCGCCAACAGTGCAGGAGGGCGTAGGGCCGATGTGACAGCACTAGCAATGGCTGGGTTGTCGCAAAAAATAGCCGGGTTATTTATTGAAGCTCACCCTGATCCTGATACGGCGAAGTGCGATGGTCCTTGCGCCTTACGGCTGGAAAGTTTGGAGCCATTTTTAACCCAGATGAAGCAGTTGGACACCTTGGTAAAATCCTTTCCTGAGATCGACACGGCGTAGACCCCATAGATATTAAGAACTGATAGGCTGATAAACATGGCAGAAATTAAATTTGTTAAAGCACGAGAAATATTAGACTCAAGAGGCAACCCCACTATTGAGGCGGATGTTGTTCTTCGAAGTGGGGTCATGGGTACCGCCTGCGCGCCATCGGGAGCATCAACAGGCTCTCGTGAAGCGTTGGAGCTGCGCGATAAGGATCCTGCCCGTTATCTGGGGAAAGGCGTGTTAACTGCAGTGCATAACGTTAACACCGTCATTCGTGATTCACTGCTTGGCAAAGACGCAATGGATCAAGAAAATATAGACCAAATCATGCTCGACCTAGACGGCACTGAAAATAAGACCAAGCTAGGTGCTAACGCAATACTGGCCGTATCCTTGGCTAGCGCAAAGGCGGCTGCGCTTGAGTCGGGTATCCCCTTGTATAGCCACATTGCACGAATTAACGGCAGCGATGGCTTGTTTACACTGCCTGTGCCGATGATGAATATTGTGAATGGCGGCGAGCATGCCGATAACAATGTGGATATTCAGGAATTCATGGTGCAGCCCACAGGCGCGCCTACGTTTTCAGAAGCTCTGCGCTATGGCGCGGAAATCTTTCATTCTCTAAAGTCGGTACTCTCAGGCCAAGGCCTGAGCACGGCGGTTGGTGACGAAGGAGGTTTTGCGCCAAACTTGCCGTCTAATGCGGCAGCTCTGGACGCTATTTTGGAGGCCGTCGAGAAAACTGGCCTTAAAATGGGTACTGACATTCACTTGGCGCTAGACTGTGCAGCATCTGAGTTTTATGAGGGAGGTCGCTATAATCTCAAAGGGGAAGGCAAAAGCTTTAGCTCGTTCGAATTTGCCGATTATCTCGAGGATTTGAGCCGCCAATACCCCATTTTGTCTATTGAAGATGGAATGGATGAAAGTGATTGGGAAGGTTGGGCTAAATTATCTGAGAAAATAGGCGATAAAGTTCAGTTAGTAGGTGATGATTTGTTCGTCACCAACACCAAAATTCTAAGAAGAGGCATTGACGAATCTATTGCTAATTCTATTTTAATCAAGTTTAACCAGATTGGCTCGCTAACCGAAACCTTAGCCGCCATCAATATGGCTAAAGATGCAGGCTATAGCGTAGTGATATCCCATCGCTCTGGTGAGACCGAAGATACGACCATTGCTGATTTGGCGGTTGCCACCTCTGCTGGGCAAATTAAAACTGGCTCATTGTGCCGGTCTGACCGAGTAGCGAAGTACAATCGGTTGTTGCGAATCGAAGAAGAACTTGGAGTCAACGCTATCTATAGAGGTTTAGCGGAGTTTTCAAGGTTCCACCCTTAGGACTTTAATGAAAATCTTATTTGGTATTTTAGGACTAGTCTTTGTCTCACTGCAGTACCAGCTGTGGCTGGGCGAAGACAGTGTGCGCGTCTTAAATATTCTGAATGAGGAATTAAGTGCCCAGCAAAGTATCAATACCAATCTCGAGACGCGCAATAGCATGTTGGAGATCGAAGTTCTCGATCTAAAAAATGGTCTTGAGGCTGTAGAAGAACGGGCTCGATCTGAGCTTGGCATGATCGCTGAAGGGGAAACCTTTTACATGATCATCGATTAGACGTCTCTCCACCCTTAGCGATCCGGCAATATGATGATTGTTCTATGACTATTTGGGCTATTCTGCCAGCGGCTGGTATTGGTCGCCGCCTAGGCTCAACAATCCCCAAGCAGTACCTCCCTTTAAACGGCATTCCAGTGATTGCGCATGGCCTGAATTTATTAGTGCAGTTCAATGGGATCGCTCGTATCACCGTGGTACTGAATCCCGAAGATGAACATTGGTCTGAAGTGAGCATGGCTGACTATGGGGGGGATAGGGTAGTGACGGTTGCCGGTGGGGCTCAGCGCAGTGCTTCTGTGCTCAATGGCCTTCACAGTCTGGATGCCAAGCAAGATGACTGGGTTTTGGTTCACGATGCTGTAAGGCCCTGTGTAACCGCATTGGACGTTCAAAGACTGCTTGCCGGTATTACTACAACCGATCTAGCAGGAGGTATTTTGGCCTCTCCTATAGCAAATACTATTAAGCGGGTCAGTGAATCTGGCCTGGTACAGGCAACGCTTGATCGCAGCTTTTTGTGGAATGCTCTAACCCCGCAGATTTTTAGATATGGGCTTTTGGTTAGCGCTATGGAAGCGGCTGAGCGTGATCGCTTAATCATCACTGATGAAGCCAGCGCCATGGAGCATGCCGGTCACGCCATAAAAGTGATTCCAGCCAGCAATCACAATATTAAAATTACCCATGCGTCTGATTTAGCGCTGGCTGCGCTGATATTAAGAGCCCAAGATGAAGGTTTATGAGTCTTTCTAATTTGCGTATCGGACATGGCTTCGACGTGCATAAATTCGCCGACCAATTTGATGCTGACAAGCCGTTAATCCTTGCCGGGGTGACACTAGCGGAGCGTAAAAGCTTGCTGGCCCATTCTGATGGGGACGTGGTGCTGCATTCGCTTATTGACGGGCTCCTCGGGGCAATGGCTTGTGGCGATATTGGCCAGCTGTTTCCAGACACCGACCCCAATATCAAAGGCATTTCCAGTGTCTACATGCTCAATCATGTTCTAGATTTGCTTGCTCAAAAGAATGGCCAATTGATCAATATTGACGTGACGGCAGTGGCGCAAGTGCCAAAACTATCTCCCTACCGAGAAGCGATCACTCAAAGCCTCGGTGAGCTTACGGGGCTGCCGCTAGATAGAGTCAATTTCAAGGCTACAACAACCGAGCGTATGGGGTATGTTGGCCGAGAAGAAGGGATTGCTTGCCACTGTGTCGTGCTTTTGGAAATCACACCGCCGTGTCTTTAACTGTGGGTTTAGTTCTAACTCCTTTGAGGTCTGCAAAGCTCTGCTTTAGCCATGGATAAATTCAGCTACGCCTTGGGCAAGCCCACGATCAAAGCCATTGTAAAGCAAGAATTTGCTGACTTTCGGGTGGATGAAATACTAGGGTTTGAGCTTAGCGGGTCTGGAGATCATCTGTGGGTTCAGTTAAGAAAAACAGACCTATCGACGACCGATACTGCGCGCTTACTCGCAGCTCATACCCATACCGATTCTCAGGCTGTGGGCTACTCAGGCATGAAAGACAGGCGGGGGGAATGTAGCCAATGGTTTAGCCTCCCAGCAACTCAAGACATCGAAGAGCAGCTTGGTCAGATGCAGAAGGCGGGCATTGAGATTCTTCAGCTTGCCCGCAATGACCGCAAGCTAAAGATTGGCAGCCATGCCGCCAATCGATTTAGTTTGCGCCTGCGGGCTTGTCAAGGCTCGGTTGCCGAGTTCGAAAACCGGCTCAAGGGCATAAACAAGCAGGGTGTGCCTAATTACTTCGGTGCCCAGCGCTTCGGCCGCAATATGAGCAATGTCACTCAGGTCTCCGAGCTCATGGCGCAGGCGCTAGAGCTGGCCCAGGGGCAGACCTCACCCTTAAGAAAGCTCGGCAGAGTAAAGCGAGGGATGCTTCTATCAGCAGCACGAGCGTATATATTCAACCACCTCCTCAGTACGAGAGTCGATGCCGGTAATTGGAACCAATACCTACCTGGGGATGTGCTGAATCTTGATGGTACGGCCCGCTTTTTCGCCATAAAAGAGCTAGGTCTTTGGGATAGCGTGCTGCAAACTCGGCTGCAAGAATTTGATATTCACCCCACAGGGTTGTTGGCCGGTAAAAAAGATTCCGCTGACAGGTATGCAAGCTGGGGAAAAACGGCCGATATTGAATTGAGTGTACTCAATAAATTTCCGCTGTTGGCTGACGGTTTAGTGCGTTTTGGGGTAGAAGCCTCCAGACGCTCTTTGCGTTTCCTGCCGGTGGATTTAACGTGGCGATGGGAACAAACTGGTGCGAATTCACCAGATTTGCTGCTTAACTTCGAATTACCCAAAGGCGCATATGCAACAAGTTTGCTGCGCGAACTTTGTCTTACCGAATGAAGGTCGATCTTGAATACTAAAATCAATTTGAAAGGCATCGGCATGACCTCTCAACGTACTCGAGAGCGAATGCTGGGCAGGCTAATGGATCAGGGCATAAACAGCATGCATGTGCTTGATGTCATCCGCTCTACCCCTAGGCACATTTTTTTAGATGAGGCTTTGTCTCACCGCGCCTATGAAGATGTGGCCTTGCCGATTGGTTTCGGTCAGACTATTTCCCAGCCTTACGTTGTCGCAAAGATGACGGAGGCTTTGTTCACATCGGGCTCGATGGAGCGGGTGCTGGAGATAGGAACCGGCTGCGGCTATCAAACTGCAGTACTGGCTCAGCTGTGTAAATCGGTGTACACAGTGGAAAGAATTAGGCCTTTAATGGATAAAGCGAAGAAGAATTTACGCCTGTTGGGTCGGCGCAATATTGAGTTTAAACACGATGATGGCTGTTTCGGTTGGGGTGAAAAAGGCCCGTTTGACGCGATCATTACTACCGCCGCGCCGCAAAGTATTCCTAATGACTTAGTTCAACAGTTAGCCGACGGCGGTCGACTGGTTATCCCTGTAGGGGGAGATGAGACGCAGCAGCTCACCCTTGTAACCCGTATCGGCAATGAATTTACTACTCAAATCTTGGAAGATGTGCGTTTTGTGCCTTTGCTTGTGGGCCAAGTTCATCACTAAAATGAGAGGCTAGCCATTGTCAGCAGATCTCCAGCTAAAGCGTTCGCCAAGCAATTTGGCTGCGCTGTTTGCTAAAGGCGTCGCTATGGGAATGGGGGATGCAGTCCCCGGTATTTCTGGTGGCACGATCGCAGTGATTACCGGTATCTATGAAGAGCTGATCGGCTCGATTGGACGGATTGATTTAACCGCGGTTTCTTTGTTTTTTACGGGTCAGATTGGCAAATGCTGGTCGCACATCAACGGCAGCTTTTTGACTGTGCTCGCCTTAGGGGTTTTGGCTGGCTTAGTGGTGTCAGCTAACTCTGTTTTGTATTTACTGGAAAACCACTTTGAACCCTTAATGGGCTTCTTTATTGGCTTGGTATTGGCCTCAACTTATTTTTTGAAAGCAGAATTCAATGGCCGATCCTGGCGGAATTTGTTTGCAGCCCTGCTAGGGATCGCTGGGGTTACGCTCATATCAACCGTGCCGCAGCAGGCGGCAAGCATTAGTTTTATAAGCGTGTTTTTTTACGGTGCGATTGCGATTTGCGCGATGATATTGCCCGGATTATCTGGCGCCTTTATACTACTTATTCTCGGCGTTTATGAGTTTATTCTCAACGCGCTTATCCAGTTTCAGCTAAGTTACATAGCAGTTTTTGGGGCCGGCTGTATATGTGGTTTGTTGGCATTTGCGCGGCTACTAAACTGGCTACTGCACCACCATCGTCACCTGTCATACAGTTTTTTGACAGGTATGCTCGTTGCATCTGTTGTCACTTTATGGCCCTGGCAGGCAGCCATGACCGCTTTGCACGAAGATACTCAGAACCACTTGGTTGCTACAATGCGTTTGTCGCCGTTTGAGTATTTAAGTCAGACCGGCAACGACCCAGCGCTGCTGGCAACTGTGGTGAGTTTTTTACTAGGGGCGATTGCTGTGTTCTTAGTCCATGAACTGGCGCGCGAATCGAATCATCAAAAGGTAGACAAGTAGTGAGTAATCTCCGCGGTATAAATGCTGCATTTATCGTTTTTTTCCTAACCATGTTCGGCGGCTGCCGAGGTTATCAGGCGCCAGTTGCTGATCAAGGCGAGACTCAGGTCAATCGTCCACCAATTATCGTGGAAGGCGGCAGGGATGAAGGCCAGTCAGTAGTGGATCGAAGTCGCTCTGCCACTCAAATAAACTCATCAGTCAGTGCTGTGCCGCAAGCCAACAGATCGCTCCAAAATTCTGGCTCTCAAACAGCTTCTAGCAATAGAACGTCTAGCGCAGGTGTCGGCGCTTCAGCTCATACAGTTCGCGGCGGCGATACTCTCTACTCAATTGCCTATCAATATGATTTGGATTTTAGAGCATTGGCAATCGCAAACTCTTTGCGAGCGCCCTATACTATTTTTGTTGGGCAACAACTTAGTCTTAACATAAACGACAGCGCCGTGAGTGCAGGGCCTAGCTTGGTCAACAGCAATATAGGTACTGCCGTCAGTGACAATAGCGTCGCGCGCACGCAAGGCACAGCAGATCGTACTGGTGGGGTTTTGCGTCAGTCAATCTCCTCTAGCAGAACGTCTCCGCCGCAGTGGACTTGGCCAGTCTCTGGGCCGGTGATTCGCAATTTCCAGCAAGGCGATGGTAAAGGTTTAGATCTCTCAGGGCGGGTAGGAGACCCAGTGTTAGCTGCTAGCGACGGTGATGTGGTTTATTCTGGCAGGGGTATTCAAGGGTCTGGAAATTTAATAATTCTGCGTCACAGCGATCGCTATCTTAGTGCGTATGCTCACAATCGTGTCATGTTGGTGAATGAAGGCGAGCGTGTCAGCGCAGGCCAACAGATCGCCGAGGTGGGTGAAAATACGGCTGGAACTCCTTTGCTGCACTTTGATATTCGGCTTGATGGCAAATCAGTTGATCCCGGGAAGTTATTGCCAAACAGATAATGCTAAAAAAGCAATCGCTTGTTAGGCCGTCCATTCTTTAGAACAAAATCGTCTTAAATAAACTTCACCTCCCTGTCGTTAACATAGGGTACACATCAATGATTCGCTATTCGAAACAGGATGCTTCGAAGGGTTATTGGTTTTCAATTTCATTCAAGGATGAGGAGTTGCTCCATGGAATCGTTAGAGCTAGATAAAGTAGCGAAACCTAAAACTGCCGCGGTAAAAAAAGCCAAGACGCGCAGCAAAGTTAAACCGATAGCCCCACCCAAGGATTGGGATGAATACAGCACGGCAGCATCAGCGGAGTCGGAAAACAATCTTAATCTTGATGCCACTCGCCTGTATTTAAATGAGATAGGCTACTCGCCCTTGCTATCGGCAGAGGAAGAAGTCTACTTTGCTCGGAAGGCTCTAGAGGGCGACGAGATGGCTCGCAATAGAATGATCGAAAGCAATCTTAGGTTGGTCGTAAAAATTTCTCGGCGCTATGTTAACCGAGGTCTTTCTCTGCTGGATGTGATTGAAGAAGGCAACCTGGGGCTGATCCGTGCGGTAGAGAAGTTCGACCCAGAGAAAGGGTTTCGGTTTTCGACCTATGCCACCTGGTGGATCCGGCAGAACATCGAAAGGGCTATTATGAACCAAACCCGTACTATTCGACTGCCTATCCATGTGGTTAAAGAACTTAACGTCTATTTACGTGCGTCGCGAGAACTGTCGCAAAAATTAGACCATGAGCCCACTCATCAAGATATTGCAGACCTGTTGGAGCGGCCGGTTGATGAAGTGAAAAAAATGCTCACGATTAATGATCAGATATCCTCTGTAGATTCGCAGCTCTCGCTTGAGGCTGAAAAATCGATGATGGAGTCTGTGGCCGATTGTTCGCAATCAGACCCTTGTACCGTGCTGCAGGAAAGTGACTTGTTAGAAAGCATGGAAACTTGGCTCGATGAGCTTTCGCTAAAGCACCGGGAAGTCCTAACTCGCCGCTTTGGCCTCAGAGGTCATAGCGTTGGCACTTTAGAGGACGTAGGCCGAGAAATTGGTTTAACCCGCGAGCGAGTACGGCAGATACAGGTAGAGGGATTGGCCCGCATGAGGCAGCTTATGGAGACTCAAGGGCTTTCGATGGAAAGTGTACTAGGCTAGTGTTAATGGTGTGAATTCTGTTAATAGTGTTAGTAGTGTTAATAGTGTTAATAGTGTGGACAATTTATGCTGCTGATGTGAATCAGCAGCATAGTAATCGCCTAGCGCTCTAGATATTTGAGTTTCTTAGGAGTGTCAGTCCACTCTTTGGCGTCAGGCAGGGCGTCTTTCTTCTCTGTAATGTTTGGCCACACTTCTGCCAGTTCTGCATTTAACTGTAGAAACTCCTGCTGATCTTCAGGCAACTCATCTTCAGCATAAATTGCATCTACCGGACATTCCGGCTCGCATAAAGCGCAATCGATGCATTCATCGGGATGTATAACAAGAAAGTTTGGGCCTTCATAAAAACAATCTACTGGGCACACTTCAACACAGTCTGTGTGCTTGCAACGTATACAGTTATCACCAACAACGAATGTCATGGTCAGCGTTCCTCTGAGCTATTTCTTAAGGGTCCATATTCTAGCAGTTTTTTCATCTCAATTCCCAATTAGGATTGGGTTTTATTCTTTAATTCATAAAGGATTTTAAGGGCTTCTTTGGCAGTGATTTCGTCGGGCTCGAGGCGCTCAAGATAGCTCACTACCGGATGCGGAATAGAAGCGAACAATTCACTTTGAAAAGGTTGTTCGGGCGGCCTAGTGGCGGCCGCTGTGGTCACACTGTCCCGCTCCAATTGTTGTAGCTTGCCTCTGGCAGACTGAATGACTTCGGCGGGAATGCCTGCCAATTGAGCTACCTGAAGACCATAGCTTTGATTGGCTGGGCCCGGTTTAACTGTATGCAGAAACACAATACCTTGATCATGCTCAATTGCATCAAGATGGACATTTTTGATGGTCGTGAACTCATCCGGCAAACAGGTCAGTTCAAAGTAGTGGGTGGCAAATAGGGTGTAGGCGTTTAGTCTTTGGGCGATGAAGACGGCCGCAGCCCAGGCTAGAGATAGGCCGTCGAAGGTGCTGGTTCCCCGTCCAATTTCATCCATTAATACTAAGCTGTTGGCGGTTGCGTTATGAAGTATATTCGCCGTTTCAGTCATTTCGACCATGAATGTGGAGCGCCCACCGGCAAGGTCGTCGGAAGACCCAATACGAGTGAAGATTCGATCAATTGGCCCCAATGTGACTGAGGCGGCAGGGACATAGCTGCCACAGAGCCCGAGCAGGACGATTAATGCGGTCTGTCTCATGTAGGTCGACTTACCGCCCATATTAGGGCCAGTAATAATTAACATACGGGTAGCGTCATCGAGCATTAAGTCATTGGCGATAAAGTTGTTGTTTGTGACCTTTTCGACCACCGGATGGCGGCCAGATTCGATTTGAATGCCTGGTTGTTCGCTTAGCACCGGGCAGCAATAGTTTAGATTTACCGCGCGCTCAGCGAAGCAGGTAAGTACATCCAGCTCAGCAATGGCGGTTGCTGAAGACTGCAGCTGTGAAAGATTAAGCGCTAAGGACTCTAACAGCTCAGTATAAAGCTGTTTTTCTCTGCTCAACGATTTGCTCTTGGCGCTTAATACTTTATCTTCAAACTGTTTTAACTCTGGGGTAATGAAGCGTTCTGCGTTTTTCAAGGTCTGCCGGCGCATATACTCAGGAGGAAATTCGCCAGTTGCCTGCCCCTTGCTCACCTCGATGTAGTAGCCGTGGACACGGTTGTAGCCTACCTTCAGTGTGTTTATTCCAGTGCGCTGCTTCTCTTGAGCTTCCAGATCAATTAAAAACTGCCCAGCGTTGCTGCTTAAATTGCGTAACTCGTCCAATTCCTCATCATAACCTGGCGCGAGTACGCCACCGTCTCGAATGACTACCGGTGGATTCTCGACGATGGCTAACTGCAGTAGCTTTGCCTCTGCCGGAAAATCAGCAACCCGAGCAGCCAGTGCAGCCAGCGGCTTTGACTCGATGTCGGCTAGCAGTTTTTGCAGTTGCGGTAACAACGTCAGCGAATCACGGAGCACGCTCAAGTCTCTGGGGCGGGCTGAGCGCAGCCCCAGTCTCCCTAAGATACGCTCCAGATCACCAATTTTGCCGAGGACCTTTACTAAAGGCTCAAAGTTGTAATTTTCAATCAAACTCGCCGTGGTTAGTTGCCGAGCTCGCAGTAAGTCATGGTCTCTCAGGGGGCGGTGTAGCCAGCGCGCGAGTAATCTTCCTCCCATGGCTGTAGTCGTTGTGTTCATTACAGCAAACAGGGTGTTGTCTTTGCCGCCAGCTAGATTGCTATCGATTTCTAAATTACGCCGAGTCGCGGCGTCTAATATTACGCTGTCGCCCGGTTGCTCAACTCTCAAGCTCTGCATGTGAGGGAGGCTATTTTTCTGGGTCTCACGGGCGTAGCTGACTAAGGCTCCGGCTGCTGCGATGGCAAGAGGGAAATCAAGGCAGTCGAAGGCAGATAGATCCCGGGTATTGAAGTGGTCGGTTAAGAGCTTGGTAGCGGTTTCTAGGTCAAACTCCCAACTTGGGCACTTGCGCAGTGCCGGGTGAGTCAGCGCACAAGAGACTTCGGTTAAGGTGTCTTGCAGCAAGATTTCTGCTGGCTTGATGCGGGCGATTTCATCGAACAGCGAGGCGGTTGAATAGGCGACACTGAGAACGAATCTACCGCTGCTTATATCCATTAGTGCCAAGCCATACTCGTCTTGATCACCTGAGATGGCTAGTAGGCCCATGTCCCGATCGGCGGCCATCAGGGCTTCGTCGCTTACGGTGCCGGGTGTAATTATACGGACGACTTCGCGCTCCACCGGGCCTTTGCTCGTGGCTGGGTCTCCTATTTGCTCGCAGATGGCGACGGAAATCCCGGCTTCAACTATTTTGGCTAAGTAGCGGTCTGCGGCATGGTAGGGAATGCCGCACATAGGAATGGGCTCGCCGCCAGACTTACCTCTGGCAGTCAGTGTGATGCCTAGAATTTTTGCGGCGGTTTTCGCATCGTCGAAAAATAATTCGTAGAAGTCTCCCATTCGATAGAACAGCAGATTGTCTTTATGCCTGGCTTTGATGCGCAAAAACTGCTGCATCATTGGGGTATGAGATTGAGTTGCGGGCAATGGATAAATTTGTAGTTAGTGGCTTTGACTATAAATTCTACACGCTTTAAACCACCAGCGTGAACCTATTAAATGAATGTGATTGGCAACGCTTGCAACCCGTTGCTAAGGCGCTACTATTGAGCCATGACTGAGACTGAATCCATTCTTGCAACTCTTCTGCCACTGACCCAAGTGTTGGCGACACGTTTGCTGGCGAGAAACCTTGTCATGGCGACTGCTGAGTCCTGCACGGGTGGCGGCATTGCGAGCGCGCTCACTGATCTTGCCGGCAGCTCAGCTTGGTTTGATGCGGGTTTTATCACCTATTCCAATAGTGCAAAACAGCGCATGCTTAATGTGCCAAGAGGTTTGTTTGCAGCGGGTGCGCCCGGAGCTGTAAGCGAAGAAACTGTGCGTGCAATGACAGCAGGGGCAATTCGCAATAGCTTGGCTGAGGTTGCCGTAGCCGTCAGTGGGGTCGCAGGCCCAGATGGTGGCAGCATTGCTAAGCCTGTGGGGAGTGTATGGATAGGCTGGCAGTGGGGCGATAGGCAGCGGGCTCAACTGTTTAATTTTCCCGGAGATCGCGCTGCAGTGCGGGCGGCAACTGTGCATGCTGCTATTTCTGGGCTGCTTGAATTGCTCGACTAATAAAAGCTAAAGGTATTTAGCTTTTTGCCAATATACTGGTTGTATATACAGTAATATTTTGTTTTAATTTGCACTGTTCGTTTATACAGTAGTTTGACAGTTCGTTATGGCCGAACTCAGTGTGGCTCAATGCTTAAATAGCAAACTGTAGGAAGAGCGCGCGGGGTGTGAAGGGTTTGGAGTTACTCTGAGTTCAGGCCACCAAGCTTAGGCAAACCGCGTTTAGTTTCAAGGTTGCAGCTAAAGTTGCAGTTAAAGTTGAAGTTAAGGCAGGTTAGAAAGCAGGACAAGGCACATGATGTGCCTGTGGGGACAAAAAACCACAAATTTTTAGTAAGTAGTTGGGGACAGACTACTATTAAGCGCTCAGGCAGCTGAGCAGAACAACTGCATTACTCATGGATCAGCATCAGTTGTAATGACAAGACTTTCAAAGGATACAACTATGGTTGAAGATAACAAAAACAACGGCAACAAAGATAAAGCACTAGCAGCGGCACTTTCTCAAATAGAGCGTCAGTTTGGCAAAGGCTCCATGATGCGCCTTGGTGATACCAAGCTCGAAGCCATTCCTGCTATCTCTACTGGTTCATTGGGCTTGGATATCGCGCTGGGAATAGGCGGCCTGCCACGTGGCCGAATCGTAGAAATTTATGGCCCTGAATCATCTGGTAAAACGACCTTAACCTTGCAAGTCATAGCGGAGGCTCAGAAAGCCGGTGGAAGCTGCGCTTTTATTGATGCTGAGCACGCGCTAGATCCTATCTATGCTGGACATCTTGGTGTTGATGTAGACAACTTACTAGTCAGCCAGCCAGATACAGGCGAACAGGCTCTGGAAATTTGTGACATGATTGTTCGTTCAGGGGCAGTGGATGTGGTTGTTATCGACTCCGTGGCGGCACTTACACCAAAAGCAGAAATTGAAGGTGATATGGGTGATAGCCACATGGGTCTGCAAGCCCGCTTGATGTCTCAAGCCCTGCGTAAAATGACCGGCAATATTAAGAATTCTAATACCTTAGTAATTTTCATTAATCAGATTCGCATGAAGATAGGGGTAATGTTTGGTTCGCCTGAAACAACCACTGGTGGTAATGCACTCAAGTTTTACGCGTCAGTTCGTTTGGACATTCGTCGCATTGGCGCTGTAAAAGAAGGTGATGAAGTCGTTGGTAATGAAACGCGGGTTAAGGTTGTTAAAAACAAAGTAGCGCCGCCATTCCGTCAAACTGAATTCCAAATTATGTATGGTAAGGGAATTTTCCATATGGGAGAGGTCATTGACCTCGGTGTTAAGCAAGGTTTGATAGATAAATCAGGCGCTTGGTATTCCTATAAAGGAGAAAAGATTGGCCAAGGCAAGAAGAACGTGGCGATCTTTTTAGACGAAAACCCAGAAGCGGCGAAGGAAATTGAAAAGCAAATTCGCTTACAGTTATTAAGTGGTGCCAAGAACGATGGCAATAAAGAGCCAGCGAATGATGATGTTGTTTCGCTCTCTGATGCCAAAGTTGTCTAAGATATAAGGTCATAGACAGCCCATCTTCCAAGAATCACTCTCCTAGTGATGTCCCCGTTCTCAGGCGAGCCGCCATGGATTTCTTGGCTCGCCGAGAACACTCTTTTTACGAATTACAGCAAAAACTACTGAGAAAGTTTCCAGATGTCGAACATGGGCGTGTGGATAGCGTCATTGCAAGGCTGCGCGATGAGAGTTTGCAGTCCGACGAGCGCTTTGTTGAGGCCTATGTACGCTATAGACGAAACAGGGGTTTCGGCAATTTGCATATCAAATCTGATTTAGCTAGCCGACGGGTAGATGAATCCCTAATTGATAGCTACCTCATTGAGGACGATTCTTGGGATGAAATGGTGCAGCTACTGATCGCTAAGAAGCTCGCGGGAGTTCAAACCCTTGAGTATGGCAGTAAACCCCACCGTAAATTGGTAAATTTCTTGCACTCGCGGGGGTTTACCCATGATCAAGTGCGGAAAGGTTTGATACCATGGCTAGTCTCTGCTTATTGAGTATTGCTACACTGTAACCTTGAAGTGAGACGTGGGCGTCTTTTCGATAACGCTACTGACTAAGTATAAATTTCTCTTACTCCCCTAACTGTTGCTGACTTGCAACAATTGAAGCAACGGTGTGGTGTCACCAGTATGAAGTTTTCGAGCTCTGTTAAGTATTCAAGGCACGTGATAGCACTTAGTTTTCTAGGTTTGTCTTCACTGACTCTTGGTAACGAATTTTATTCATTGAGCCTCAGTGTGGGCGACGAAGCTAATGTTTCGCGAGGACTGGATGATTTTCACCGTATAGATTCGGTATTCAATCAGGTGGAATTAACCGCAGGCAAGTTATTTCAACTCGGCTTAAACGACACATTGTCAGTTTCAGCCACAGCTAGGCAGACTCTTTATAATGAATTACCAGGTTTTGATAGGTTGGAGCTAGGCATAGGCGCCAGTTATCGGCATCGATTTGGCTTTGGTCCAATGGCGCCTAGTCTCAATATCGCTTCAAGCTATGCCCAAGCGCGCTCAGATGGGGCGGCTAGAGATGCTGACAGCGGGTCAATCGAACTGTCCTTAAGTAAACAGTTTAAGTCAGGAATAGCACTCAGTGCTGGTATTGATTATCAACGCAGTAGAACTGATCTATTGCCCATTGACCCGTCAGTGGCCGCGTTTGGTTACGATCCACTCTCGAGACCTCCATTTGAAATACTCGCCTTTGAGTCTGCAAGTCTGTTTATTGGTGCAGACTATACGTTTTACAACGGATGGATGCTGAGCGCTGGGTATAGGCGAATAAACGGCGCTACTGTTGCCAGTACTACTACTCCGAGGTTACAGGTTTACAAAATCTCTAACGCGTTCTACTCTGATCCGGGATTTCATGATGATGAACTATTAAATTGGTTTGCCTATCAACTGGAGACCAATACCGATCAGTATTCAACAGCCATTAGCATCCCGGTACTTCAAGACACATCCATTGATATCGGAGCCAGTTGGAATGATATAACCGCTCCGTTGGGTCTAGACTATGACAATTCGATCTTTACAATTTCTCTCATTCACAATTTTTAAGCCAGTGGTTAGTCGGTTGGCTTCTAGGCTGCAGCTTAGTTTTTTAATTCTAATGCTTAGTGTTGGAGCGGGGCAGTCTTTCGGTCAAACTCTGCTCGTCACTTTGTCCGATCAAAACTCCAACCCTGTCGAAGGAGCTGTTGTAGAAATATTGCTGCCAGAAGACTTAAAGCAACGCTTTCAATCCCAGCAAAATATTGCGGTGGATCAATTAGACAAGGAGTTTGTACCCTCAGTGTCAACAGTGGTGGTTGGCAACGAAGTAAGTTTTCCCAATAGTGATGCTATCCTTCACCATGTTTACTCTTTTTCTCCTATAAATACGTTCAACATCCCTCTCTATGGCAAAGCAGGTCAGCTTGAATATAGTCAAGAGTTTGCCATTAGTGGAGTAGTTGAGATTGGTTGTAATATTCACGATTGGATGCTGGCCTACATTTACGTGGCCGAAACTAACTTAAGCGGCATTTCTAATTCAGAAGGCGTTGCCTCGGTTTCAGGATTTCCAGACGGCTACTTCCAGCTTAGAGTGTGGCACCCGCGGCTTTCTGAAACAAACAACAGCCTAGTGGTTGATGTTGAGTTTTCGGCAGATAGCTCGGCAAGTCTAGAATTTTCGCTAGAGCTCGAACGAGATCGGCGAATTCGTAGAGCCCCTTCTTCTGCAAAGAAACGATACCGCTAACTGCTCACCGCAGAGGCGGACGTTATGTTTACTTTTGGAAGTTTTCAAAGCCGTCTTAGCTTTTTCCTGCTGTGTTTGCTGCTGCCAGTGCTTGGTGGCACGTTTTACTACGTCAATAAGAACAACCAAGAGTATACCCAAGAAACGATCAATTCTTATTTAGAAATCGGCGCCGATGTATTTGATTACACTCGCAACCAAAAAGCTGAAACCCTTAATGCGATCACTAATAGCCTGACTTGGGATTTTGGCTTTAGAACTGCTTATGCTTCGAAAGACCCAGGAACTATTTTTGATGCGGCCCTCAATGTGCTTGATCGCTCGTTAGATAATGCCGACATGTTAATGATCGTTGATTTGGACTATACGATTATTATTGACACTGAAGTTCAAGGCGACGTGTCGCTCAAAGGAGCCTGGCTCGAGCTGATAAACCTCGCAGAAAACTCTGACGAGGGCTTTGCCGATGCCATGGCGGTTATAGACGGGCAGCCTTTTCAGCTAATAGCCTTGCCACTTTATTTGCCCAGACAGGTTGCGTGGATTATCGGCGGCTTCGCTCTGGATCAAGAGTTTGCCGAGCAGGTTAGCGAAACCGTTGTCTCGGATGTGAGTATTTTAAGATCTTCTTCAGGGTCAAATTTGGAGCTGGTTGCATCTACGCTTGAGCCTAGCCGTCAGCAGACTATGGTGAATCAGATTTCGGTATCCTCAGAGTTTTTCGGCAAGCTGCAGGAAGTGGTATTTGATGAGGAGGTCTTTACTTCCTTGGTGCGGCCGTTGTTTTCTTCTGATGACACGCAAGAAAAAGTGTTTGCTGTGATTCAGCGGTCTTATAACGAGAACAATGAAAATGTAGTTTTGTTTCAGCGCATGCTGGTTGAGTTCTATGGGGTGGTCATTCTTTTAAGTCTCATTGCCGTGTTCGCTTTGGCGCGATCTATAACAAATCCGCTTGCGAGCTTGGCAAGCGCGGTGCAGAAAATAGAAAAAGGCAACTATGATTTAAAAGTAAATGTGAAATCACGCGACGAGATTGGCCGCTTGGCGTCAATGGTTAATTCGATGGCGAAAGGGCTTATTGAAAAAGAAAAAGTGCGAGATCTGTTAGGTAAAGTTGTGTCCAAACAGATCGCCCAACAGCTATTGAGCAATCCGATTGAACTTGGCGGTGAAGAGAAAGTCGTCACTATTTTGTTCTCAGATATTCGTGGCTTTACCACGTTTTGTGAGGGGTTGCCGCCAAAGCAGGTATTGGAAGAGCTCAATCGAGTGCTAAGTACTGTAAGCAATATCGTTGAGTCTTATGACGGCGTGGTCGATAAGTTCCAAGGCGATGCGGTGATGGCTTTGTTCGGCGCCCCTGTGACAGGTGCGCTTGATGCGCCCAACGCAATGAGCGCCGCTCTGGATATTGTGCATGCGCTAGACGCAACTGATTCACGCTTAAGTGCCTGTGTTGGGATAAATACAGGCTTAGTAGTTGCGGGTAATTTAGGGTCTGATAATAGGCTGAATTATTCAGTGATTGGTGACGCGGTAAATCTATGCGCCCGCTTGGAGAGTCTGACTCGCCTATACAATGTGTCTAATATAGTCAGCGAGGCAAGCAGTTTGGCGGCGCCAAATTTTGTCTATAAGGAGTTGGACTCGGTTTGTGTTGCTGGCAAAAAGCAGCCGGTAGTCATCTATGAGCTTCTTGGCGAGCAAGGGCAGGTGTCCAAACAGCGGATAGAGGAATCTCAACGCTATGCTCAAGCGCTTAAAGCGTATCGAAAAAAAGACTGGCAATCTGCCCACACACTGTTTTCTGATTTAAAGAGCTCGTGCGACAATAAGCTCTTGCATCAGGTCTTTCTTGATCGAATACACGATTTTCAATTAATGCCGCCACCGGCAGATTGGGACGGTGTGTTTGTATTTGGTAAGAAGTAGTACTTTGATTTTTTGTTATTAACTTGGATTTGCCAATGAAACTTATTAAACCATTTCGCGGATTACGCCCAACTCGAGCACTCGCTAGCAAAGTTGCTTCGCATCCTTACGATGTTATCAATCGTGAAGAGGCCATGCAGATCGCGCAGGGTAATCCATACAGTTTTCTGCATATCAATAAGCCTGAAATTGATATGCCCGACGAGGTGGATCTGCACGATCAGTCGGTTTACGACAAAGGGGCGGAAAACCTCAAGCGCTTCATCGCGGAGGGAATATTAGTTCAAGACAGCGAAGAGAAACTGTACGTCTATAAGCAGGTGATGGGCGAACACCAGCAGGTAGGTTTGGTTGCGGTTGCATCGGTTGCTGGCTATGAGCAAGACTTGATTAAGAAGCACGAGTTTACTCGCCCCGTTAAGGAAGATGATCGAGTGGCGCATATGGACACATTGAATGCGCAAGTAGGTCCAGTTTTCTTAACCTATAAGTCCCAATCTAATATTGATGAGCTCATAGCAAAGGTCACCAAGACGGTGCCGGAATATGAGTTTGACGCTGACGATGGCACTCAACATACATTTTGGGTTATCGAAGACATTGCTGTGTCCGCTGATATTGAATCAGCCTTCGACTCGGTAGATTGTTTGTATGTTGCCGATGGCCACCATCGCTCTGCCGCGGCGCAGCGGGTGAAGAACATGAGACAGAGGCAGAATCCGAACCACACTGGAGACGAGCCCTACAATTATTTCTTGGCCGTGTTGTTTCCTCACGACCAAATGCAGATCCTGGACTATAACCGGATTATTGAAGACCTAGGTGAGCAAACCCAAGAGCAATTCCTAAGCAGATTAGCAGAGCACTTTGATGTGGCGGCTGTTAACGATTCGGCCGCAGCTAGGCCCAAAGCAGCCAAAGAGTTTGGTTTGTATATGGCAAAACAGTGGCACTATTTAACGCCTAAAAACTCGCTGTTAGTATCCATCGATGACACTGATCCGATGCAGAGCCTAGACGTAAGTCTACTGCAGGAGACCATTCTCACTCCGCTGCTGGGAATTACAGACCAGCGCACAGATAAGCGAATCGACTTCGTTGGTGGGATAAGAGGGCTAGGCGAGCTTGAAAAGCGAGTAGATAGCGGCCAGTGGCAGCTGGCAATTGCGCTTTACCCAACGTCTATTGAAAGCCTAATGGCTATTGCCGACGCGGGTGAAGTGATGCCACCAAAGTCTACTTGGTTTGAGCCTAAGCTAAAGAGCGGCCTGGTTGTTCATCGATTTGACGACTAGCGGGTGCAGATCCTCAGCCCCTGCCATGGATTGCAGCGGCTGAGGGTTATCGGCCTGTTTAGTGACAAATAATGCAGGGCCGCGCTTTTTCAGCGGGGGTCTTGGTAGTCGTCGGCGTGCCTGCGAATGCGTTGCTGCGGAACTTAAGTCGCATACCAATGTAATGGCGTACTGAATTTTTTAAGTGCTGCTTTGTATCGTTAATAAGTTTCATTTCTGTCCAATTAAGAGCCCTGTCGTGTTTTAGGCTCCCGTACCTGCTAAGTGAGAGATCATCATCGGCTCACAGCAGCATTAAGTTTAGGGCCAGTGTGAACTATTTTGATTCTTCTATTTAATAGACGCTGAAGATCGAGCATTGGTTTACTGCTGTTAGGGGTATGAACAGCATTGGGGTGCCCGAGGCGCGGAGTAGCTGCCTCGGGCGATCGATTTCAAGGAGTCGGCTTAACTCTACGCGGCGTTTCTCTTCGCCGCATCAAGTAGCCTAGTAGCGCTTGAATTTATGGGGATAGACTTCGGCCTCATTGCTTCTGGGATAACCCTAACAAGCTGAATGTCTAGCAAGCCATGCTCTAACTTAGCAGATGTCACTTCGACATGGTCGGCAAGCTGGAAGCGGCGCTCAAAGTTGCGAGCGGCGATGCCCCGATGCAGAAAGTTCTTTGCCTCGTCTTCTTGGGGCTTGACGCCCTTAACAGTAAGAGTTTGTTTTTCAAGCTGAATGTCGAGTTCGTCTTCCCTAAAACCAGCGATTGCCATGGTGATCTGATAACGGTCGCTGTCAATAGACTCGATGTTATAGGGAGGATAGCCATTGGCGGCGGTTTCGGTTCTGTTCACGGAATCCAACAAACTAGATAAGTGGTCAAAACCAACGGTGGTTCGGTACAGTGGGGAAAAATCTAAAGTTCTCATAATCATATCCTTTTAATCAGCAATGCCGATTTTAATTTAGCAATATGTCAGTGCCCATCCGAAGATCGAGCGGTTCGACAAGTCTCAAAAGAGCCCTTGTTACGAACCTATATTGGGAGCGCGGATACAATTTCAAGACAGTTTTGTCGAAATTTCTTTGCGGGGGTTCTTATTGCTCGGTTTCGGGCCGGCATCAACTTAGTCTTAGATAGCGTAGGAGAAAGCACCGCTAGCTTTATTTATTTTATAATTAAATTACATAAAATCAATGAGTAATAGCTCTTATATCAAGTAAATTATTTTAATTTTGTGGGTGGCAAAAACCGACGAAACACTCGAGCAGGTCGAGTGATTTTAAGTCGCAGTATTTAGTGTTGGTTTTTATCTGAAGTGGCAAGGCAGGGCTTTGATAAAAATTTGCCGCCACCCAAAGGGCAGCGGCAGATAAGGTTCAGCGTTAGTACGCTGCCTAGATTACGAGCAAATCCATGAATTCATTGACTGGGGTTTGCTCAAGTTTTGCTTGGTCTTTGCACAGCGCAAAAATCTGCTTGCAGCGCTTGGCAGGAAAGCGGGTCGCAAGGTTTGCCTTAAACTTGTCTTCCAGTAAAGGAATGCCTTCTTCTCTTCTGCGGCGGTGCCCTACGGGATAGTTGATCTCGATGCACTGAGTGCTGCTGCCATCTTTAAAGAATATTTGCAGTGAATTAGCGATAGAGCGCTTATCCGCTTCGAGGTATTCACGGGTGTAATCCTTATTCTCGATAATCTCCATTTTTTTCCGAAGTTCGTCGATCATAGGGTTTTTTTCATGAAAACTGTCCTCGTAGTTTTCGGCAATCAAGTTGCCAAAAATCAAAGGTACAGCAGTCATATACTGTAGGCAGTGATCTCTGTCCGCAGGATTGTTAAGAGGACCTACCTTGCTAATGATACGAATCGCCGATTCATGGGTATGAATTACGATTTTCTCTATGTCTGATAAACGGTCTTTGACCTCAGGGTGCAAGCGAACAGCGGCCTCTGCTGCGGTCTGGGAGTGAAATTCCGCTGGAAACGAAATCTTGAAAAGGATGTTTTCCATGACGTAAGTGCCGTAGTCCATCGTAAATTCAAATGGCTTGCCTTTGAAAGAGACGTCATAAAAGCCCCAGGTAGGCGCCGTAAGCACGCTAGGGTAGCCAATCTCTCCTCTGAGGGTTAAGTCTGCAAGCCTTACTGCGCGTGAAGTGGCATCGCCGGCTGCCCAAGACTTTCGAGGGCCTGCATTTGGGGAGTGGCGATAGGTGCGCAGCGATGAGCCGTCCAGCCATGCTTGAGACAGAGCGTCGATCACCTGATCTTTCGTGCCACCTAACATGTGCGTCGCTATTGCCGTTGAGGCGACCCTTACTAGCAGTACATGACATAAGCCAACTCGATTAAAGCTGTTTTCCAATGCGAGAACGCCCTGTATTTCATGGGCTTTGATCATTGCGCTAAGCACGTCTCGCATCAACAGTGGGGCCTTGCCGGCAGCAATGTTGGATTGGGATAGGTAGTCCGCCACAGCCAATATGGCGCCTAAGTTGTCAGATGGGTGTCCCCATTCTGCAGCCAGCCAAGTGTCGTTATAGTCTAGCCAACGAATGATGCAGCCAATATCCCAGGCGGCTTTCACGGGGTCTAAGGTAAACTGAGTGCCCGGAACCCGTGCCCCATTGGGAACTATTGTGCCTTGAACCAAAGGACCAAGTAATTTGGTGCATTCTGGGAAGCGCAGCGCCAAAAGACCGCAGCCAAGGGTGTCGATAAGGCAGTTACGAGCGGTGTCGTAGGCTTCAGCGGAATTAATTTCATAATCACAGACATAGTTGGCGATATCTTTAAGTACTTGATCGGGTTCGGGCCGATTGTTTATATCAACGTTTTTAGACACATTAAATCCTTTAAATACAATGAATTAAGATGGTTATTGAAAGTGGTTTGGGTTTATCTTTGGGCGATATCCAGCCAAGCCGCAGACTCAGGCCCGGTGTATTGCGCACTTGGTCTAATAATTCGGTTGTTGGCTCGCTGTTCTTTAATATGGGCAGCCCAGCCAGTGACCCGGGACATTACAAAAATTGGTGTGAACAGCTTTGTTGGAATTCCCATGAAGTGATAGGCCGATGCATGAAAGAAATCGGCGTTGCAAAACAGCTTCTTCTCTCGCCACATGACTTCTTCGCAGCGCACAGATACTGGGTAGAGAGTCTTGTCACCGACATGATCGGCGAGCTTCTGAGCCCATAGCTTGATAATGGTATTGCGGGGGTCAGATTCGCTGTAAATAGCATGGCCAAAGCCCATGATTTTTTCTTTGCGGCCAAGCATGCCCAGCAATTCAGTCTCGGCCTGTTCGGGGCTATTCCAATTTTCGATCATGTCCATAGCAGCTTCGTTCGCGCCACCGTGCAATGGGCCGCGCAGGCTGCCAATAGCAGCAGTGACACAAGAATGCATATCTGACAAGGTGGAGGCGCAAACTCTAGCGGTGAAGGTAGAGGCGTTAAACTCATGTTCTGCATAGAGGATTAGGGACACATTCATTACCTGAGAGAAAAGCTCGTTTGGTGTTTCTCCTGACAGCATATGGAGGAAATGGCCACCGACTGAGTCATCATCCAAATCGGTTTCTATGCGCTTGCCTGAGTGAGAAAACACGTACCAGTAGCAAATAATGGAAGGCAGCACTGCCACGAGGCGGTCGATTGCGGCATCCTGCTCTGAAAAGTTCATTTCAGTTTCGAGGTTTCCCAGCATCGAGCAACCGGTGCGCATAACGTCCATAGGGTGAGCGCTGGCAGGTATGCGCTCAAGGACGTCTTTAAGGGCTGCGGGCAGGCTGCGTAAGCTTTTGATTTTGCTAACGTAGGTGTCTAATTCGGGTTGGCTGGGTAGGTGTCCATACAGCAGCAAGTGGGCTACCTCTTCGAAGCTCGCCTTCTCGGCTAACTCGCTGATATCAAAACCGCGATAGGTAAGGCCAGTGCCCGTTTTGCCGACGGTGCATAAAGCTGTTTCGCCAGCCACCTGGCCGCGCAATCCGGCGCCTGATAACTTCTTCTCTGCCATGAAATTTCTCCTTTATTTAATCTTTTTAGTATTAATGTTAAATATAATAAAAATAGTTTAACTCTATGTTTAAATTATTTTTTATCAAAAAGTGCATCTAGTTTTTGTTCGTAATCGTGGTAACCGAGAACCTCGTAGAGCTGGTCTCTAGTCTGCATTTTATCAACCACCGCAACTTGATCGCCGGCGATTGCAATGTTGCTATACACTTCCTCGGCCACTTTGCTCATGGCGCGAAATGCGCTCAAAGGGTAAAGCACCATGGCGACGCCCGCCGAGCCTAGGTCGCTGCGATTGAATAAAGGGGTGCTGCCAAATTCAGTGATGTTGGCCAGTACAGGGACTTTTACGGCGTCTGAGAATTGGCGGTATTGATCCAACTGAAGCATCGCCTCAGGAAAAATGGCATCGGCACCAGCCTCAACACAAGCCATTGCTCTGTCAATTGCGGACTGCATGCCTTCAACTGCTAAGGCATCGGTTCTGGCCATGACAACAAAGTCGGAATCAGTTTTCGCATCAACCGCCGATTTGATTCGGTCAACCATTTCCGATTGACTCACGATGGCTTTGTTTGGGCGATGGCCACAGCGTTTCTGGGCGACTTGATCCTCGATGTGGACTGCTGCAGCACCAGCGCGCTCCATGGCTTTAATGCTTCGTGCAATGTTAAATGCACCGCCCCAGCCGGTGTCTATATCCACCAGCATTGGTAGATCGCAGGCGCCTGTTATGCGCTCTACATCGGCGATAACATCATTTAGGCTGGTTATGCCTAGGTCAGGTAGGCCGTAAGAGGCATTGGCAACCCCGGCACCGGATAAATATAACGCTTTGTGTCCTGCGGCTTTTGCGAGCATCGCGCAGTACGCATTAATTGCCCCAACTATTTGCAATGGTTGGTGCTGCTTAAGTGCCGCTCTGAATTTAGCTCCGCTTGAGGGTCTGCTCATATGGCTCTCCGTAAAGTGATTTAAGTTATTGAATTAATTGTTTTAAAAGAGTTTCTCGAGCTTGGCCTATATGTCTTTTCATAAGGAATTCAGCCAGTTCGCCATCGCCTTTCTCGAGGGCGTTAACTATTTGATGGTGCTCATTGAATGCCTGCTCCGGGCGAGAAGGTTGAGTGCTGGTTTGGCAGCGATAAAGCCTAAGAAGGTGATAGAGTTCGCCACAAAGTAGGTCGAAAAGTCGGCTATTGCCGCTAAGCTGAACGATCATGTAGTGAAAGTCCAAGTCGCCTTCAGTTTGATAATAGAGCAATCCATTTTCAGATTGGATCTCTTGTTCGTGCTTTGTTAATAGATTGCGTAAATTACTGCAGCCTAATGAGTCAATTTTGTGTGCTGCAAGGCGACAAGCGAGCCCCTCAAGTTGCTCTCTAATTTCATATATTTCAATAAGTTGTGGTGTGCTTAAAGAAATTACTTTAGCACCAACGTTGGGGGTTATTTCAACCAGTTTGCAGCCCTCTAAACGCCGGATGGCTTCTCTTAGCGGGCCGCGACTAATACCGTACTGTTTGCTTAGCTGGGGCTCATTGATTTTGGCACCAGGGGGAATTTCGCCTTTAACAATGGCAGTTCTCAGCTGATTGAATACGTCATCTGCGAGAGTGGATGTTTTAGGCTGCTGAGAAATGAACATTGGTTAGTGTCGACAATTATAAAATTTAGAGCGCGATTATGCAGTAATAAGCGCTTTTTCTCAATAAATTGTCAACAATTATCAGATTGGCGGTGCGAATGAACGCTATCGGATTTACTGCCCCGACAGCGTTAGGGGCAGTAAATCGACGGTTTTGTCTCAACACCGGTGGTGTGCTGATATACTTTCCGAAATTAATCTTCTAACCATCCCAAGGTTTAGTTAAGTTGCAGCAATTAGAGCATCGGCCCGTTACAGAATTCTTCTCGGCAGAGGCGCTGCGCTTGGAAATAGCGCGCATAATTACCAGCGGCGCTCTTGGGCGCTCTAAACACTATGGCGGTTTGCTTCGATATCTCGCGGAATCCGCTTTATTGGGCGAGACCCCGAAAGAAATAGAGCTGGCAATAGAGGTGCTTGGTAAAGAAGTCGATTTTAATGTTGCAACTGATTCAAGTGTTCGAGTCTATATTCATCAGTTGAGAAAGAAGCTAGGTGCGTTCTATCGCCATAACCCAGGCCCACACTGCCAACTAGTTATCCCCAAAGGACAGTACACACTCGCTGCTCTAAGCAAGGTTAGAGCAGCGATCCCTCAGTCTGGTCTCCTTGCGCGGCTTAACGCGAACTTTAACACTGGGCCATTGCTGTGGTCTCTCAGTGCCGTGTTGCTGGCGCTGAATCTGGGATACACATTTTGGAGCGGTGGGCGCTTGAGCTCAATTGATGATGGGCCGGCGGCTCACTGGGTTTGGGGTGGGTTAACAGGAGATGATCAGCCCATTCTGCTGGTTATGGGTGACTACTATATTTTTGGGGAGCTCAATGCCAACGGCAATATCGCTCGCATGGTCCGAGAGTTTGATGTGAACTCTGAGGATGACTTGGAAGAGCTGCGGTTTACAGATTTTGAGCGAGGGGCTAATTACCTTGATTTGAATCTGTCCTATATGCCTGAGGGGAGTGCCTACGCGCTAGCTAAGATAGTGCCCATACTCGAAAAAAGCGGCAAAACAGTTAACGTCACCATGATGTCAGACCTAACGGCGTCTGATATTCATGATAACCATATTGTCTATATAGGCTACATAAGCGCTTTGGACAAGCTGGCCGAAATGACCTTTGCAAGCTCTGGCTTGCGGTTAGGGCGCAGCTATGACGAATTGTTTGACCGGGCCAGTTTACAGTTCTTTACGTCCGATGCAGGCTTGCCAGGCGAAGGTGAGGCGTTTAGAGATTACGGACTGGTCTCGCTGTTCCCTGCTAGCAGTGAGACTCAAATTGTTATTATTGCTGGAAT
>JBLGBD010000017.1:0-35772 GCA_047617585.1 Pseudohongiellaceae bacterium | reverse complement strand
AAGCGATATTGCGCAGCTAGGCCTGAGAGCAGTTTACGCGGCATTTCTGGCCAATTTGATGAGTGCGGCAATTGCCGGTTTCTTTCTGACTCTACTTTAGAGCTAAGGTGTCGCTCTAGTGATCAACGAGACCTATTTCTTTTAGACGTTGCTGTAAAAATTCCCCTGCAGTGATTGCTGCGTATTTCGCGCCCGTGTCCCCTTGGCATTGAGCTAGACAACTCAAGTCGGCGTGGCTGTGTGGATGCAAAAAGAACGGCATCGAAAAGCGCGACTTATCCTGCGAGTAGGGGTTAACTACTCTATGTACAGTTGAAGGCAGTACATCGTTGGTAAGCCGCGACATCATGTCGCCGGTATCTAAGACTATTTCGTCAGGGCCACTTTCTACCGGCAACCAGTTGCCATGGTAATCTAATAGCTCTAAGCCAGAGTCGGTGGCGCCAAGCAAAAGCGTGAGCAGATTGATATCGGCATGGGGCGCCGCACGCATCCGGTGCCCGGTGTCCATGCCCTTTACTGCTGGGTAGTGCAATAAACGATAAATTGAATTGCCATCCGCCACCATCTCATCAAAAAATTCCCGCTCCAGCCCAAGTGCATCACCAACAACGTCGAGCATCACTTTGCCAAGGTTTTCCAGTTTGCGATACATACCGTTTAAGCAATCTTCAAATTGCGGTATTTCATCGGGCCAAATATTTTCGGGGTAAATGCCACTATACTGGCCATTGGGTTTCAAGGTTTGGCCTACATGCCAAAACTCTTTGAGATCAGCGTGAGGATTGCCCGCGGCATTCTCGCGCCCGAATGCCGTGTAGCCTCTAGCGCCACCGCTGCCACTGTCGTATTTCAGCTTGGTTTCGATTGGCAGTTGAAACAACTGTTCAACTAATTTGTAGGCATCACGGATTTCTGCGCTGGTAATGCCATGGTCTCTTAGAACTACAAAGCCATACGCTTTCAAGCCTTCAAAAAGCTCTTGGGTGAAGCCTTCTCGATCTGACTCTAAATCCTTCAGGCTCAAATTTTTTATAGCGTTATGTTTCATGCGTTGGTTAGCTGCTCGGGGTTGAAAGAATTGGGCAGTAAATCAGACATCGTCCAACTCAGGCAAAGCTGGGAGTCACACACAGCATGGACTTTAACGTTTGCTCCAAACTCTTGTATTACTTGGCGGCATGCGCCACAGGGAGGCGTTGGGCTTTGGGTAGGCGTGTAAATTACGATTGCAGAAATAGACTTTGCACCACTGGATATTGCCGTGCAAATAGCGCTGCGTTCAGCACACTGAGTGAGGCCATAAGAGGCGTTCTCGACGTTTACGCCAGTATAGATCTGATTGTTGTCTCCCAATACGGCGGCAGCAACTTTGAATGAGCTGTAGGGTGAATAGCTGAAACTAATCGCATTTTTCGCATGTTCGATCAATGAATTCATGGACCCATTTTGCCTAAACCTGCCCTCGAATGCTATCCATACTGGGCTTTTATAGGGCAGGGTATAGCCCCTACTAGGGCGATGGCTCTGCTGCCCGGCTGGAGCGCTTCAACAATGCTCTAAGGCCTTACTAGGCATTGCGCTATTTTCTGGATGATATGTTCGAAGCACAGTGGCTTGGTAACATAACCATTCATCCCGGCTGCTATCGCTACTGCTTCATCTGCGTCTGAAAAATTTGCGGAAATGGCGATAATTGGTGTACTGGCGTTTAATTGACCTGATTGCCGAATGAGCTTGCAGGCTGTCAGGCCATCCATGACTGGCATCTGGATATCCATCAATATCAAATTTAAAGTCACGCTAGTTGCAAGCTCCACAGCCTCCTTGCCATCGGTCACCGAAACAACTTCGTGGCCGTCTTTTTCTAACATTCTGGCGAGGACCATGCGGTTTACAGCATTGTCGTCCACTACCATAATTTTGAGCTGGGGCAGCCTCGATGTGGCGAGAGGGATTGCTAATTCAGGCAGGGTTTGAGCGTTGCTCAGTGGGCAAAGGAAGGTAAAACACGAACCTTTTCCTAGGTCAGATTCAACTGAGATTGAGCCATTCATTGCCACACATATTTTGCTGATTATAGCCAGTCCTAGCCCTGAACCGCCGTATTTACGTGTGGTGTCTGCGTCTGCCTGTACACAAGGTTCAAACAGTTTGACCTGTGCCGATTTAGGAATACCTATTCCTGTATCAATGACGCGGATACGCAGAGAATGCTCCCGTGTGTCTACCAATATCCTGATTCCACCCTCGCCAGTGAACTTCATAGCGTTGCCGACAAGGTTGATGATTACTTGGCGAAGTCTTGTAGGGTCGCCATAGACAGTGTGAGGAGTGTTTTCAGCGATTGTAGTGCTCAGATCAATGGATTTGGCTGTTGCCTGCAATGCAAAAGGCGCCAACACCTGCTGCATAAATGTTTTTAGGGGTATCTTGCGTACTTCCAATGTCATTTTCCCCGATTCCAAGGATGACAGGTCCAAGACATCGTTTATGAGTTCTATCAGGGTCTCGCCGCTCTGGATAATAACGTCGGTGAATTCTGCCCGCTCTGACTGATCTTTGGCGTTTTTAAGCAGCCGTGCGGCGCCAATCACCCCATTGAGCGGTGTGCGTAGCTCATGCCCCATTGCGGCAAAGAACGCCGATTTAGCGCGCTCGGAATCAATGGCTTTAGTTTCGGCGAGCCTGCGTATGCTGACTTCTTGGCGTAAATTATCCACCGACTTATTGAGTTTAGCTTCCGCCGCCAGCTGTGACTTTTTAAATACAATTGTCGCGGTGGTAAGAATAACCAAAATTATGGACGCTTCATTGGTGAAAATAAAGGCGCTATCCCCACTCATGGCAAGGTTAATTACCGTGCGTAGGCTATCTTAGAGCACCAAAATAGAATTCGCTTCCAAAAACCAAAAGAAAAATAGGGTCAAAATACAGGTGGCACACTAAAAAATGCCAGGCTTGATGCCGTTTAAGAGGATGGCTAGCGGAGGAATCGGAAACAACCAAAAAATAGGCGCACCTACTATTATGCCGTAGTCAAAAAACACTAAAAATAATGCCAGCCAAAACGTTACAACAACAAGCTGACTTGCCCACCCCAGTTTATTCCAACAGGAGTGCAAGGAAAGGGAAAAAATCAAGGATACAACAGCGGAGATTATAAAGGGGTTATCGGATTTAGCATCGAGATAGGTATTTGATACCATTAACATGCATGCTAAAGGAGTCAGGCAAAAAATGAGCTCAGCGAGAGTTCGCCTTCTTCCCAACTTTCTTGGATCAGCTGAATTCGGATAGAGTCGTCCGTTGTAGATAAATCGTAAATGGCTTGTTAGTAGTACTTTTATTGCCCGTATTTTTGAGCTAAATGTAGGCGAGTTTTTGCTGCATTTCCTAGTAGTATTAGCCAATTTATTCATTGTCGCGGGCTGCCAGTTAAGCCTAGTGGTAAAAGGAGTTTGGATGGTTTTAGTAAAAAATGTATGCGCTGTTGGTCTGGCACTATGCCTGTCGTACTGTGGGGTCGATGCTGACCCCAGCGCTGGCAATGAGTTTGTTCCCGCCAGAGACGAGGGCCAAGACAATTGGTGGGATTCTCTGCCCCGAGCTGCATGGTTACAGTTTCCAAAAGTTGCTGTAGAGCAGGGCGAGGATTGGTTTCAGGTTTACCGCATTAGCGACGGGGTATATGGCATTTATGAGGACGGCCAGCTTGAAGAGGTTATCTCCTATTTGATTGTTGGCGATGCCTCTGCGTTGCTATTCGACACGGGTATCGGAGTGGGCGATATTGCGAGCATTGTTGCTCAGTTAACTGAGCTGCCAGTGGCTGTGTTAAATTCACATAGTCATTATGATCATGTCGGCGGCAATCACTTTTTCGCTAAAATATACGGCACTGGCTTGGAGTATTCCCAACAGCGCAGCAAAGGCAGAGCGAATGCGCAGGTTGCTGAATTCATTAGCGAGGGCTGGGTATGGAAACCGCTGCCTGCAGGCACAACCGTGTCAAACTATACAAGTAAGCCTTTTACCGTCACTGATTTTGTCAGCGATTCTCAGGTGATCGATCTGGGGGGCAGAGTGCTGGAAGTAATTCTAGTGCCGGGCCACACGCCTGACGCCTTAGTCTTGCTGGATCGGGACAATAGACTCATGTTCATGGGGGACACCTTTTATCCGGCAACACTGTATGCCCATACGGGCGACGCTAATTTTTTAGATTATGTGAGCTCGGCAGAAAAACTATCCCAGTATCAGTTCAGCGTTGACTATATTTTGCCTGCGCACAATGAGCCTCTAATTCCAAGCTACTACTTGAAAGCTATGCGTGACGCGTTTGTAGCAATACAGGCGCCAAATGCGCCTTTTATGCTCAGCGATGGCGACAGAGAGTATGAGTTCGAAGGCTTTTCTATCATGGTAAGCGATCCGCCGCCTTGGGATTAAACGCCAAAGCGGCGCTTTTGCTCAGGAGGTTCAAAAGCTGCGTTTTACCGCTATAGCGGTGCGCGGCTGTGCTAGAAATGTCACTGCAGATGGCTTTGATCAACGAAGCCAGCTGCATTTGGCATGACAATTTCAAGTAATGCTTGTTTGTCGATAACCGTGTCTTCGGCGACGACGCCGTTAAGAAACAGCACATAGGCTGTAGCTTGATACACTTCTTCATTGCTCAGAGACTTCGGTGCGTTCGCTGGCATAGCACGGCGAATGAAGTCGAATAAGGTGCTTGCATGGGGCCAAAAGCTGCCCACTGTGCGCAGAGGCTCGCCTTGGGATTGCATACTTCCGCCAACAAGTCGGGTGTTCCCTGATACGCCTTCGCCAGTGAGGGTATGACAGGCCGCACATTTAGATTCAAACACAGCTTTGCCTTGAATTGCTGTGCCGCTGCCGGTGGGGAAACCAACTCCATCTGGTCCTGCAACTAAGTCAAAATCCTTTAATTGGGATTCGTCTATGGGCTTGCCTAAGCTTTGAGAATATAAGGCAGGGGAGCAGACAAACGTGCAGATCAGTAGTAGCCAAGCACTCGCTCTATGTGTAAACATTTTTAATCTCTCCCGATGCCGCCACACCCCAGCTTTGAATGCCGTGGTAATGATAAAAACTAATGGCGCCTCGCTCTGATACCAGCGCCTCTCTGCTGGGCTGTACGTTGCCACGACTGTCAGTAGCCCTGCTTTGCAATACGGCGGGTCCGCCAGACCAATGCCAGGGGATTGAAAAACGCACCAGCGCTTTGTCAAGCTGGTGTGACTCGATGGCGGCATCGGCCCATGAGCTGCCGCCGTCGGCGCTTACTTGCACCTTGCTAATGCTGCCGGAGCCAGACCAAGCTATGCCGCTAACCTGATAGATACCCTGCCGCTGCAGTGCCATTTGACCGGAGGGGCTGGTTATCAAGGATTTAACCCCCATGGGGAAGGTGAATTGCAGGCTGGTACGGTCTGGCATGGTATCTGTGTACTTGCTGGTTTCATCTCTAAACTGCACAGCTTGGCTGGTGAGTTTTAGCTGGGTCAGCCACTTGACGCTGATATTGCCTTCCCAGCCGGGAACGAAGAGCCGCATCGGGTAGCCTTGTTCAGGACGAACCGGCTCACCATTTTGGAACAGTGCGACCAATACATCATCCATTGCTTTGGCTAAGGGTACCGAGCGGCCCATGCTGGCGCCATCGGCGCCTACTGCCGCCACCCATTGCGCGCTCGCTTTAACGCCAGCCTCGTCGAGAAGTGTCGAAAGAGGCACTCCTGTCCACTCCGCGCAAGACACTAAACCATGAATACTTTGCGCGCTGCCGTCGGCGGGGCTATTACCATACAGGCTGCCGCTGTTGCCAGAACACTCAAGAAAATAGACTTTGCTAACCATTGGGTATTTGAGCAGGTCTTCGTAACTAAACACTAAAGGCTGGTTAACCAAGCCGTTGATCACTAATTGATGCTGGCTGGGGTCAATATCTGGCACGCCTGCGTGATGCCTTTCAAAATGCAAACTGTTTGGAGTGATAGTGCCTTGCAGATGCTGTAAAGGCGAGCGTGAGGCACCGCCTCCGGGATAGATAGGATCAGGGCTGCCGGCGCTTCGCTGCATATACTGAGTGTGCAAAGAGCGCGTTCCATAACCGCTTGGGCCAGGCCCTGGCTGCTTTGACCATGAAGGTATTTCGATGCTAGCACTGTTGTCAGCCGCCAGCGCCGAGGCTGCCAGCAATGAGCCTGCACCGCCCATGCCAAGGTTGAGCAAGTGGCGTCTACTGATTAACCCATTGCCCGCTACTTTTTCCAAGGATTGTATTTTTTTAGTCATTTTTGGTCCTATTAAGACAGCTAGGTGCGGTCAAGTATACCCAGGGGCTAGGTTGCCAATAGCGGCCAGGCATTGCAATCAATTAATTCAATTTGGCTGGCCAAGCCACCGCTGTTTGAATAGTCATGGATTCGCGCAGGTACCCGCTGAGACCAGCAGGCTCTAGACAATGTTCTCTTTGCAGCTTACTTATTAACTAGGTATTGGTAAGGTGAAATAAAAGCGCTATAGTTGTGCGCAAGCCCAATTTTAGTGAGCAATAACAATGTTAAAAAACTCATTCCTACCCATAGTGCTTTTGAGTATGAGCCTTATCAGCGCCGCAGTATTTGCCGCGGACAGCGAGGCAATAGTGCTAGAGGATATGTCAAAAGGCCAATTGCGAGCCGAGATAGAAAAATACGAAACCGAGTTTTACCGAGTGTTCAACACAGGCGTTGCTGATGAAAACTACCAGATTCATTGCTCTCGCTATACACCGATAAATTCTAATATTAGCACCAGAGCCTGTGAGCCAACCTTTGTGGTTGAGGCGCGCAATGAAAATGCCATCAGCTTCCAATTGGGAATTGGCGTGCAGTTGTCTCCTGCTGATCTACGCAAGAATTTAACAGGAGAATTCGCCAAGCTGACTGAATTGCTCAATGCGCAGTTAGCTAAAAATGACTATTTTAGGGCGCTTAATGGCGATCTAACTATGCTCCGACAAATGCTTGCAGAGAAAGAATCTTAGCGGTTTTTTTACGCAACAGCCGGTATGCTATAGGTGTCGGCGAGTCCAATGACAGATGGACGTTCACGCATGCGGATATCAAAGTCACGAATCTTCTGAAATTGCTTTACGTCTACCTCGTCTCCAACCAACCACTGCACGATCGTGAACAGATAGGCATCGCAAATTGAATAGGCCTCGCCCAAAACCCAAGGCCCGGCGAACAGCTTAGTTTCGATTAACGCAAAACACTCCTGCATGTTTTGTTTTACCTTTCTCTGCATTGCCTCAATGGCAGCGTCGTCGTCCGCCCAGCGCGATCCACGAACCCTATGAGCATGGGCAACGTGTACCGTTGAACACAGGTACAGATTAAACTCTTGGCATTTTGCAAACAAATACGGGTCATTCAAAGGTGCCAGCTTTGCCTGCGGAAACGTCTGCGCTATGTACATAAGAATGGCAGGGGTTTCGCTGATAATCCCACGGTGGGTTTCGAGAGCAGGCACACGCCCCTTAGGATTAACATCTAAGTAGCTGGATGATCGTTGCTCAACCCTTGCAAAGTCTATTTGATGGGGCTGATAAATAGCGCCGGCGTCTTCTAGTGCTAAATGTGATGCGAGGGAAACCGTCTTCGGGGCGAAGTAAAACGTCAGTGGCTGATTCATAGTAATTCCAATTGCTTGCGTTTTTTGACTGTACTTGCGACTTTATGGCAGTATTTCAAAACTTAACGCGCTGCTGTGGGTTTGCCCGAACTCATCTTCGGTTTTGATGTGGATGACATGGAGTCCGCTTTCAAGATTTTCAGGCAGCGCAATCTCCCAAATATGCGCAGATCGGGTCGGCGCGTTGTAAGACTCATCACCTTCGGGATTCTGCTGATGGAGCCGCTCTAAATGAGGGTCTGTGCGCACCGTGTAAGTCATCGCCATAAAGTCTTGATCGTCTAGGCTAACAAAAACCTGATCACGTACCCCGCCGTCAAATAGATTTACCACAACCTTGGTAGCGGGGTTGAGTTGGCCGCGGTTTATGCTGCCGCCGGGCTGCTGGGACAGGGCTGGATCTAGGGTGATACGAAGCGCTTTGTTGCCATCAGCGCCGAAAGGAAATGGCTTGAATTGGGGGGTGAGCGTAGTGTCGGCAAACTTTAATAGGTAAAACCCATTGGGGTTGCCATCGTCCATTACGGCATCTTTAACCCCGCGCTCGTCTATCTTACCCTTGGTCCAGCCACTGCCGCGAACTTCGGCTAAAGTGTGGGCAATCCACGGCTGGCCCTGCCAGCCATGATCGTGGCCGACAGCAACCTTCCAGCTGCTGCTGGTGTCATGGCCGGCGAGGCCATAGATGTTGGAAAACGGCGCCAATATCTCCAGCAGGCTGGCAAAATTTTCAGTCAAGGGGCCTGAAATTGGTGTGCTGAAGCCGTCATCGGCCTCGCTAACTAAAGGGATGTGGGTGGCGATGACGATGAGTTTGTCGGGGCTAACGTTGGCGAGGTCTTGCTCTAGCCAATCCAGCTGATATTGCGGGATAAAGCCCCGATAGCTTGAGTTGCCAAAGCGCTGGTCGAGGCCGGCATACTCCACGTTGTTAAGAGCAACAAAGTGAACGTTACCTTGATTGAAAGAGTAGTAAGTGGGCCCGAAATGGCTTTTAAATGTTTCATTGGCGAAAATGCCGTTGGGTGAATTAAAGTTAATGTCATGATTGCCCGGTAAATACCATTGAGGAATGTCCATAAGGCCCATCATTTTTTTGTGTCGCTCGTACAGTGCCAAATTGTCGTAGACAACATCGCCAACCGTCAGACCAAACTCTACCCCATAAGGATTGCCAATAAGCGGACTGACTAAATCTTCTCTGAGCATGTCTTCACCCAAATCGAATCGCGCTTGAGTGTCGGCAAACCCATGGGCCGAGAAATTAGCGCTAGCCTGTGGATCTGGCAGAAAACCAAAATTGATAAAACTTGGCAGCGGGCCGCTTGAACTGATGACCGGCCACGCCCAATCCACAGCAGTGCCGGCGATTTGCTGGGGCGTGCCGGTGGGGTAATGGCGATAAAAAAACCGTGGCACGTTGTATTCATCCACTTTGACTCTGTAGTTTGCCGGTTTGGATACGAACAGGATCTGAGTCGGATGGATTTCAATTTGATAGCTCCCACCGGCATCGGTAACCACCACGTCGCAACCGTTACTGACGCTCGCACCGGCAATGCCTGGCTCAACCCGGTCATGCCGGTCATTATCATTTCTGTCCTCATAGACGCTGCCGCGGATAATCTCTCCAGAGCCATCAAGGTAATCACAATTGGCAAATGTAAACCCGCTGCAGCTAAGCAGGCTAGTAGTGATCAGAAGTTTTACTGAGTTCATAGGTCAAGGCTCTCACTTAGTGGTGGCGCACAATGCCGATTTTTGACTGCAGACCAACGCACTGGGAACAATGAAAATCGCATTAAGACTTAAGTCTGTCAAATTCTAATTTTCGCCATTATAGGGATTAATTATGACCATTAGGTTTTCTTGCGCTGGCATTGATAGTTCGATGGCTTGCATTGATACTTAGTTGATGGTGTCTTATAGATAAAAGGGAGCAATAACCCTGAGCTGAGGATAGAGAGTTGGATGATTCAACACCAATTTTGGTAGGTGCAGGCCAATTTGTGGAAAAAGACGTGCATCCATTTCACGCCCACCCACCGATGGGAATCGCAGCAGAGGCGGCTAAAGCGGCTATCGCGGACACCGGTGTTGGTGCAGCAGTGGTGTCTGCTATTGATACCGTGATGGTAACCCGTATTTTCCCTGACTGTTTTGCTAATGACCGGGTGTCCAACATCTTTGGTAGAGCTCAGAATCCCCCCAGAGCGGTTGCAAGGCGTATCGGCGCGAATCCCAAACACGCGATTTACGGGACAATTGGTGGCAATACGCCCCAAAAAGCCGTGAACGAAATGGCTCAGCGCATTAGTGAAGGCGACATTGAAGTCGCCTTGCTTACTGGCTCCGAGGCTATTAATACGGCGCAAAAAGCCGTTCGCCAGGGTATCGCTTTAAACTGGCATGAGGAAGATTCGGGCTCGTTGGAAGACCGGGGCTTAGGTGAAAGAATGTCCACAGACCATGAACTTGCTCATGGTCTAAGCTCGCCTATTTTTGTGTATCCTTTATTTGAAAATGCCATTAGAGCCCAGCTAGGTAATACTATTGAGCAGCATCTATTGGCAATGGGGGAGCTGTTCGAGCCGTTTTCCAAAGTGGCGGCTGCTAATCCTTTTGCCTTTTATGGCACACCGCGCAGCGCAATAGAATTGGCTACCGTTACCCCTGAGAACCGCATCATCGGCTTTCCCTACCCGAAATGGATGAATGCAATGGACAGCGTTAATCAAGGGGCGGCCCTAGTGCTGACCTCTGTGGGCAAGGCTCGACAGCTGGGGATTAATCCTAAAAAATGGGTGTTTCTCCATGGCTGCGGTGAAGCCGATGATAAAATCATGGTCACAGACCGGGTTAATTATTATTCATCACCGGCGCTAAAGCTGAATTCTCAAAAGGCGTTTGAGATGGCCGGCAGCGACATTGACGAAATTCAATACATCGATATTTATTCCTGCTTTCCTTCAGCGGTAGAGGTGGCTTGTGACGCACTTGGAATTTCGACCAACGATAAGCGCGGTCTTACCCTAACTGGCGGTTTGCCTTTTTTCGGCGGGCCGGGGAATAACTATTCAATGCATGCCATTGCAGCATTGCTGCCATTACTGCGCCAAAATCCTTCGGCAAAAGGCTTAATATCAGCAAACGGTGGTAGGCTAACAAAACATGCAACGGGAATTTATTCCTGTGAGCCCATTGTGGGTAAATGGCAGCGAGAGGCGCCTGCTGCCTATCAAAGTGAGCTAGACAAAATGCCTAGCCCACGCTTTACCCAAACTCCCGATGGGATTGGTATAGTGCAGACCTATACGGTGGCATGTGATCGATCCGGGCCGGTAAGAGCCATTGTTGTTGGCAGGCTTGAAGACGGTCAGCGCTTTCTTGCCAACACCCCGGATGATTCGCGGTTTCTGCAAGATTTCATGAACGAGGAGCAGCTCGGCCGCCGAGGAGTTGTTTCCAGTAAAGCCGGGGTGAACCTTTTTCTGCCCCATTAATTGCAGTAACCGATAAGAGAGAATCCGATGACTAATCGTGAACAAAAAAAATTAAATTCAGGTTTCGCCGCTAAGTCCGAGCCCCAGCAAATTCTCGCGGGCAAAGACTTAAGTGGCAAAGTAGTGATTGTTACAGGGGGCTATTCGGGGATTGGTCTGGAGACTACCCGCGCACTCGTCAATGCCGGAGCCAAGGTACATGTTCCTGTGCGCTCGCCCGAGAAAGCCAAAGTTTCTCTGAACGATATTCAGGGAGTTACGGTAGGGGCGATGGATCTTGCGGATATCGACAGCGTCAAGGCCTATGCTAAATCAGTCATCGACAGCGAGGCTAAAATTGACCTGCTTATTAATAATGCTGGCATCATGGCCTGCCCCGAAGCCCTAGTGGGCAACGGCTGGGAGTCTCAGTTTGGAGTTAATCATATAGGCCATTTTGTGCTCACTAACGCGCTGCTGCCTTTGCTGCAGCAGGCGCAGGGTGCTCGAGTCGTATGTCTATCGTCCATCGCCCACCGGCGCAGTGATGTGCTTTGGGACGATATTCACTTTACCCACACGCCTTATGAGAAGTGGACGGCCTATGCCCAGGCCAAAACAGCTAACGCACTGTTTGCGCGAGCGTTAGATATTAAATTCAGCGACAAAGGAATCAAAGCCCTGTCTGTGCACCCTGGGGGCATTTTGACCCCACTGCAGAGGCATTTAGGCAATGAGGAAATGCAGGCTTTAGGCTGGACTGACGCCGAGGGCAATTTGTCAGAAATGGCAGCGGCAATGTTTAAATCCACGACCCAAGGCTGCACTACCTCACTATGGGCGGCCACCAGCGAATTGTTGAATGATGTCGGTGGTGTGTACTGTGAAGACTGTGACGTGGCTAATCTGGCTACCCAAGAGTCGCCGCGCTTTATTGACGTGGCCCCGTGGGCGGCGAGTGACGAAGGCGCTATGAAGCTTTGGGATCTGACCGAGGCTATGCTCAAGTCTTAAGCTGACTTAAACCCAGTTCAGTATTCTATGTTCGGCCAAAACTGGTTGATTCAGATAGAGTGTGAGTCACACTGTAGATAATTTTAGAGTCGTGGAGGTTGAAATGGCAGTACCTAAGATAGCTATCAATGGTTTTGGTCGCATAGGCCGAACAATTATGCGTATTGCTAAATTGCGGGGCCATTATAATGTGGTTGCTGTGAATGATCTGGCTAGTCCAGAACAGCTAGCCTATGCATTTAAATACGACAGCACTCATGGCGTATTTCAAGGCCAGGTGGAGGTTAATGGTGATGAAATGATCATCGGTGGCGACCCCTTTAAAGTTCTCAGTGAAAGAGATCCCGCAAAGTTACCGTGGCGCGAGCTCGGAGTAGATTATGTGGTGGAAAGCTCTGGCGTATTTAGAAAATTAGCAGATTTAGAAAAGCATCTAGCTGCGGGTGCGCAGCGGGTAATTCTTACGGTGCCGTGCAAAGATCCACTAGACGCGACCCTAGTGGCGGGTGTTAACGATCATGTCATAAACGAGTCAAGCCGTATTATTAGTAACGCCAGTTGCACCACTAACTGCGCGGCGCCGTTGGCGAAAGTGCTGCATGAAAATTTCGGCATCATCAAGGGACTTTTGACCACGGTGCATGCTTACACTTCAGATCAGCGACTAATAGATTCACCCCATACAGACAAGCGGCGATCTCGCAATGCCGCGACCAATATAGTGCCAACTTCAACCGGTGCTGCCCGTGCCATTGGCATAGTCCTACCTGAACTTGCGGGTAAGCTAGATGGTTTGGCGATGCGAGTCCCAGTGCCCGATGGTAGCTTAGTCGACTTAACTGTTGAGTTGGCAAAAACTGTTTCGGTACAAGAGGTTAACACTGCATTTCTAACTGCCGCGCAGGGGCCTCTTAAAAACATCCTTTCCTACACCGATGAATCTATTGTCAGCAGCGATATTATTGGCGATTCCCATTCCAGTATTTTCGATTCTCAGCTAACACAGGTGATCGGCGGCAACTTGGTCAAAGTGGTTAGTTGGTATGACAATGAATGGGGATACAGCTCGCGGGTTGAAGAGTTGATTGAAAGGCTTGCTGTGATGGATGGCATGTCTGCTAAATAAATAGGATAAGGGAGAGAGAAAATGGATTTTACCGGCAAGCGTGTTTTAGTTACCGGAGGCAGCAGGGGCATAGGCAAGGCTGTGTCTCAAGCGTTTGCTCAGCGTGGTGCACAGGTCGTTATACTTTATCAAAGCAACGATGCCGCGGCAGCGGCAACCCTTGGCGAGTTGGAAGGGGCTGGCCACAAAGCATTCAAATGCGATATTTCAGACCCAGAGCAGGTCCATCAGATAATAGAAGAAATTACTGTAACACATGGCGCTATTGATGTTTTAGTGAATAACGCTGGAATCGGTAGCTACCATCCCCTGCCCGACACTAGCTATGAGCAATGGCAGGCTGCGTGGCAGGCAACCCTTGCGACTAATCTATTGGGGCCGGCAAATCTTTGTTACTGCGTAGGGCGCAAGATGATTGCAGCCGGCGGCGGTCGAATCGTCAATATTAGCTCCCGCGGGGCATTTCGCGGCGAGCCAACCAAGCCAGCCTACGGCGCCAGCAAAGCGGCACTAAATTCTCTTACCCAATCATTAGCACAAGCACTCGCGCCGTATAATATTTTCGTGGCCGCAGTCGCGCCTGGATTCGTAAACACTGAGCTGACAGCCGATCGCTTGGCCAGTCCCGAGGGTGATGAGATTCGTGCGCAAAGCCCGCTTAATCGCGTGGCGGAACCTCATGAGGTGGCTTATGCGGCTGTTTTTCTCGCATCAACAGGCGCCGAGTTTTCCAGCGGTACGATAATTGATGTCAACGGTGCATCTTACCTTCGAAGCTAGTAAGCCTGACGCAGTCTGAGTCGTTTTTGAATCTTCATGTCACGTAAAAGTCACTGGACTGCAAGAAAATAGAAACACTTCGGTTTTATACTGTGCCCACAAGTTTAACTTCTCCTAACTTGTATCATGCTAATTAGGCATGTGGGCGCTACTAACCATCTTCTCGAAAGAGGCCTTAAACAAAGTAGCTTTTGTGGGCCTGTGTCTTCAGGCCCTTTTTTTTGAGTGAAAAAAGGTCGTCGGAAATTTATGCGTCGGTTTTTGAATTATCACTCTGAGCCGAGACTTGGTCTTCGAACTGGGATTAGCGCTAAAACTCATGTAAATGGTAATAGTAATGAAACAATAATTTCATAGCATAGTCGCCCTAAATTGGATCAAGCTAATATTGAGGGTCGTTGCTGCTATGAAGATAGAAATCGCACTTAGCTTAAGCGCTAGTTTACTGACGGCATGTGCTGTCGAAGTCATTGCCCCGCTGCCTCCTAATGCGCAACGGGTAGAGGCCATCGCGGAAACTCAGGCAGTTGGCAGTCGGGGCGACGCTGCTGATGATCCCGCTATTTGGGTGAACGCCAAAAACCCTGAGCTAAGTTTAGTACTAGGCACTGATAAATCCTATGGGATTGAAGTGTATGACCTCAGCGGTACTCGAGTGCAATCAATCCCTGCAGGTCGAACCAACAATATCGATCTGCGCTATGTTTCGGGCAATACTCATTGGAGCGCCATTGCTGCGGCAAGCAATCGGACCACAAACACGGTAAGTCTTTTTGCTATTGATCACAGTGGTCAGCTAACTTGGTTGCAAGAAAGTGAAATTAAAACTGGGCTGAATGAGCCCTACGGCCTATGCCTTTACAAAAATGTTGATGGCATTCAAGTTTTTGTCAACGATACTGATGGCAGTTACCAACAATGGCTGCTTGAAGATGTCGGGCTTCAGACAAACTCACCAACCCTGAAACTATCGGCCTCGCTGGTACGAGAATTTACGGTGTCCAGCCAGCCGGAAGGATGTGTGGCGGATGATGAGCAGGGTCTGTTATTCCTGGGAGTTGAGGCAGAAGGTGTAAAGGTCGTTGCGGCTGATAAGGACGGATCAACTCAATTGAACACGCTAGCGAACGTAGACGGTGTAATTCTTGCTGCCGATGTTGAAGGTATGAGCCTATATAAACAAGGTTCTGGTGGTTATTTGCTTGTGTCCAGTCAAGGCAATTACAGCTATTCGCTCTACGATAGATTGCCGCCTCATAGCTATCGCGGAAGTTTCTATGTCGCCGACAATGACGCGAGGGGAGTCGATGGTTCACAGGAGACCGATGGTTTAGATGTTAGTAGTGTCCTGCGTACGGACGAGTTTCCGGCAGGTCTTGTCGTAGTACAAGATGGATTTAACACGCTGCCTAAAACGGCTCAAAATTTCAAATATGTTTCTTGGCAGGATATAGCAGCTGCTCTTTCGCTTTGAAATTTTACATTTATGTTTCAATTTTGTGTCATTTCCATTTCAAAAAGTTTACAAATTTGTGAAAAGTAGACTTTGATTTTCACTCCAAGTTACTAAGTGCAGTTTTATAAATAAAACTTCGTGAAAATGTAAACTTGAGCATGGTTTGTAATCATACGGTAATAAGAATTTATTAGTGTGCTTTCCCATAGTTTTATCACTTAGGGAAAGCGAAAATGAATAACCGTCACTTTTTTAGAAAAAGCATTTCTATTGCTATAGGTTTGACAGTGTCTGCTGAGGTTTTAGCTCAATCTCAAAATTCGATAGATGAAATAGTAGTTAGGGGAAGCCGCGCAAGTTTACAAAGCGCCATTCAAAAACAAAGAAATTCCGACAAAGTCATTGGTGTCATTGACTCGGACTCAATGGGAAATTTTGCTGACATCAACGTAGCAGAATCACTTCGTCGTATCTCAGGAATCATGGTGGAGAACGATCAAGGAGAAGGCCGATACGTTACCGTTCGTGGCATGAACACCGATCTAAATGCAATGACTATTAATGGAGTCAGCACGGCATCTCCGGAGAATCGCCGCGGCATTATCCTAGACGGAGTTCCATCAGACCTGTTGGATTCAATGACGGTTTACAAAACTCTTACCCCAAATTTGGACGCTGACACAATTGGCGGCGCCATAAATTTAGAGACAATCACTGGGTTTTCTCACCCTAAGATGTTTGTCAGACTTAAGGCGGAAACCTCATACAACGAGCTGACCGAAGACAGCAGCAACCCAAAGCTTGCGGCAACATTTACCAATCGCTGGTCTGTCGGGGACGGTGAGCTTGGGCTTGCTATGGTGCTGAGTGATCAAACGCGGCGTATCGTCGGCGAGAACAATGAAGTGGGTGGCTGGGGAGAGATTGCCCCGGACGATGATTACGAACTACGGTTTTATGATCTGGAACGTGAACGCAGTGGCGCTGTTCTGGCACTGGATTATCGGGCTAACTCGGGCAACTCTTACTTTGCCCATTTTTTTCACAATGAATACTCAGACACAGAATGGCGAGCAAAGTGGGAGACTAGAGACGGTTTGGAGGACAACGAGCCAGTGATCAACGGTAGCGTGTTTAGTTACGCTAATTCCCGAGTGGACAGCGAAAGCAGAAACCGCACCGAGGAACGTAATATCACGTCGGTAAGGGTGGGAACAGATCTTAAGCTATCCGAAGCAAGCCTGTTAGAGATCGAGCTTTTTCACTCAGAAGCGGAGCAAGACGATCGGGACCGCCAAGCTGTCATTTTTCGCAGCTCTACAATCGATGAGCCGATCGTATTTGACAATTCTAATCCGCGCCAGCCGGCAGTTACATTTGCTCCCGGCTTTTATGATCCATCTATTTTTGAGCTGAAGGCCTTCGAGCGCGAGTTCGCTCTTAATACGGATGAGGACAACGGCATCAAAGTCGACTTTACTCACCAATACAGTGAGAGCACAGAATTACAGTTTGGTTTAAAATACCGTGCTCGCGAAAAAACTAACGATTACAACTTTTGCGGCTATGAGCCGGTGAGTGATATTTTATTATCCAGCGTTGACTTTGTTACCCCAAGCCAGTTCCTAAGCACAGCAGCAGGCCCCACGGCTTCATTTGATCAGGTGAAAGGCTTTATTAGTCAGCTTGGAACTGGCTCTGCTACGCTGTCAGATGGTACAGGCTGCCAAAACCCCGGCGCTTTATTTGAGTTTAGCGGTGACGAAGACGAAGAATCTATCCCAGCTGATTGGGTGACTGAAGAGGATGTCTTTTCCGCTTATGCGATGGCTACAACAGTGACCGGCGGTGCAACCTGGGTTTATGGTTTGAGATACGAAGACACGGCTACGAGCTATCAGGGTAAAGCGTTCGACGGCGGCTTCGCTGGTCTTACTGAGTTTGAAAACAATTACGATTTCCTTGCGCCATCGTTGAATGTCAAATTTGATCTCACAGAGAATCAGCTTGTCAGAGGTGGAATTTTTCGCTCTCTAGTGAGACCTGGCTTTCAAGAGTCCAATGCGGGCGCCATCATTGATACAGAAGACAATCAGATCGAAGGTGGCAACCCTCAACTTGATCCAACTACTGCTTGGAATTTTGACTTTACCTATGAATACTACATAGGGACTGACACGTTTTTTGGCGCTGGGCTCTTCTATAAGGCGCTGCAGGATGCCATTGTCGCTGTAGAGGCAACTGATATTCAATTCAGGGGCCAGCTTTATAATGTAGCTGGCACCTTTATTAATAGCGATGACAGCACCATCGCGGGATTTGAGCTTTCGTTTCAGACGCTGCTGGAAAACGGTTTCTTGTTCGTTGCCAACTATACATACTCAGACGGTGAGACCGATCTGCCGGCAGAGTCTATTAGCGGGCAACGTACGATTCCATTCTTCAAGCAAGCGAAGAACACTGCCAACGTCTCTATCGGCTATGACAAAGGGCCGTGGGATGTGCGTTTAGCTACTAACTACCGCAGTGACTTCTTAGACGATGTTGGTGGTGATCCTTTAACAGACAGATACACTAGCGACTTCATGCAAATGGATTTTACAGCGCGCTATGAAGTGAATGAAAACCTCATGATTACTGCCGAGGCGATCAATCTAAATGACGAGCCAGAGTATTATTATTTTGGCAACGCCAATCGACTGTCCCAATACGATGAGTTTGGCACCACTTACGGTATGGGCGTGCGCTACAGTTTCTAGAGCGTAAATAGCTTGCGATTTTTTTGGGGGAGGAAGCGTCAGCTAACTCCCTTTTTTATTGCAGTCTTTCAATGCTCGCCTGTGTGATTATTTCGCCCTCATTACCCCACGCATTGCGCACATAGTTAACTATGGCAGCGATTTCAGCGTTTGGAATCATTCCGGCAAAAGAAGGCATTTCACCTCTGCCAATAAGCAGGACCAAGGCCACATCAACTGCACTGGCATTGACTAACTTGTTGCTAGCTAAAGCCGGGTAGACGTTAGGAATTCCTTTGCCGTTAGGCTGGTGGCACTGCGCACAGTTATTTAGGTATAACGCCTCGCCCACTGTTTCTTGACAGGCTGCCAAGCTAGGAAGAAGTGGCAGTAAAATAAAGACACAAGTAGGGATTAGCCTATGGTACGGTTTTGATGCGGTGGTGTGCATTGGAGTAGAAGCGCCTTTAGATGAGTCTCGATTATGCAAAAGCGTTGCGATGTTATCAAGCAATGTAGGTCCAAGTTTGACCTGTAGCACAGTCGTCTGTTTACTCCTGAAAGATTTACTGAGAAGCCACAGTGGACTTTAGCGGCGGCTGAACTTGGTTTGTTCTCAACGGTTCTTTGCGTTAGATGGTTTGAACTGGTTAGCTTGCTGAGGGCAAAGGCATTATCGCTGATCCAAGTGTAAAAATAGTGTACTGTTACGGCAATCCTGTTTTTGTCTTACTTAATGGTTCCTAGAGATCGGAGTAATTTATGATGCGTATTACACTATTGCTGCTGGCTTTCCTAGGGTTTGCTCAAGCGACATTAGCGCAAGAAAAAATCATCATTGTGGGGGCCGGAATATCTGGCTTAGCCGCGGCTAAGAGTCTGCAAGAATCTGGGTTCGAGGTCATTATTCTAGAAGCCAGGAACAGGATAGGTGGCAGAGTTTGGACCGACAGGTCAACCGGGAAACCACTTGATCTTGGTGCAAGCTGGATTCACGCGATAACAGGTAACCCGATTACTGAGTTAGCGAATAAGATCAACACACCCCTCACGGGTCTTGTAGATTACGAAGACACAAGTGTTTTTGATGCGGATGGCAAAGAGGATCCTCTCACGCCGGCGCAAGAACAGATGTTTGCTAGTGTGTTTGCGCAATACGCCCAGTTAGTTACTGCAAGCGATGTGAATGCCTCGGTGCAAGACGTAGTCGATGAGGCGCTGCGAGTGGGCGCATTGGACGGTCTTACACTGCGAGCAATTGACTCTCTGGTTAATTCAACCAAAGAACATGAGTATGCGGGCGACTCCAAAGAGTTGTCTCAGATCGGAACCGAGGAAGGAACTGATATGGGCGGCGGGGATGTCTTATTCCCCAATGGCTTCGATGCGATCACTAATTATTTAGCTACGGGTCTGAATGTTCAGCTGGAAACCATTGTGCAGTCCGTTGACTATGGCGCCAGCGGCGTATTGATTAAAACCTCTAAAGGCGATTACAGCGGTGACCGCGTCATTGTTACCGTGCCCTTAGGTGTGCTTAAGTCCGGCGCAATCACCTTCAACCCGCCGTTGCCTGCTGACAAGCTCAACTCAATTTCAGTCTTGGGTTCTGGGGTGCTTAACAAAGTGTGGTTAGAATTTCCCAGCGTGTTTTGGAGCGACACAACTATTCATAACTATTTTAGTGTGCCCAAAGGCCGGTTCAATGAGTGGGTTAACTGGCATAAACCAACTGGCAATAAACACCTTCTCGGCTTCAATGCGGGGGAATACGGCTTAGAAATAGAAAGTAAAAGCGATGCTGAGATAGTCGCTGAAGCAATGACTACTCTGCGAATCATGTGGGGAGCAGATATTCCTGCGCCAATCAACCAAGTTATTACACGTTGGAACAGCGATCCTTTTGCTAGAGGCGCCTACTCATTTATCAAAGTGGGTTCTACCATAGATGATAGAGCGACACTGGCTAAATCTGTTGCTGACAGGCTGTTTTTTGCCGGCGAGGCAACCGATACTGACAATGCGGCTACGACTAATGGAGCCTATAATTCAGGCCTACGTGAAGCCCAGAAGATTAAGCTGTTTGTCCCTGCGCCAATAGACAACTCAGGTGTCTTCGATGCAGCGACAAACCAATTAGTGATGCCCAGAATAAAAGCCAACGAGCAATTTTATCGACTCACCCTCGCATTGATTGATCCAGCCAAGTTGGTTTTTCAACTCGCAGGGGCTGATTTACTTAACCAAACAGGTTTTTCAGCCGCGGCATTTAATGGTGCCACTGGAACCTTGGTGCTTCCAGTGGCCAATGTGGGTGCGGCAAAATACTACATAGAACTGGCGATTATCGCAGGTTCAAACCCGATTCAACTTCAGCTAACCAAGGCTGTGCTGCTGTGATTTCAGTTAATTTAGGATGAGGAAGTTGCCAATTGAACTGCCGTGGGTTTAGGCCCTAAAAGGCGTGCTCATTAAACAGTTGCGGCCTAGGCTGATAGGTTTACCTAATTATTGCTGAACTGCGGTGCCCATGACTTTAATTTTCCCACCAAATGGCAGTGCAGCAACCTCGTAGATTGTTCTAGCCGGGCGGCTGCCTTCGGCAAACAGCTGAGCATAAAGCGTGTTCACGCAGTCAATCTGACTTAAATCGGCAAACGCAATATCCACAAACACGATATCTTTTTTGGCAAAGCCGGCAGCGTCTACCGCGGCGAAAAAATTGCTAAAGGCGAGTGTAGCTTCTTCTAAGATGGACCCTGATACATAAACCCCTTCCCCATTCACCGCCAGCTGACCACTTACGAAGCATTAGTTGCCAGCAACAACAGCATGGCTTATTGGGTTTGACCACTTTGGAAGGCCTTCACCATCGGTAATAAATTTATGTTCTGGCATAGGTTGCTCAAAGTCTATTGGCTTGGGTGAACGTTACTTAAGTTTATCATAGGGCCAGCCGCAGCTGTCATAGTTGCAGCTGCGATACAGTATAAGTGTCTTTGTCTTTGCGAGTGATTAACGACCCTCAAAAAAAGTGTCGTTGCCATATGTTTTCTAGCTACCTCATAACATTTAGAGATCACTGTAAGCTTTAAATCCTGTGCACGAGCTGAGGTGGTGGCTAAGGAAAAATGTTATAAATCTTTCTGGTTAATAAAACGGAGCCATCATGTATTCAACTAGTTCACTCAGGCTGGCAGCAATAGCGCTGGGAATTATTATGCTCAGCCCAGCGCTGTCAGCCCAGCAGCCTACTTCGCTAGACGATGTGCGCGCACCGATTCCTGAAGGCTTGGAAACTGTCGAGTTCTACAGTGAGGCGGTAGGCCGCACCATGAAGTTTGATATTGTGTTGCCAGTTGACTATTACAGCAGTGAGAAACAGTACCCAGTGCTTTATTTGCTGCACGGCTATATGCAGAACTATACGGTTTGGGGGCGCAACCTCAACGCCGCCTATTACGCGCGCCAACTGCAAGATCTAATTCTCGTAATGCCTGATGGCGGTAATACTTGGTTTGTTAACTATGCACGCAGTGCCGACGGGGAAAAAGACAATTGGGAAGACTATTTGGTGGAGGATTTAGTGGGGTATGTTGATAGCAACTACCGCACTGAAGCACGCCGTGAAGGTAGGGCTATCTCGGGCCTCTCTATGGGTGGCTTTGCAGCGTTTGCCATTGGGCTGCGGCGCCCCCACCTGTTTGCCTCAATTGGCAGCACCAGCGGAGCCTTAAGCTATGCCAGGTCAGCGGCAGCAGCACTTAGTGCAGGGGTTGATCGTCAGGCTAACCGTGATAATGCCCAACGGGATGCAAGAATAGCCGAGGCGGACGCCCTAATTTCACAGATTATTGATATCCCCGGGTTTAGTACTCAGCCCCAGCGAACCCCTGAGGGTATCGATTTTGAAACCCCTCAGCAGGCCGAAGCCTATGATCCGTTTAGCATAATTTACAAAGTACCTCGCAGCCAAATGCCTCATATTTATTTGGATTCAGGGACTGCGGACGGCTTGGTCAATGAGGCCAAAGAGATTGCTAATATACTCATGATCAACAATGTGCCATTTAACTACATGCAGTCGGAGGGGGCCCACAACTCCGAATATTGGCGTCGCAGTATAGGGCATATGATGGCAATCCAGCATGAAGTAATGCGTCGGGCATTGGGTCACCGGCCCTAGGCAGCTATTTTCTATGATTGATTCACCACCTCTTATCGCGATCAAAAACGCCCAATGTCGAATCGGTAGGCAGGCGCTGTTGATCGTCCCTGAGCTTGAAATATTTGCTGGCCAGCGTTGGTGTGTGTTTGGCGGCAACGGTTCTGGCAAATCGCTGCTAACTAATTTATTGGCTGGCAAACGCGTTGAAAGCGGTAGCTACGTTCAGTATGCGGAGGGCTTTAATGAGCAGCAGGATATCCATTGGGTGTCATTTGAAGAGCAGCAAAGGCTTTGGCAAATGGACAACAAATTGGATATGAGTGAGTACAGCGCCGATGCAAAAGATACCGGTACGTCGATAGACGCCTTAGTCGCCGGCTCGCGCTGCAACGATGAAACCGATGAGGTATTCAAGAGTCAGCTGTTGAGTGACCTTGGGCTCCTAGGCATTAGGCGGCAGGGTATCCGCTTTTTATCCTCTGGTCAGGTAAGACGGGCCTTGTTGGCGCGGGCGTTGTACGCCCAGCGCGGGACGAACCCTCAAGTCATTATTCTCGACGACCCTTTTGAGACCCTCGATATCGCTTCAAAGCAGGCTATCTCAGATTGCGTTGAATCTTCTGGGGCGGCCTCAACTACTATGATCCAGCTATGCCGCAGAAGGGCTGATATTTTGCCCAGTGTTTCTTATGTTGCCTATATGAACGACCTGCGCCTTGTGGCGGCGGGGCCAGTACAAGAGGGTTTGAATCTAATTGATTCTGACTACGCAGCTGGCAGGGCGCAGGCTCATGGCAAGCCGGTACCACAGCTCGGCGCCGTCAAGGAATTGCCGGCAAACCAGCCGCTGATAGAATTGAATCACATACAGGCGAGCTACGGCGATCAGGTGGTTTTTTCGGACTTCAGCTGGAACATGCTGCCGGGAGATCATGTCTTGGTGGAGGGCCCTAATGGCTGCGGTAAGTCCACACTGCTTAGTCTGCTCGATGGCGATAATCACAAGGCCTATGGCCAAGATGTGCGTTTGTTCGGGAAACGCCGCGGCAGTGGCGAAACCGTGTGGCAGGTAAAGTCCTATTTTGGCATTGTGTCGAACGAGCTGCACAACAAATATCAAAAGGGCTGGAAAGTACTCAACGTGGTTCTGTCTGGCTTTTTTGATTCAGTGGGTCTGTACGATCAAAATTCTGCTAAACAATCTGAGCATGCTTTGGCATGGCTAGAATGTTTAGATTTATTAGAGTTTAAAAGCTGCTACTACGAAGAACTTTCTTTTGGCCAGCAGCGATTAGTCTTACTAGCCAGAGCAATGATTAAGCGACCGGCAATATTAATACTCGACGAGCCATGTGTGGGTTTGGACGACACCTTCCGCCACAAAATTCTGGTTTTGCTGGACACAATTGCGAGAGATTCTGCGACACAACTCATTTATGTGAGTCATGTCGCGGATGAGCGGCCGGTCTGTTTGAACCGGCATTTGAAGTTTGTGACTAGCCCCAAAGGAGGCTACACCATCGAACAAGAACTAATTGAGTCTTGAAACAGTAATATTGGCATAGCCCACGTTGTTGCCATAAAACCCAATGCTGTCGTTGACGAATAATTGCAGGCGACCGCTGCAATCGGCGGTAAAGTTATAGTGTCCCGCGGTCTCGTCAAATTCTAAGTCGCTAACCCCCAAAGCGCCGCCACAACCAGGCTGTTTGAGCATCAGTTCGAACCAATTGTGCTGTTTTGAGCGCCGCGTGAGGCCGACCCAATCCCAAGGCATTAGTGAATTCGCAAAGCCTGTCTCGTCCAGTGGCTGGTCCGATTCATTGGTTGCGATGTTACTATCAGTCCAATTACTTAAAATAGTGATATCCATGGCATAGCGGCCGCCCGCTTCCAAGGCAATGCCGGAATCATGGTTCATCTCGTGGGTGAAGAAATGGGTATTGGCCGATTCGCCTGTGGTTAGCGTCGCCCCTGAGTCATTAGTTGCGAAGAGTGTTATGCCTGGGATGCTGCAGCTGCTAATTGCCACGGCACCTAAAGTCAGGGCGATGGATTTCAGTGCGATACTGGTTTTAGTGCTCATTGACGATCCTTATATGGGACAAGCTAATTTATTCGAGTTCGGCCTAAAAGTGTACATGTAAGGCTCGTGTGCGGCAATTCAATAGCACATTGGAATAAGACTAACTAAGGGCCTGCTGCGGCAGTTCTAAATTGCTTAACTGCCCCAAGGGGTAATTTGAGCGATGTCAGAAAAGGCCGATTCGCAGTATGAAAACCCAAGAAATTCATGGTCAAAATCGAGTTTAACCACTACGCTTACACTCATAAGAATACCCCTTCGAAGACTGAATGAATGCTTTAAACGGATCATACTTCTTTCTAAACCCTCCTAGCGACCCAGTGTTGGGAATGGATCTTGACCCTTGGACCCTGAGGTTTAGGGAAAACAGCGCTCATCTTGAAAAACCGTTTCTCCACGAGTATGGCCAAGTTTCATTGCACCATTGCCGTATTGCCATAGTCCTAGGGATTCTCATGGTGGCCTCGTTTGGCATCATGGACTGGGTTGTTCTGACCGATAATAAAAACTTAGTCATGTCTATTCGCTTCGGAGTCATAGTGCCTTTTCAAATGGCATTTCTGCTTTTCACCTTCAGTCAGCTGTTCTTTGAAAAAATGCAGGTCTCTCTGGTTGGTTTGGTGCTTTTTACCGGCTTTGGACTTACAGCAGTGTTGTTTGCGGTCCCGGTAGATACCTCTCCTATGTATTTTGCCGGGCATATGCTGGTTATTTTCTTCGCGTATGCTTTTTTGCGGCTACGATTCGTTTGGGCGAATCTGGCTGGCTGGGTGATTCTTATCGGCTTCGTTGCCGCTGATTTACTCTTTGCGGACACACCGTTTGTAGAGCGCTTTATGCGAATCTTTTTTATGCTGGCTACTTGCCTGCTAGGTATGTTTGTAGCGTACAGCGCTGAATTCTATGCTCGCCGGTATTTTTTTCTAAAGGATGTATTAGAGCAGCGCAAAGTAGAGCTGGAAGAAAATCGCTCAGATCTAGAGACTCGGGTTAATCTGCGAACCGAACAGGCCTTGACAGCAGTCAAAGCCAAAAGCAATTTTTTGGCGAATATGAGTCATGAAATCCGCACCCCCATGAATGGCGTTTTGGGTATGTTGGAATTATTAAAAGAAGACAGTCTTACCACTGTCCAGCAAGAGCAGGTCACTACAGCGTTTAATTCTGCCGAAGGGTTGCTCGCGATTATCAACGACGTGCTGGATGTCTCAAAGATTGATGCCGGCAAAATGAAGTTAAATACTGAGCCAGTCTCCCCAGGGTTTCTTATAGAAGACGTTTGTACTTTGCTAGCACCCCAATTCCGGGCGAAGAAGTTGCAGTTGGTGCATGAAATCACCCCTGAAGCCTATGATCATTATGTTTTAGATAGCACTAGAATTAGGCAGATAGTTCTAAATCTTTTGGGTAACGCCCTGAAGTTTACAGATCGCGGCTCGGTGAATGTACATTGTGAGGTTGAGCGGGGTGAGATGCGAATCGAAGTGATTGACACAGGCATTGGCATTTTGCCTGAACAGCAAGAGTCACTATTCGATGAGTTTATTCAGGCGGATAGTTCTGCAGCAAGAGCGTTTGGAGGCACCGGTTTAGGTTTATCAATCACCCGTAAGCTGATCAAGCTGATGAAGGGCAAGATTATGGTTGAAAGCCAGCTTAGTATGGGGTCAAAATTCACTGCTCTGCTACCGGTTGAAGGTTGTGAGACACCGAGATTTAGAAGCAGTCTTTCTAAACCTTTGAATAAAAAAGTCTTCTATTTGGTGGAGTCCAAGCTACAAAGCAAATCTATTAGGTTATTACTGGAGCGTTTAGGCTGCGAAATAAGTACTTTGGCACTAGCAGAAATGGCCATTACAGATATTCCCGGGATTGATTGTGGTGATATGCCAATTGTTACTCTGGGCCATATGCCGCCCGCGGAAGCCCGCCGAGACGCCTTAATTAGTCAAGGCTCTCATTATCTTCAGTTTCCGGTATCACTGGCCAACTTAGCAGATGCGCTTAAGACTAAAGGAGAGGCAAAGATATCTCTAGTGGTGGCGCCTAAAGAAACTAAATTTATCGGCTGCCGGATACTGTTGGTGGAAGATAACGTGGTGAATCAAAAAGTGGCTTGCGCCATGTTAAACCGCTTGGGTGTTGAAACCAATGTCGCTGCTTGTGGGCAAGACGCCTTGAATGAGCTTGCGACGAGTGACTATGACTTAATTCTCATGGATTGCCAGATGCCGGGTATGGACGGGTTTGAAACGACGCAGGCTATTAGAGACTTTGAAGAAAAATCCAACCGAAAAAAATCGATCATTATTGCATTAACCGCTAATGCTATGGCGGGCGATCGCGAGCGCTGCCTAGAATCAGGAATGAATGATTACTTGGCGAAGCCAATTAATCTCAATGGTCTAACAAATTCACTTGAGCGCTGGCTTCCTGCCTAGTGCCTCTTGGTAGCAGTCACAAACTACGTTTGCTGCTATTCTTGCCTTTTCAATAACCGTATAAAAGATTGCTTTCTCCCTTGACCGAACCCAAACTGAGTCAAGCGGCACTTGAAGATGTGGCCGCGATTTGCCAACTTTATGTCGATGTTGCAAAAGTTCCCGGCGGATTAGCAAGATTGGAATCTGAAATAGACTCCGACTACGTTGAGCGCTTTGTCACTAATTCCTGCGCTGCTGGACTTATCTTAGTTGCGGAGAGCAACAGCCAGTTGCTGGGTGAAATACACGGCTATAAATCGGGTCTGTTTTGTTTTGGCCATGTGTTATCTGAGTTAACTATTGCTGTAGCACCCGCCGCTCAAGGGCAGGGCATTGGCAGGATTTTGTTTCGAGGGTTCATTGACCAGGTCGGTCTAAACATGCCAGAAGTATTGCGGGTGGAGCTAATTGCTCGAGAATCTAACCACAGGGCTATTGCATTTTATGAGTCTCTTGGCTCTCAGCAAGAGGGATGTTTCTATCACCGAATTCGCAATGTTGATGGCACGCTAGAGTCGGATATTCCAATGGCATGGTGCCGAGGAGAGGCTGAATGATTAGTCAATTAACTAGAGCTCATTTGCTTGCCAAAAAGGTAACAAAATGGTTTTCTGTGTTACTCGGCATAGCTAGCGTTCTGTGTTGGGTGTTGCTACTTCTTGGTAATATGGAGATAGATCTGGAATTAGATGGCGGCATTGGGCTCAATGCTTTTCTAGTGGTGGGGTTGGTTGCCGGTTTGTTAGCTTTGGTGATGTATGGCATAAGCTTTAGCATTATTTACGGCGCTGTTTTCATTGCGTCAAAAATACATTCACAATAAAAAATGGAGAAAGGGTATGTTCTGTAAAATTAAAACGCTAGCGTTATCGTTAGCGCTAATGACCTTAAGTACAGTGCTTTTGGCCCAGAGTCGTCTGGATATAGCTCAGATAAAAGATGGGCTTTATGTGATAACGGGTCCAGGTGGCAACATAGGGGTTAGGGTTACCAGTGAAGGTGTGATTCTAATTGATGATAAATTTCCAGAAGATTTTGCGGAAATCCAAAGCTTGGTCGCGAGTGTAAGCGACTTGCCGGTTCGCTACATAATCAATACCCATAACCACGGCGACCATACTGGGAGCAACGGGGGTTTTCTGCAAATGGCTGAGATAATTATCCACAAGAATGCGCGGGATAACATGGTTCGAGGCAATCAGTCCGGTATACCTCGCTTGGTCTATACACAGCATGCGGCAATTGCGCTTGGTGGTGTGGAGGTGGAAGCTCACTACCTTGGTCTAGGTCACACCAATGGCGACACGGTGGTTTACTTTCCTGATTTGAAAACGGTCCATGGCGGCGACTTGCTGCACGGGATTGCTCCTTTCGTTGACTATGCCAATGGCGGCAGCTCTGCAGGTTGGGTAAGCACTATGAATGGTATATTGGCACTGGATTGGGATACGGCAATTCCAGGTCATGGTGAGGTGATGGATAGGCGTGATGTTCTTAGCTTCAGAAATCAGATGGAAGCTGTGCGCATGAAGATGCGCGATCTGATTGATGGTGGTTTGGCTAAGGAGGATGCGGCTGAGGCAATTAAAGATGTCAACCTGAGCTGGACGCAAGCTGAAAATGGTCTATTCATGAGTAGAAGCATTCCAGGGTTTTATGATGAACTAGTATCGGAATAACTGTTTAGGAAAATAGTAGCAATATGAATGGAGAAATGGATCTGGAAAAGCTGTTAGCCTCTTTGCAGCCGAAGCTGCTTGATGAAAATTTTGTATTTTGCAGTACGCTTGATATGCCCATAGAAAGTGTCATGGCGCTTATGCCTGTTGCAACTTACCGAGAGCAGGGGGGCATGAGTCTGATTTTGACTGAGTCGGCGGCGCGCTCTGCGGGGTTTGAGGTGTCTGCTTTGTTTAGGTGTATTACTCTGACTGTGCACTCCAGTCTAGATGCTGTAGGGTTAACGGCGGCGGTGGCAGATAAGTTGGCTAGCAACAATATAAGCGCGAACATGGTGGCTGCGTATTACCATGACCATGTTTATGTGCCTGCGGCGAAGGCTGAACAGGCGCTTGAATTGTTGAGTGAGTTTCAGAAATCGTGATTGGTTAGTTGTTTCAACTGCTTTTGGCGTGGGCTTTGTTGGTTTAGTGGCTATTCTTTTTGGTTTGCTTTTGATTGCTTGATTGATTCATTCTCGCTTGGGGTTTGTTCTGGGTTGGTTTTGGTGAAAGCTTAAGTAGTGCAACTGCCGCACTCTGGCCTTTTGGTTTAGAGGCTATTGTTTTTGGTTTTCTTTTGATTGGTTGGCCGGTTGAATGTCGCTTGGGGTTTGTTCCCCGTTTTTGGTGAGAGATAAAGTAGTGCATGGGCCAGTGTGCGGCGGTTGCTTCAATGACCCGCCGTGATTACGTCCTTGTAGGCTTGGCGCCCGCTCCCTGCGGGCGACAGTCATTAAATCAACTGCCGCACTCTGGCTTGGTGGTTTAGTGGCTATTCTTTCTTGGTTTACTTTTGATTGGTTGATTGTCGATCGGGGTTTGTATCGAGCTATTTTGGGGTGGGTTGGTTCAGCGCTTGATTATCTTGGGCCATTTTATTGTTTGCAGTCGGGGTGTTATGGGTTAATTAAGCGGTGAAAGGATAATGAATTGGCTAGGGTACGTCTGGTATAGTACGGCGTTAGATAATAGTGCTTGTTTAATTAGGAGAGGTCATGAAGAAATCATTAATAGGGTTGGCGGCAGCTGCACTTTTGAGCGGTAGTGTGTTGGCGGCTGAAGCGGTAGATCCATCGTTAGAGGGGATCACTAACTTTCGGCAGTACAGTGCAACGTTTGCCAGTTCTGGTCAACCTACGAAGGAGCAATTTACAGCGATCTCGGAACAAGGTTTCGAGCGGATTGTGTATATTGCGTTTACCAATAATGCGAATGCGTTGCCAGATGCTGACCAAGTTGTGAAGGGTTTGGGCATGGAGTATATGCATGTTCCGGTTGATTTTAATAATCCTCTGCCAGCTGACTTTTATGCGTTTTCAGATTCTATGCAGCGCGATACGTCTAAGAAGACCTTGCTGCATTGTCAGGTGAATGCTCGGGCAACGGCATTTAGTTTTCTGTATCGGGTTATTTTTGAAGATGTGCCAGTTGCTGAGGCTAAGGCAGATATGAATACTGTGTGGCAGCCAAATGAAGTATGGCGGGATTTTATCTTTACTGTCCTAGCCCAGAACGATATTTCGCCAGAATGTGAAGGCTGTGATTGGACGCCGCCACCTCCTAGGGAGCAGTAGGGCTTACGTCTTAGTTTTTTAAGGCAATAAAAAAGGCGAGCATGATGCTCGCCTTTTTTGTTTCGGTTTCGGGTTTAGATCAATCAGACCCGCTTTGTTCTACGTTCTTCCATGTATAGAATCCCATAAACATTTCTTCCCAGCTTTGCTCGCCCCAAATGATTTCAGCGTTAGGGTCTGGGTTGTAAGGGTTTTGCGATGAGTTATCAAACGCGCCAGTTGCCACTATCTTGGTGCCAGCAGGAACTCGCAGTGGGGTTTCTAGCTCGTGGGCTAACTGCCAGTTGAATGAATAGGCAGGAACCGACAGCAGTGTTTCTTCTGTGCCGTCTGGGTACTGTGCTACAAAACTCATGCGCTTACCGCGGAAATGCATGTGTGGCATGAGGCTGTGGATTTCGGCCTCTTCCTTGACGTAAGTCACTAGCTGCATTTCATGGTCTTTAGATTGAGCAGGGATAGCGATGGAGAAGGCATTGCCTACGCCGCCGCCCATACGCTCTTTAGGTACTTCACCATCGGGGTAGAAGTAGATGCCAATTTCAGTAGCATCAGTAGTTTCTTTGCCTGACGTGGTGTAGTGCATTTGCAGGTTTAGCTTGGTGCCTGCTTTGAGCAGTCCGCCGACTCCTTTTGGGTTTAGCTGCACGGCATTGCCCGGTGCATAGCCAGCTACACTACCCTGATCAGGGTCGCCGCCGCCTAGCAAGGTGCTAACATCGATCTCAGGGTTTTCACGGAAGATTTTGTCAATATCTGGACGCCCGCCACTGGCTACCGCGGCAAATAATTCAGTTCTAACCGCTAGTGCTCGTTCTTCAGGTAGGCTATTAATTGCTGCGAACAGCGCTTCCTGTGGATTCGCGGCACCGCCAGGGGCGATTACTGTAGTAATAATGTGATGAAGCACTTCAGGTGACCCCGGAGATACTTCACTGCCACGTATCCAAACATCTTTTTCTAAACCTAGATCAATTGGGATGTCCATGTAATCAACTACGCCTGTTGCTGGAACAGTTTGCGTTGGCACTTTGACTATCATATCTGGCTCGCCTAATGACCACTTGCTTTCAGGCCACACCAAGGCAGTTAAAGGGTCTGAATCGCCATCGACGGCCGAACCTGAATCTACCCAACGCACGAGTTTTTGCATTTCTTCGTCGCTTAGATTCATCTCATTTTTCATTTTGTGACCGACCTTATTGTCGATCTGCCCAGGGGGCATGCGCTTAGTCATGACCACTTCGCGGATCATTGGCGACCAGCCCTGTACTGCTAATTTGCTATCCATTGCGAAAGGTGCGATGCCGCCTTCACGGTGACAAGAGGCACAGTTTTCAGCAATGATTGGCGCGATGTCATTGGTGTAAGAAAGGTCACTATGGGCGTCTTGGTTGATGAATTGAATTGGGGCGCCTTTTGCTGCCATGCTCACAAGGTCTGAGTTTTGACCATTCAAAGCGGCGTCGATACTGGCTTCCATCGCGCTAGAGATGGGCCCGCGATAAAGCACTTCAAATGATTTTGGGTTATAGACAACGGCTTGATCGAGCTGCTGGATTCCCAGCATTTCGGTTACTAACTGGGCATCATCCATGAGCACTGGATAGTCAGCGCCCGCTGCAATTAACTGGGTGGCGATTTTGCTACGGTCTGTTTCAAGCCCAGGGTTCATTAGGAAAAAGGTGACCCCGAGGTCTTTGTATTTCGACTCCAACGCGGAAAACTCGGTTAGTTCGCTGTCAGCGCTAAAAGGCATAATTACAGCGGCGCTATTATCGTCGTACCACGCCATATGTTGGAAGGCGCCCTTGTGGTCGATCAGGGCGAAATCCCCAACCCGCTCTCCGGCTTGAGCCGCTGCGGCCGTCAGGGTGATGGCTGCTGATAAAGTTAATGCTAGAGTTTTTTTCACGAATTGTTCCCCTAAAAAGATGTGAATAGTGAATGGGAAAGTCTCACATGCTTATTTTTAGTGTACTCAATTTGTTCTGGATTGTAGGCATTTTTTCGACATTTCGTTGCTCAATCTCTCGCTCTTGTTTAAATCTATAAAAAACAATGGGTTGGGGGCTATGCAGGGCTTTAGGAAAGGGCTTCAAAAACGGTTCGGCGCGAGGGCTTAACTTTTCAAGCAGGCATTGATTGTAGTGATTAGTTACTGGTTTTTAAAATACGCCATTTTCGGCTGCGAGGACTGCTGCAAGTGCCGGAAAATGGGAGTCACTCAATGGCCCGGTTGCTGCAACGAGAATGCAGCGGGACAGCGAGATTTGTGATAGCTTCATGGGCTGTTGCAGCAGGCAGTTTAGTGGCGCTAGAGGTTCTAATGTACGAACAAAATTTATTGATAAACGCGCTATATTACTTAGCTGCAGCAGTTATCGCAGTTCCTTTGTTTAAGAAATTGGGGCTCGGCTCAATTCTCGGTTACCTGTGTGCTGGCGTGGTTTTGGGGCCACATGCCTTGGCCCTGGTGTCCGACCCAGAAGAGGTGCTGCATTTTGCTGAGTATGGCGTCATTCTGCTGCTTTTCATTATCGGCTTAGAGTTGGCGCCTACCAAGCTGTGGATCATGCGGAGTCAGATCTTTCTGATTGGTGGCAGCCAACTACTGGTGTCCGCGGTCATTCTGAGCGGCTTGTTCCTACTGCTTTCTCTCTCGATTGATCAGTCCGTTGTGCTCGGATTAACTCTCGGGCTGTCGTCTACGGCCTTTGCTATTCAGCTTATGAGTGAAGAGCATATTTTGGCGTCACCGCTGGGCCGCAAGGGGTTTTCCATTCTGTTGCTGCAAGACTTAGCAGTAATCCCCATCTTGCTATTGGTAGGCGTGCTGGCTCAGAGCGACCTCAACGCTGCGGACGCGGTGCCGTGGTATCTTTCGGTGGCTACAGTGGTCTCGGTGCTGTTGTTTGGTCAATACGGACTCAACTCATTGCTGACAGTCGTTGCACAAACAAATACTCGCGAAATTATGACAGCGGCTAGTTTGCTGATTGTCATAAGTGTGGCCGTGTTAATGGAAGCGGTTGGTTTGTCGATGGGGCTAGGGGCATTCTTAGCGGGGATCATGTTGGCTAGTTCAGATTTCCGACACCAGCTAGAGTCAGATATAGAACCCTTTAAAGGCATATTGTTAGGTTTGTTTTTTATTGCCGTTGGCATGACCATAAACCTGTCCCTGCTTATTGCAAACCCGCTGCTGATGATACTGGCCGCGCTGACTCTCATTCTAATTAAGACATTGGTGATCGTGGCTATACTTAGGTGGCGCCATGTATCACTAAAAGAAAGTTTTCAACTGGGTTTGATGCTCTCTCAAGGGGGCGAGTTCGCTTTTGTTGTCTTGTCAGAGGCCTCTCAGGTGGGATTGGTTGGTATTGAAATATCAGAACAAATTACTTTAATTGTTGGTCTTTCCATGGCAATGACGTCGCCCTTTGTTGTGGCTCATAGAAAACTATGGCGCAGCCGCAGTGAAGCTCAACCCACTAAAGACGCCCATTGGGATACTCATGAGCCTGAAGTTATTATTGCCGGGTTTGGTCGCTTTGGTCAAATAACCGGCCGTATGTTGGCGGCCAAACATATTCCTTTTACGGCGATGGATAAGAACCCCGCCCACGTCGAATTTGTAAAACAATTTGGTAACCGAATCTTCTTTGGCAACATGACACGGCTAGATCTTATGCGCTCGGCAGGCATCAAGCATGCAAAAATATTGCTGGTGGCTATTGATGATGCTGAAGAATCACTCGAAATAGTAGATCTGGCTAAAGAGCAAAACCCGAGATTGCGGATTATTGCCAGAGCAGTGGATAGAACCCATGCGAGGCAATTGCTAACCCGCGGGGTGGAAAGCGTGATACGAGACACCTTTGCCAGTAGCCTAGAGGCAGCGACCAGCACTCTCGAATTTTTGGGCTACCCTGAGGGCCAAGCGCTGGAGATTACGGATATGTTCCGTAAGCATGACGAAAAGATGTTGAGCAAATCGATTAAGCATTTGGACAATCCTGAAGAGCTCTCAAGAATGGCGAGGCAGGGAAGGGCAGAACTGCAAAATCTGTTTGAAAACGATAATTTGCCTTAACGCCCTGTGTGATTATTCTGGGGTAGATATGCAGGCTTAGTGGTTGGGTGGATTGAGGTAAGGCGATTGGCGTTAATTGCCATTTTGCGTGCTAGCAGACTATAGCTTTTAAACGTTACCTGTAAGTGCTGACGAGCTGAGGCTTATATTAGCAATAAGAATAGCTTGTCCGGGTTCAGCAATTTTCAAGGCTGGACGCAGGGCGAAACCCTTTTCGCTGCAATTCTATCGAAAATACGGCGCTGCCATTAAGGTTTACTAGGCAGTTTGCAGCTTATCTCTAGAATTTGGTCGTTTGGGTGATCTCAAGACCCAACCGATGGCGTATAATTCATCATCTTTACATGGCCCACTATTTCGATATCGCCTCTAGGCAGTTCCAACTTAATCAAACTCTCTGGCCCAATACTTATGACTAAAGCAGTAATACTTCTTAATCTGGGAACTCCTTCTGAGCCAACCACCAAAGGGCTTAGACACTTTTACAAATACTTTTTTTCAGATCCGTTTGTGTTCGATTTTAATCCGGTGGGCCGCTGGCTGTTGCGAAATTTAATCATTATTCCTTTTCGGGCGCCAAAGACCGCAAAAGACTATGCAGATATCTGGATGGAAGGCGGCTCGCCGTTGAAGGTGTATGCCGATCGGCTGCAAGCCAGCCTACAGACAATGTTCGACGACGCTGGAGAAGATGTGAAAGTGTTCAATGGCATGGCGTATAGCAAACCATTTGTTTGGGATGCTGTGGCTGAGGTTAAGTCACAAGGTATTACTGAAATTTTGGCTCTGCCATTGTTTCCGCAGTTTTCCACTGCAACTACGGCTTCAGTGTTTCATGAGGTCAAACAGCAGGTAGCCAAGTGGGAAACGCCGCCGAAGGTTCAGTTTGTTAACGACCTTTACAGTGAGCCGGCGTTTATTCGGGCGTGGTCTATTCTAATCGCCAAACACCTTGAGCTGAGCGACTATGACCACGTAATATTTAGCTACCATGGGCTGCCCGAAAAAACGATTAAGAAGTTTGATCCAGAAGACTACTGTAAGTTTGGCGAGTGTTGTAACACGATCACTGATAAGAATGCGTTATGTTACCGAGCCCAGTGTGTACAAACCACTGCCGGCATAGTAGATGCTTTAGGCTGGTCCGAGGATAAGTATTCAATCGCCTTTCAGTCTCGATTTGGTAAGCAACCTTGGATTCAACCTTATCTAGATGAGCACATCATCAAGCTAGTGGAACAAGGAATTAAAAAAGTGGCTGTAGTTACTCCTTCTTTCATCTCAGACTGCTTAGAAACCATCCATGAGATTGGCATTGAATACCACGAGGAATTTATCCAAGCG